>JBFKAE010000273.1:0-1416 GCA_041621755.1 Sphingomonadaceae bacterium | reverse complement strand
GCTGAACACCCACAGGCGCAATATCCACCGTGCGCTTGTCATGGCGCTTTGCGCACATGCCGGCAGCCCGACGCAGCAAATTCTGGACAATCATTTCGACCGGATCACGATTTTCCGCCAAATGATGAAGTCCAGCGGAGGCATGACCCCCGACTTTCCTCTATCGAGCGACTTTATCGACGCCATGAACGATGCGATTTCAAACCGTGACACGCGCGCTATGGCGCTTGCGATTACACATCGTATTGCCAATATCGGGCAGACCGCTCTGGAAGAAATGAAGGCCCTGCGATGGAGTTCCATCATCGACAATGCCCTCGCCTTTTCAAGAGCCGCCCTCGGCGCGGAAAGCGCGACTACACGCCTCCGCCAGATCACCACTTACTCCAATCAGAAAATTTCAATCACGCAAGAAAAGTCGGGAGGCATACTCTGGCTTGTTGAAGATTGACCGCACAATCGATAACCACACATATGAAGTGTCACCACTTTGCGTTTCCCGTGGATTGGAGGACGCCCGCCGCCTGCACAGTTGAATCCGGATAATGTTATGACCGAACCTGTTTCCGACACCAAATCTCGACAGCAAACCCGCAAAGCTGCGCAATCTGACCGCAACAATGTGCAGATCGCGTACAAGTGGATCAAATCGAAAATCCTGTCGGGCGAATTGAAATCCGGGGAACAATTGCCGCAAGCAAGCCTTGCCAAGCAGTGCAACACAAGCCGTGGGCCAATTCGTGAAGCGCTTCGCCTGCTCCAAAATGAAGGGCTGGTTATTGCAGAAACCAACCAGAGAGGGCGTGTCGCTTCGTTCGAGGCCCGCGATCTTGCGCAGATCGTGGCTTCCGTCATCGTGAACGCGGGCTTTGCGATCGCATGCCATGGTGGCGCGTGGTCACCTGCCGACGTGAAACGCATTGAAAAGCTGATCGATGAACACGAGGCGCTCAATACAGAAATTGCGACAACCGCAAGGGAACGCAGCGACCTTGCCCGCAAACGACAGGCCGCATACCGCAAAATTGTCAGCGCCACCTGCCCCAAAAAAGACGGACCGATCCAGCAAATCCTGGCCAATCATTTCGACCGCATCGCCATATTCCGTCAGGTAACAGGCGTCAGGATTGGCGCATCGCAAGAATTCCCGCTCAACGGCAATATGGAAGATTTGCGTCAGGCCGTGCGTGAACGCAACGCCAGTGCCGCGGCGCTCGCCATCGTGACGCGATCCGCCACACTTGGCCGGGCCGCCCTTGCGCATATCGGCAAGCACCAGCTTGGTTATGAAATCGACAAAGCCGTCGCATTCATCCAGAACGCGCTCGAGTCCGGGACGGATGCCTATATGCCCCGGCAAATTCGCACGACCCCCGACCAGAAAGTCAGCGTACAGTTCAAGGGTGCCGAGACTTT
>JBFKAE010000272.1:0-1533 GCA_041621755.1 Sphingomonadaceae bacterium | reverse complement strand
GTAGGTGGTTTGCCGCCTTATACTCGCCGACAGCCTGCGTGATCTTGAAGCGTTCGGCCAGCATATGGATAAGTGCGGCATCGATATTGTCGATGCTGTCGCGATACGCGGCAAGGCGCGTGTCGTGAATTTGTGTTGCCGCCTGCATTCTTCCCCCATGATAAAACGCGTCGATCTAACGCGGTGACAAAGCCCTGCCAATATAGCATTGGGAAACAGCTATTGCATAACACTGACGGACAAATGAAGTGAGCGCGACAATCCATCACCTGAAACCCAATGAACCTGCGCCGTCGCTTGATGGTCTGATGAACCTCGTCGCGCCCGAATTGAACGCGGTTAACCAGATTATTCTCGAGCGCATGCAAAGTCCGGTGGTGGTGATACCCGCGCTTGCCGGACACTTGATTTCAGGCGGCGGCAAAAGATTGCGGCCGATGCTGACACTGGCGAGTGCGCGGCTGCTTGGCTATGCTGGAAATCGGCATCATAAATTGTCCGCCTCGGTCGAATTTATCCATACTGCAACTTTGCTGCATGATGATGTGGTTGACGGATCGGATCTGCGTCGTGGCAAGACGGCTGCGAATCTGATCTGGGGCAATCAGTCGACGGTCCTCGTTGGCGACTTTTTGTTCAGCCGCGCCTTTGAGCTGATGGTCGAAGACGGCAGCCTGCGTGTGCTGAAAATTCTGTCATCCGCGTCGGCGATCATTGCGCAAGGCGAGGTCAACCAGTTGATGACCCAGCGGCAGATCGAAACGACAGAAGAGCGTTATCTCGACGTCATTACTGCAAAAACCGCCGTCTTGTTTGCCGCTGCCTGCCAGATTTCCGCTGTTGTCGCCGAGCGCGACGAAACATGCGAAGCGGCGCTGGAAAGCTATGGCCGTAATCTTGGTATCGCGTTCCAGCTTGTCGACGACGCTATCGATTATTCATCGGACGCGGAAACTATGGGCAAAGGCGTTGGCGACGATTTTCGCGAAGGCAAATTGACCCTGCCAGTGATCCTTGCCTATCGCCGCGGCAACGATGCCGAGCGCGCGTTCTGGCGCGACGCGATGGAGGGGCGACGGACATCGGACGATGATTTGCGCGAGGCTATAACACGACTTGGCGAATGCGGCGCGATTGCCGATACGCTGGCACGCGCACGGCATTATGGCGAGCTGGCGATCGACGCGATTGCCGACATGCCAAATGGCGCGGCGAAGACCGCGATGATCGAAACTGTGCGTTTTGCGATTGCGCGGGCCTATTAGCGGCTTGACGGCATGGCGGTCGATGCGCCATTTGCAGCGACCGGACTGGGATGAGAAGGCTTTGATGAGCGCACGTATTTATCAACGCGCGAAAAACGCGATGCAAAGCGGCAAGGCGTGGACCGACGATTGGGTTTTCGAATATGAACCCGTCGGCGGCGCGCAACATGACCCGCTGACAGGCTGGAGCGGCTCTGCCGACACCAATCGCCAGTTGAAATTGCGCTTCGACAGCCTCGAATCTGCAACCGCTTATGCAGAGCGCATG
>JBFKAE010000271.1:0-1571 GCA_041621755.1 Sphingomonadaceae bacterium | reverse complement strand
TCGACTACGCTCGGGATGATGAACCTTTTTGGGTAACGGAAATTTTCATTTCACACCCACACCTCATATCATTCCGAGCGTAGTCGAGGGACCGCGGGCGCTGCGGGCGCGTCCTGTCGGTTCAGGCAGCGATCCATGTGTCTAGGTCTGATAAAGCGCGCGCAGCATAGGCAGCTTTGCGCTGTTTTTTGGGCACACGCTGTTCGAACGGCGGGAACAGGCCGAAATTGACATTCATAGGCTGATAGGTTTCGGCGTTGGCCTCGCCCGTGATGTGCGCAAGCAGCGCGCCGAGCGCGGTTGTGCGCGGCGGCAGGTCGGGTGTTTGACCAAGCGCGTCCGCAGCCGCAAAGCGGCCGGCCATGAGACCGACGGCGGCGCTTTCAATATAGCCTTCGCAGCCGGTGATTTGCCCGGCAAAGCGGATGTGTGGTTCGCATTTCAGGCGGAATGTCGAATCGAGAAGTTCGGGCGATTTGATGAACGTGTTGCGGTGCAGTCCACCGAGGCGCGCGAATTCCGCCTTTTCCAGCCCCGGAATGGTGCGGAAGACGCGGACTTGCTCGGCATGTTTCATCTTGGTCTGGAAACCGACAATGTTCCACAGCGTGCCGAGCGCATTGTCCTGTCGCAACTGCACGACTGCGTGGGCCTTGATGCCCGTGTGCGGGTTGGTAAGTCCGACGGGTTTCATCGGGCCATAGCGCAGCGTTTCGGGGCCGCGCTCCGCCATGACTTCGATCGGCATACAGCCTTCAAAATAGGGTGTGTCGGCTTCCCATTCCTTGAAGCTGGTTTTTTCGGCAGCGACGAGAGCGGCAATGAAGTTGGTATATTGTGCCTCTGTCATCGGGCAGTTCATATAATCCTTGCCGTCGCCCTTGTCATAGCGCGACTGAAACCACGCAATGTCCATGTCGACCGTATCGCGGTGGACGATGGGGGCGAGCGCGTCGAAAAACGCCAATGCGTCTTCGCCAGTGCGCGCGCGGATGGCTTCGGCAAGCGGCGGAGCGGTCAAAGGCCCGGTCGCGATGATGACCTGCCCCCAGTCAGCAGGCGGTAGACCTTCGACGATTTCGCGGCGCAGTTCGATCAGCGGTTCGGCTTCGATGGCTGCTGTCACGCGCGCCGAGAAGCTGTCGCGGTCGACGGCAAGTGCAGAGCCTGCAGGAACGCGGCAGGCGTCGCCTTCGCGTAAAATCAGCGAACCAAGACGGCGCATTTCTTCATGCAGCACGCCAACCGCGCTGGCCGAAGGGTCATCGGAGCGAAAGCTGTTCGAACAGACGAGTTCGGCAAGACCATCGGTCTGGTGCGCATCGGTTTTTTGAACCGGACGCATTTCGTGCAGGATGACGGAGACTCCCGCGCGGGCGAGTTGCCATGCAGCTTCACAGCCGGCAAGGCCGCCGCCGATGATATGAACGGATGTGGGTGTGGTCATGCGCGGTGAGATATGGCGAACGCGCGTCCGCGTCCAGTGTTGCGAAGCCATGCCAGCACATGCAATGAGATGAAGCAGCATGACACGGCGCATTCTTATCGTCACCGGGCTGTATCCGCCCAAC
>JBFKAE010000270.1:0-1613 GCA_041621755.1 Sphingomonadaceae bacterium | reverse complement strand
GCGCGCTCGACGAGTTCGGGTCTCGAACGCGCCGTTAAGCCGACATTCGTGCCCAAAGGGCGGCAAACCGGTGATAGGCAGACCTACCACGCGAGCAGGCGGTTGGTCTCGGTTGTGCCAGTGGGCGACATGACCCGAGGTTTCACCTTGCACCGCCCTCGCACGATCACGGCGGAGTCCAAGTCAATTGCGAGCGCGAGCCGTATAGGGCAGATAATGGGCAGCGCCACGGCACACCCTGATACCTTCCACTGCGGCTTTGCGTGAGCGTTGACGACGACCCGTCCCAGTTGATGTCGCCCTGATAAGCTCTGCACTCAAAAATCTTTCCGGCTTCGTCGCCGTTGATCGTCACCGGCAAACCATTCTGTTCTCGACCAAAATGAACAAGTTCGTGCAGGCAAGTGGCGTAGAGAAGGACGCGTGCCGATCCTTCACCGAGGAAAGTCTGGTTTTCCATCTCGTTTCCGATGTCGACGTCGATCGTGATGAGGCCGCGGTAGTGCGATCCGTTGGCCGTCACCCGCTGGCCATTGATAGCGATCATGTCAACCTGGAAAAGTGGCCTTTGCCCGAGTGTCGCCACGTGCAGCGCCTGCGCTTCGCTAAACCCGCTGTAATCCATGAAAGCTGCTTTGATACGTTGGTTCAGGGAAAGATATTGTGGTAGGTCTCTCAGGTACTCGGTCATCCGTACATAATGCTGATGCTGTTGTCGCGTTCGCCAGCGCATATCCTCCTCCAAGTAACATTGTGTCGTAACTAGCGATGTGTGGCCGACTATCTTATCGCGAGTTCTACGCGTCGGTTTTGATTGCTGCCGCTGTTTTTCTTGTGGTTAAAGGCCGAGATCATCGAACATATTCGCGGTCCCCATCCCGCTTCGCCTGAGCTCGATGTCGAGCGCAATGTCCTGCGGCATGGCGCCAAAGTCGTAATGCGCCAGTAGGCTCCTGCCATAGGCTTCCTGCTCGAACCTGTCGCCCATCTCAGTCGGCTCAGGCCGCCCGCTCGAAGCCCAAGCGATATGAACCAGTTCGTGCAGCAAGACGCATTCCATGCTCAGGTGATGGGAAAAGTCGGTCGGACGGAATGTCCGGACGATCCGGTCATAAAGATAGATCACGTTCGGAAAGCTCGGATTCACGCCTCCGTATACGACGCAGTTGGGTTGGTTAGCCATGTCCGAGTATAACTTGAGCGCCGTCTGCGGTACGACGATGATATAGGGGTTGGTCCTGAGCCGGATCCTGTAGCGCGCCTTGGCGTCATCCCAGCCCGAGCAGTTCTTGAAAGCTCCCCAGACCATAGAGTCGCTACTCACCTTGGGAAATTCACGCCCTAACCATCTGATAAAATGCGGGTATCTCTCGCGATCTCGACTCAGCATGGCTACCATGACCAAATCCCCAAGCCCGAAGGATTTCTCCCACTACTGACATGAACCCGCCGAAAGCCAGCGGCTTTACTGATTGTCACCGTATCATATTCGCCCTGTTTTGTCGTGAACCGGCGCCTAAGCGTTGGCTCGGCGTTGAGAATGCGTGTTAAAGCGTGGGGTCTCGGGTAGAGAAAATGGTGTCAAATTTGTTGCTGTGGCATCCACCACAATT
>JBFKAE010000269.1:0-1637 GCA_041621755.1 Sphingomonadaceae bacterium | reverse complement strand
TGATCATCCAGCGCATATTCGGGGTCAAACATTAGCTCGAGCGTTATGGAACGGTCGGTCGAGACACGAACTTTGGAGACTTCGCGCAATTCGAACTGGTCGGCGACGGCGCTGACCGGACGCTTGGCGGGTTCAAGAATACGGAACTCGACAATGGATGTGTCGGGAATGAGCGCGCCGCGCCACCGTCTGGGACGAAACGGGCTGATCGGTGTCAGTGCCAGAAGGTCCGATTGCAGCGGCAGGATTGGGCCGTTTGCAGATAGATTATAAGCCGTCGACCCGGCTGGCGTCGAGACGATGACCCCGTCACAGGTCAGTTCGGACATGCGCACGCGATTGTCGATTGCGATTTCGATTTTTGCCGCCTGACGGGTTTCCCTGAGCAGCGAGACCTCGTTGATCGCTGGCGACAATACGTGCTCGCCAGATATCGACGTCGCGTCCATCTGTAGCGGGTGCAGCGTGAACGACTTCGCGTTGGCCAGACGTTCTGCAAGCCCGTCGGGTCGAAACTCGTTCATCAGAAAGCCAACCGTGCCAAGGTTCATGCCAAAGACCTTGGCCTGTTGTCGCCGGTGCAACATCTGGTGCAGCGTGTGCAGCATGAAACCATCGCCACCAAGCGCGATGATGACGTCGGCACGATCGATCGGCGTCCAGTCAAAGACATCACCAAGCGCGGCCGCAGCATTGTGTGCGGCGGCCGTCGATGAAATTGCAAGCCCGACCTTGATTGCCTCTGTACCTTTGCTCATCCGCCCGTAACGCTCATGTGGCGTGCTACGGCGGCTTTGGGCTGACCACGGCCTATGTCAAAGTCATGGCCTTTGGGCTTGCGC
Organism: Sphingomonadaceae bacterium; assembly: GCA_041621755.1. GTDB lineage: Bacteria > Pseudomonadota > Alphaproteobacteria > Sphingomonadales > Sphingomonadaceae > Sphingosinicella. The sequence continues at coordinate 795 of JBFKAE010000269.1, read as the reverse complement.
GTCATCGCCTCGGTCAAGGCCGCGTCGAGCGCATCATCGTCCGTAGCACGGCGTACGGCGGCGCGCAGGTCGGCCCGATCATCCTGGCCAAGGCACATGTAAAGCTGGCCGGTTGCGGTCAGTCGCACACGGTTGCAGCTTTCACAGAAATTATGCGTCAGCGGCGTGATGAAGCCGAGGCGCTGGCCTGTTTCGGCAATGCGGACATAGCGGGCAGGGCCACCAGTATTATCGGAAAGCGGAATGATCTCATATTTTTCCGAGAGCTGCGCGCGGATGGTGGATAGTGGTAAATAGCGATCGACCCGATCCTCGTCGATCGCACCCATCGGCATGGTTTCGATCAAGACGAGGTCGTGTCCGCCATCCGCGCAATAGGCCAGCATGGTTTCGATCTCGTCATCATTGATGCCGCGCAGCGCCACCATGTTGATCTTGACGTGAAGGCCCGCATCGCGGGCAGCCTCGATGCCTGAAAGTACCCGGCGAATATCGCCCCAGCGGGTTATGGTTTTAAAGCGCTCCGCGTCGAGTGTATCAAGGCTGACATTGATGCGCCGCACGCCAGCGTCGGCAAGAGCCTGAGCGTGCTTGGTCAACTGGTTGCCATTTGTTGTCAGCGTCAATTCATCAAGACCGTGACCAAGATGACGCGACAGTGATTTGACAAGATCGGTTACACCGCGACGAACCAGCGGCTCACCACCCGTCAGCCGCAACTTGCGAACGCCGCGCCGGATAAAGGCAGACGCAATCCGGTCGATTTCCTCGAAACTCAGCACTTCGCTACGCGGC
>JBFKAE010000268.1:0-1679 GCA_041621755.1 Sphingomonadaceae bacterium | reverse complement strand
GGCGCCACGTTCGGCGGCGGAGCGTCGACGGCCACGACCGCTGCCCATGAAATCGCCGAAGATATTTTCAAAAATGTCGCCGAAATCGCCAAAGCCGCCGCCACCATTCGCAGCGCCGCCATTTTGGAACGCGGCCTTGCCATATCGGTCATAGGCCGCACGCTTTTGCGGGTCTTTCAGACAGTCATAGGCTTCGCTGATCGCCTTGAACTTTGCCTCTGACTCTGCGCAGCCCGGATTTTTATCGGGGTGGCATTGCATGGCGAGCCGCCGATAGGACGACTTGATCGTTTTGTCGTCGGCAGAACGATCGACCTGCAAAAGTTCGTAAAAATCAGCTTCAACCATATTTACAGTCCGCCCCCATATGGCGAAGCCACCGCCCCTTCCGGATGACGGTGGCCTTTAACATTCAACCCGCCTTACGACTTTTCATCATCATCGACCTCGGAAAATTCCGCATCGACGACATCATCGTCCTTCTCGGCCGAGGCTGCCGCGTCGGCTTCACCAGCTTCGGCTGCAGCGGCTTCTGCCTTGTAGATTTCTTCGCCAAGCTTCATCGCGACCTGCATCAACGCCTGTGTTTTCGATTCGATCTCTCCGACATCATCGCCTTCAAGCGCTGTCTTGAGGGCAGCAACAGCGGTTTCGATCTCGCCCTTCAGTCCACTGTCAATCTTATCGCCATGCTCTTCAAGCTGCTTTTCGGTCGAATGCACAAGGCTATCGGCCTGGTTGCGCGCCTCGGCCTGTGCGCGGCGCTTTTTATCCTCTTCGGCAAATTGCTCGGCATCCTTGACCATCTGATCGATGTCGGAATCCGACAGCCCGCCCGACGCCTGAATGCGGATCTGCTGCTCCTTGCCGGTGCCCTTGTCCTTAGCCGACACGTTGACGATACCGTTGGCGTCAATGTCGAACGTGACCTCAACCTGTGGTACGCCGCGAGGCGCAGGCGGGATGCCGACAAGATCGAACTGACCCAGCAGCTTGTTGTCCGCCGCCATTTCGCGTTCGCCCTGAAACACCCGGATGGTCACCGCACCCTGATTATCTTCTGCGGTTGAATAGGTCTGGCTCTTTTTCGTCGGGATCGTCGTGTTGCGATCAATCATGCGTGTGAACACACCGCCAAGCGTTTCAATGCCAAGCGACAGCGGCGTCACGTCGAGAAGCAGCACATCCTTGACGTCGCCCTGCAAGACGCCTGCCTGAATGGCAGCACCCATAGCAACAACCTCATCCGGATTGACGCCAACATGCGGTTCCTTACCAAAGAATTTTTCAACTTCAGCGCGGACCATCGGCATGCGGGTCATACCACCGACGAGCACAATCTCGTCAATATCGCTCTTGTCTAGTCCGGCGTCTTTCAGCGCCTTCTTGCAGGGCTCCAACGTCCGCTTGACGAGCTCGCCGACAAGCTTTTCAAGATCCGCGCGGGTGATCGTCTGCACAAGGTGCTTTGGCCCGTTCTGGTCGGCGGTGATAAAGGGCAGGTTGACTTCCGTCGATTGCGCCGAGGAAAGCTCGATTTTCGCCTTTTCCGCGGCTTCCTTCAGGCGCTGTAGCGCCAGTCGGTCGGATCGGAGGTCGATGCCTTCGGCTTTCTTGAAATTGTCAGCAAGATTATCGACGATGCGAGCATCGAAATCCTCACCGCCGAGGAATGTGTC
>JBFKAE010000267.1:0-1827 GCA_041621755.1 Sphingomonadaceae bacterium | reverse complement strand
GCGCGACTTGCGGCTTTGTCTTCCTCATTCCACACAGCGACGAGCGCCTGGGTATAGGCCTCAAGGGCGTCGCCCTTGGTGGAAACATCTTTCAGCGCACCTTCTTCTCCGCCGTGTTCCTCGGCCAATTCGGTGAGGCTGGCGCTAACCGTATCCAGTTCATTTTGGAGGGCATCCAGCTCGGCCTGCTCTTTCGCAAAATAGCGAGCGACGATATAAGGCTTGGGGATCAGGTCGCAAGCCCAGCCTTTGTCTTTCATCTCACCCTTTTTCTTGCCGCTCTTGACCTCTTCCATGACGCGTTGGGTCTTGGCCACCCAACCGTCGGCGGCGATCAGGTAGCAATCATCCTGCATGGCTTCAGCCCAGTAGTCCATGAGGTGCTGGTAGATGTCATAGGCGTCGAGCAGCGGGGCTGTGCGGAAGCTTGTCAGCAAGTCTTCGGCAATGGTTTCAATAAGCGCCTTGGGGTGTTCATCTTTATCAAAGCCTTTCAGGGCTGGCGTATTGGTGGTGCGCCACCCGTCAAAGCTTTTGGTCACAGTCGTCTTGAATGACGTAAATTCGCTGTGACTCAGAATGGCCGACTTCACTGTGGCAATGGGCGACTTCAGCCTGGAATAACCGGGGCGACCAGCACTTTCGAAGAGTTCTTGCCGAACGCCGGGGATCACCTGCCAATAGGCATCCAGTGCATTGATATCCCAGTCGGGAATCCCCCCACGCAGATGGCCATCGATGTCCTGAATGTCTTCCGGTTCAGTACTGTCGATGTAGCGCGGCAGATTAAGGTTGTAGTCGTTCTTGGGATCGGCGATCTCATCGAAGTGCACCATGCGGGCATAGCGGATGGTGTCGGTCTGCTTGGTAAAGATATCGACAATCTTATGGATGTCCTGCTCGCGCAAACGGTTCTTGTTGCCGTCCTTAATGAAACCTTTGGAGGCATCGATCATGAATACGCCCTTGCGAGCCGGGGCATTTTCCTTGTCGAGCACCAGGATGCAGGCGGGGATGCCGGTGCCGTAAAACAGGTTGGCAGGCAGCCCGATGATCCCCTTAAGATAGCCTGAGCGAACAAGCCGCTTACGGATGACTGCCTCGGCATTGCCACGAAACAGTACGCCGTGCGGCAGAATGCAGGCCGCTTTGCCTGCGCTTTTCATCGAGCGAATGATGTGCAGCAGGTAGGCATAGTCGCCCTGCTTAGCGGGCGGCTCGCCCCATTCAAAGCGCTGGTACGGATCAGTCGCTGGCGTGAGTCCGGTGCTCCAGGTTTTGTCCGAAAACGGTGGATTGGCGATGACGAAGTCGTAGGTCCGTAAGTTCTCGCCATCCTTGAACTTGGGAGAGGCGAGCGTGTTCCCATTGAGAATGTTGGCCGTCGGGAAGTCGTGCAGGATCATGTTCATGCGGGCAAGACCGGCGGTGGTCACATCTTTTTCTTGCCCCTCAAGGGTGATATGTTTGCCCGCCTCGGCGGCCACCTTCAAAAGCAATGATCCCGATCCACAGGTCGGGTCATAGGCCGTGGTGGACGCAACAGCATTCTGCGGTGATATGCCGATGACCTTCGCGATGATGCGACTGACCTCGGAAGGCGTATAGAATTGACCTTTGCTTTTGCCGCTTTCAGAAGCAAAGTGGCGCATCAGGTATTCGTAGGCATCGCCCAGAATATCGTCGCCATCGGCGCGGTTCTTGCGAAAATCCAGCTCCGGGCGATTGAAGATCGCGACAAGGTTTGAGAGGCGATCAACCATTTCTTTACCGGTGCCGAGCTTCTCCGGGTCGTTGAAGTCGGCAACGTCGATCACGCCCTTGAGG
>JBFKAE010000266.1:0-1881 GCA_041621755.1 Sphingomonadaceae bacterium | reverse complement strand
GCCGCCAAGGCGCTGAGCCTCGATCCCAACAACGGCCGCGCCTATACGGTGCTTGCGACGATCCAGCTGATCGAGCAGCGCCATGCCGAGGCGATTCTCTCTGGCCGAAGCGCCACGGCATTTGCACCCAGCGATCCGGAAGCGCATGCGCAGCTCGCGGTTGTTCTCGCCTATGCCGGTAGGACGACCGAAAGTCAGGAAGCGATGGCCAGTGCATTGCGCCTTGACCCCCAACCGTCCCGCAATGTTCGGGAACTGGCGACCTTGGTGCTTTTTATCACGAAGGACTATCAAGCGGCGATCGACGCAGCCGGTGCCGCGGACAGCGATGTTCAGCGAAGTGAGGCGGGGTATGCCTTCCTTTCCGCTGCCTATGCGCGAAACGGTCAAGTCGACGAGGCGAGACAGACGCTGGCGCCCGTGATCGAGTTATATCCCGCCTACATGACCCAAGGTTATTTTCGGTTGGCGTTCGATTTCTTCGCCCGTGACAGCGACCGTGCGCATTTTGTCGAGACCCTGCCGCTGATGGGGTTGCCGGAATGGCCGTATGGCTTTGAGGGCGATCCCAGCGACCAGGTCCGCGGCGAAGAATTGAGACGCCTCACGATCGGTCAGACCTGGCGCGGTGTGCATCGGAACGGGGTGGAGTTCTACCAGTTCATCGATGAAAGGGGACAGTTTGCCTATCGCAGTGCGGCAGCCTTCATGTCCGGACACGGGTCTGTCGAAGGTGACTGGATTTGTTTCCAGATCGAGGCCTATGTCATGGGGAAAAAGGTGTGCGGCCAAGTCTATCGAAACACGCAGCAGACAGGCCTGCCCTACGTATACGTGACGCCGATCATGCTCGCGACGGTCGGACCGGCTAATTCCCTGTAAACCGCTTCTTGACCTTCGGCCAGTTCGCTTCCGCGCTTTCGATCCTCGCTGGATCGTTTTCCAGCTCTTGTTTCGCGCCCACGTCGGCATTGAGATACAGCTTACCGTCGATAACGCTGAACGCCTCCGGATCGATGTTCGCCGTCATCCCGCCATACGACACGCCATCCGAGCACAGGCCACCATATTGTGGCGAATATGCAATCGGGTTTTCTTTGAATAGCGCTCGGTGTTCGGGACTCGAGAAGTGCCATTCGGCGCCGAACCACTCGTAGCTGTAATCAGGGTTGCCTTTGACCGCTTTTCCTTCCGTAAAATACGCGACCGTATCGTAACCTTTGATCGCGACATTTCCGAAATAACCTGTGTTGACTTCCCCGGCCCAGGAGGGCGCCGAACCCAGAGCTGCGACGGAGAGCATGAAAGCACCGCCGAGTGTGCCGAGCGTTTCATTCCATCTTGTCATAACGGCTTCTCCTTTTGCCGACCGTGCGTCAGCGCATTTACTGGCCCGTCGCCATGCAGCGCTCGAACAAGTCCGGGCCGACCACATTCACCGGCTGACATCTTGCGCCGGCCTTCTTGAGCATCTCGAAGACCTCCCAGTGCTCCCTCCATCCGGCTCGCGACAGAGGCGTGATCGCATTCGCTTCCTTCGGATCTATAGCCGCGCCCTCAGAGATCAGCAGCGCGACGACATCCGGATGGTTTTCCTCGGCCGCGGCGTGAAGCGGCGTGATCCGGAATTTGTTGTCTTGGTCATCGATGTCGGCACCATGCGCGATGAGCAGGGCGACAATGTCGCGATGGCCCATATACGCAGCCGCATGCAGAGCGGTCAGGCCCCGGTCGCTGCGCCCGTCCACCTTGGCACCGGCAGCCAGCAACCGCCGTACGGAGGCAAGCTGCCCGGCCAGCGCGGCTGCAATCAGCGGCGTGTCGCCTCGTTCATCCTGCGCATCGATTGGCGCTCCCGCAGCGACCTGCTGGTCGATCGCG
>JBFKAE010000265.1:0-1925 GCA_041621755.1 Sphingomonadaceae bacterium | reverse complement strand
ACCTTAACCAAAGACAGACTCTGGCCGGTTTTCGTTGCAGTTTCTTCAATTGTCAGGCCGTCAAGCTTGACGAGGCGAATGGCTTCGGCCTGTGCAGCGGGAAGATGTGCGAGCAGCAGCGACAGCGCGTGCGCAGCGGCAGGTTCTCCCGGGTCTTCGCCATGCTGTTCGGTATCAAGTTCGACATGGGTCACGCGCTTGACCTTGCGCAGCCAGTCAATCCACTTGTAGCGCGCAATGGTGTTGAGCCAGGGTAGCAGCGGAAAGGCCGGGTCATATGTTGCACGCTTGGTGTGAAGCGCGATCAGCGTTTCCTGCACCAGATCGGCAGCATCGGCGGGCGCAGCGCGGTACGAAAAATAGCGCGTCAAATGCTCGTGCGCGGCATCGAGAAAACGCCGATAGGAAAGCGCGTCGCCCTTTTGTCCGGCGACAAGCCATTGTTCCCAATCCGACAAACTGCGCGACATTGCTCCTCCACTCGCGCCGACATAGGACGCGCGCGGAGGGCTGTGCAAGGCGAATACGGCGCTAGCCACGGCGGGACAGCAAATGATCGATGGAAAGCCGCCCCGGCCCGCTTGCCACAATGACAAGCAACAGGCCGAGCCACAGGCTGTGTTGTGGCCACCATGCGTCAGGATAGACCAGAAACTGGATAACCAGCGTCATGACGGCAAGACCCGCAGCCGAAAGCCTGCTCGCAAGGCCGATGACAAGCAGGATTGGTAGCGCATGTTCGGCGATCGCTGCCATGTAAGCGGCAATTTCAGGCGGAATGACCGGCAGCGCATATTCGTCGCGAAACAGGTCTATGGTGATGGGTTTTAGCGCAAAACCATCGACTTTGGTCCGGCCCGACGCCCAGAAAACGTGGGCAGCGGCTATGCGAACGAACAGGTAGACAATGTCGTTTGGCAGGTAGGCGAACAGTCTGTTGATGCGGGCGAGCGGATGTTTGCCAAGGTCTGTGGCGGTCATGATGTTTCCCCTTCACATAGTATCGCACCTGCCGCGAGCAGTCGTCCGGCAAGCGCTTGTGTCACATCATCGCCTTCAAGCGCGGCGAGCCAGTCGAGCGCGTGCTGTTCAGTCTCGAGCGCCGCGATGTGCGTTGCACTGCTATCGGACAAAGGTTCGACGATGACCTGCATCTGGTTACGGTAGACGATGCAATGCGCGCCGTTTTTTGTCGTTGTGCCGTGCTGGGTCTGCCAGATGGCAAAGGCGTCATGATCTGAGCGGCAGACGGTCGTTGATGGGGCGCGTTTGAGGACAGACTCTGCCAGGGTTTCCGCGTCCATAGTGACGGGATCGGGATCATCCGCGTGATAGGCGTGAAGCCATGCGCGCTCTATTTTTGCCACGTCGGCAAGGTAAGGCAGGTCGGCAGCAAGCGGCGTTGACGTGATGAATTCAGGAAGCTGCGCTGTCCAGACCCGCGCGTCCGCAGTCTCCAGTGGTTTTCTGGCAAGGTCGAGCGCAAGCGCCTTCATGCAATCCTCGCCAACCAGCCGCAGGATGGCCGGATAGGTGTCCTTTAGCGCCGTGACGCGGGCGTGGGCACTGTTGTTGCGATAGACTTTGAGGCCAAGTTTCCGGCGTTCGGCATCGCCGCCAAGCGCAGGCGGTGGCGCGGGCATTGTGGGTGCGGCGAGCGCGGCGGCAAAGCGGGACTGGAATTCATGCAGCATGGCGTGAATCCGCCCATAAAATGCGCCTGTCTGCGGCCTTGGCCTCGGCACGCAGTACATCCCATTGCGGGATGTTCGTGTCCCATTCGATCAGCGTCGGGCGCGGGCCGATCCGTTCAAGTAGGCGGTCGTAAAGTGTCCATGCTTTGTCACCGACCGTGCTGCCGTGATCATCAATCAGAAGCGGGCCGCTGGCGTGATGTTCGATGGTGTGACCGGCAAGATGGATTT
>JBFKAE010000264.1:0-1968 GCA_041621755.1 Sphingomonadaceae bacterium | reverse complement strand
TCCATGGATTGCTTTCAAAAAACTCTTGCCACTGCGTTTCCGATACATCGGAGTATAACTTGGTTTCAAATTCTTCCAGCACCATGCGCTTTGCTGCGACTGCATAAATATCTTGGGTTAGGTTGGGGGACTCTGCAAGTTTACGAATTACCTGCGGACCTTCGGCGCTACACAACAACATATTCAAAGCGTCGAGATCCAAATTCTCCAATGAGATTTTCGTTTTCTGCGCATCTTTAAAGTCTAACTTCGATATGATTGAGAGAAAATCATTGATCTGATTCAACTGGAAAGAATTGATTTGAATGTGGCCATCCTCTCTCCAGCCATGTGTTTTATGGTAGCGTAGTTTCGTTAGCTTGAACGTCCCAAAATTCGCTTTATCACGCACATAGAAGGTCGAAACGGCCAATTTGAATCGAGCAGTTACATCAATCTCGTCAATCACCTGCTCGCTATCGCCTACGATTTTAGCATAGGCTCCGGATCCGTTCTTAGCTGGGTAAACATATAGATGGTTGGGCGTAACATTTGCGATATAATTAATTTCATAATCTTCAGGCATAAAAAACCCACCTCGCAAATATTGACGACACCGGTCAGCCTTCACCGCCTATCTTAATAGGATCTATAACAAAATCCTCAAAAATGTTAACACTAACGGGTCGAACACCTTCGGCTCTCATTCATTGCCCTTGGGACTATAGTAGGATTTTATTTTTGACCGATAGACCGGCCATAGCATTCCGCAGTGATAAATCTCAGACACGGTGTGCGCAGTTGCTTGCCCTCTTCACCTAAATTGTGTATATACACGTATACACAAAAGGACCCCCCCTCGCATGGGCATTATCACCAGCAAGACATTCAAAAGCGGCAACAGCGAAGCCGTGCGGTTGCCCAAGGAGGTTGCGTTCGGGGCGAACATTGATGTGACCATCGAAAAAAACGGCGACACGCTCATCATCCGACCGGCGAAAAATGCGGCGGCGGAAAAGCAGCGGCTTGCCGATTTTATCGCACGGCTGCGCGCGATCCCGGCGCCGGGCGTGCTTGAAATTCGTGATACGGACGACATTCCCGAACGACCGGGTTTATAACCCTTGACGTTTCTCATCGATACCAACGTCGCCATCCACCTGCGCGACCTGAATGATGGCGTGACCGCGCGGGTCGGTGCGCTCGGCGAAATACCGCGCCTGTCGGTGATCAGCTGTGTTGAACTTGAAGGCGGTGTCTATCACGATCCGGCGCTGGCCGCGTCCCGCCGCGCGCGCCTCGACGCGATATTGGCCGAAATGGCGGCGATACCCTTCGATACGGCTGCGCTTGCCGCTTATGCCAAAATTGTCGAGGCCTGCGGCTATTCGCGCCGCCTGATCCTCGACCGTATGATCGCCGCAACGGCGCTTGCGCACGATCTGACGCTCATCACGATGAACGGTTCCGACTTTACCGATATTCCCGGATTGAAGCTCGATAGCTGGGCAAGCCCCGCCGCCTGAGCCTTCCCGGATCAAAGTCCCACTTTGATCCGCTTACCCCTCATCCCCCATGCGCAGCGCGGCGATGAACGCCTCTTGCGGGATGCTGACATTGCCATATTCGCGCATCTTGGCCTTGCCCTTCTTTTGCTTGTCGAGCAGCTTTTTCTTGCGGCTGATGTCGCCGCCATAGCATTTGGCGGTGACGTCCTTGCGCATGGCTGAAATCGTCTCGCGGGCGATGACCTTGCCGCCAATCGCCGCCTGCACGGGGATTTTGAACAAATGCCGCGGGATCAGGTCTTTCAGGCGCTCGCACATGTGGCGGCCGCGGGCTTCGGCGGCGGCGCGGTGGACGATCATCGACAGCGCGTCGACGGGTTCGGCGTTCACCATGATGTTCATTTTGACGAGGTCGCCGGGGCGGTGGCCGATCTGTTCATAGTCAAAGCTCGCATAGCCGCGGCTGATCGATTTCAGGCGG
>JBFKAE010000263.1:0-1983 GCA_041621755.1 Sphingomonadaceae bacterium | reverse complement strand
GGCGATCGAAGCTGACGATGATAGCCGCGAAGTCGGTCGTGCCGAATCGCTTGCCGTGACCTATCATGCGGCATGGACGGCGCATATGGCGCGACTCACTGCAATAAATGCGCTGCCCGGCTGGACACTGATCGACGTTCCAACCGATGCGGCATTTGATGGCACAATTGGGAAGGCCGCTGCCTTTTTGCGCGGAAAGGCCGCCTGATGGGTGGGTTCAGCCTTGCTGCGCCCTGGCTGCTCGTTGCCGCTGTCGCACTGCCCGCGCTCTATTTTCTACTGCGCATGCTGCCACCAGCTGCACAGCGCACGCGCCTGCCCTCTTTTCGCTTGCTCGGTCCCGCCGACATCCCGCCGCCGCCAAGCGCCCGCCCGCCCTGGTGGCTGCTTCTGCTCCGTATCGGCATGATCGCGCTGTTTATCGCCGGACTGGCCGGACCGCGCTGGCAGGCCGTTCCTGACGCGCCACCACCGGCCCGGCTGACCATCGTGATCGACAATGGCTGGACTGCCGCTTCATCGTGGGAACGCATGGTCGCGGCTGCCGCCAAACGTATCGACGCACTTGTCTACGCAGGAACGCAATTCCGGATCGTGCCGACAATAGCGGGCAATCCCGAGCAGACCTATGTGGATGCCAATACCGCAAGGGCGCAGCTTGCCGCACTTGCGCCCCAGCCATGGGCAGCCGACCGCGCTGCACTTGCAGGCAAGCTTTCATCCCCCGGCGCGGCGCTCTGGATCGCTGACGGGCTTGAAGATGGCGGTGCACCTGCGCTGCGTCGCGCGCTTAAAGGTGCCGAAATTCTCAGCTTTCCGCCGTCCGATCCGGCTTTCCGCATCGCCGGGCGCACCGGTGACGGCTGGTCCGCGCAACTCGTTTCCGCAGACCCTGCAAACGCCACCCGCCTGCAATTGATCGACGCGCGTGGCAACCGCCTGCATCGTGAACCGCTTGATTTTGATAATGGCGTGGCGACGCCCCGGGTCACGCTTTCGGCCACCGATCGCAGTAGCGTTTCGCGTCTGAGCGCGGGACGCGGCACACTTGCTGCAACCTATCTTGTCGATGCCGACGAAAACCGCCCGCGCGTGGTCATTATCGAAGGCGAATCCGATGCCCCGCCACTTGAATCGGGCGGATTTTACGTCCGGCGCGCGCTTGAACCGCATGCCGACATCCAACTGGCCAGCCTCGATACGGCTGCAAATGATCCGGCAACGCTGTTCATCGCCGTCGATGTCGCCGCAAACGACGTGCAGGCAGCGCCTTTGCTTCACAGAGTTGATAAAGGCGCGGTCGTCATTCTCTTTGCAGGACCACGTATTGCGGCAAACGACTCGGCATTCTCGCCACTTCCGCTCAGGACCGGTGCACGTGCGCTTGGCGGGGTCTTGTCGTGGCAAGAGCCACAGACGCTTGGCGGGTTTTCAGGTGACGGCCCGCTCGCCGGACTGCCCATCAACAGCGAAGTCCGCGTGTCGCGGCAATTGCTCGCCGCGTCCGACAACGGCGTCGAGCGCTGGGCCTGGCTTGCCGACGACACACCTGTGGTCAGCGCAGCGCGCCACGGTGCGGGTCTCCTTATCCTCGTTCACACTGCCGCCGATCCGTCATGGTCCAGCTTTCCACTGACCGGTTTTTTCGAATCCTTGCTGACGCGCCTGTTGCCACTTGCCAACAATCCGCGCGCCACCGATATTTCGGGCGGCAAGCCGTGGATTCTGGAGCGGATGCTCGGAGCACGTGGCGAATGGCTCGATCCACCGCGCCGGATCGAAATCGCACCCGGTACCTGGGACACGGCGCGGGCAAGTAAAGCGACGCCTGCTGGCATCTATCAAAGCGGCGATGCACGCCGTCCGTTGAACTTTACAAGCGCCCTTGGCCCACGCTTTAGCTTTGAAGCACTCAGCACAGACGGATTGATCCCGGCGGCCACAGCCAAGCCGCCCTTTGATATCGGACGTTGGCTGATCCTT
>JBFKAE010000262.1:0-2051 GCA_041621755.1 Sphingomonadaceae bacterium | reverse complement strand
CGATCGAAATCGAACAGGTGATCATGCTGCACCCGGATGTCGCCCAATGCGCCGTCGTTGGCGTGTTCGAGGAACGCAGCGGTGATGACGAGATCGTTGCGGTGGTAAAGCTGCGCGAAGGCGCGACCCTGCCTCCACTTGAGATCATCAAGTTTTGCGAAGAACGGATCGCTTACTTCAAAGTACCACGCTACGTGCGCTTCATTCGAGACTTCCCCGTTTCCGCATCCAAAGGCGAGATCGAACGTCACAAACTCAAGGACGAGGGGATTGCAGACGCATTCGACCGCGTGGAAGCAGGTTATCAGATCAAGCGCCGCTCAGCGTAGATTAAAACCCGATGTGTCACGATGCACCCGGCTCTGGTGGTGGCGCGGGCACATAACGGCGCGGTCGGTCATTTGATCGTCCAAGCCAGATTTCACCAGCCTCTGCGTGCTGCCAGATTTCCAATATCGATTTTGCCATGTGTGAGGGCGGTGCGAAACTGGCTTCGGCCTGACGCTTCTGATGCAGGTCAGGAGGCACCATACCTGTCTCAATGCCACTTGGACATATAGCGACCAGCCGCGTCCCCTGTTCGGCCAGAGTCGGCGCCAACGACGTACAAAGGCCGATCACCCCATGCTTAGTCATCGAATAGATCGGATCAGGGCGGTACGCCCGAATGCCCGCCACGGATGAAACAGCCAGTATCGTAGCGCCCTCACGCTCGCGCATTTTGGGCGATAAAGCCAATATGCCATGCAGCACACCGCCAATATTGACGTCGACCATTCGCCGGAAATTCTCGGCATTCACCCACTTTAGGGGATCGTCAAACAAAGGCGCGCCCGCTGGCCGGGCCAATATACCAGCATTCAACACAAGGATATCGGGACACATTGCCGATTGGGCCAGATCATTCCACTGGCGAGGATCCGACACGTCCAGCCTTATACCACGATGTGACGCGCCAAGAGCTTCTGCTTTTTCCTGCACACCGTCTTCGTTGATATCAGCAAGGGTGACATGCGCCCCTTCTGCAGCAAAAAGTTCCGCAGTCGCCGCGCCAATTCCACTCGCAGCGCCTGTGACCAAGGCCGTCTTGCCTGCCAGATGTTTCATTTTCCAAGACTCCTGTATGTTGCATCAACAAGCCGGCGCGAACGCTCTCCAGTCGACAAAGTCAAATGAGGCTGGTTCATCGCATAGCCGATCGTCAGTCTGTTGACGGGGTCAGCCATCGCTAGGGAGCCACCAAAGCCCTGAGAGCCAAAGCTATGCTTTTCCGGTCCGAAATAAGCCCATGGCGGCGAATTGACGATAACACCCATGCCCTGCCTGATCGTCCTGTTGCCAACCATTTCGTGCAAATCGTGCTGAACTGCCCGCATCCGCTCAATCGCGGCTTCTGAAAGCAAACGCTTCCCGCCCAGACCCAGCAGCCCTGCATAGGTCCTCGCCAGTCCACGTGCGTTAGCATGGCCGTTCGAGCTGGGAATTTCCGCCCGCCGCCATTGTGCTCTGTTCGCTTGCAATTCGGAAGGAAACTGCGCCCGCAATTTCAATGCAAACGGACTGGGCGAACTTTTCGGATCATAAACCGTGCCAGCGACCACATCCTGAAATTCAGCGCAACGCGCTTCTTCGTCTGGCTGCAAACCGATGTAAAAATCCGCTTCAAGCGGTTCGGCCACTTCGCTGCGCGCATATTGACCAATCGTCTTACCGGTGACGCGGCGAATGACTTCACCGATCAGGAACCCTTGGGTGAACGTATGATAGCCCGCTTTTTCGCCGGGTGTCCAAAGAGGTTTCTGAGCAGCAAGCGCATCCGTCATGGCCTTCCAGTCGAAGATCGCGCCGGGCCACAGTGGATCATCAAGGACTGGCAAACCGGCACGATGGTCAAGAATATAACGCACAGGCATCTGCGCTTTTCCGGCAGTCGCAAATTCAGGCCAGTAGTCGGCAATTGGAGCATCAAGGTCAATCTCACCGCGATCAGCAGCTAGATTTGCGACAATCCCGCACAGTCCTTTGCTGGTGGAGCGAACAGCGACCAGCGT
>JBFKAE010000261.1:0-2056 GCA_041621755.1 Sphingomonadaceae bacterium | reverse complement strand
TTCGATCGCGCAGCGCTTGCAAGACCTGCGTGGCAAGCTGGATCGGCGTGATTTCATGCAGACTGCCATTCGCCCTTCCCTTGCCACGGGGTGTGCGGACTGTGTCGTAAATAAAGGCCTCGGCCATCTTGTCTCTCCTGAAAAATCAACCGCGAGCAAAGGCTTCTGCGGGTAGTTCCATCATGCTGTCCGCGCCGGTTTCCAGCTTGCGGCGAAGCGCCCCTGCTTCGGGCAGGTACCTGTCCATATAGTAACGCGCGGTCGTCATTTTCGCCTCGTAAAATTGAGAATCCGAGCTGCCGTTCTGAAGTGCATCATACGCGGCTCGCGCCATTTTCAGCCACATGTAACCAAGCGTAACTATGCCCATCAAATGCATGTAGGGTACCGCTCCTGCTCCCGCATTGTCAGGCTTCTGCATACCGTTCTGCATCAACCACATGGTCGCCGCCTGCACTTCGTTACCGGCTTTCTCGAGCTTTTCGGCCAGCGGCTTCAGCGCTTCGATCTCCTTGGCGCTCGCAATTTCGCCATTCACCATTTCGGCGAACAGCATGAGCCCTTTGCCGCCATGACGGCCAAGCTTGCGACCGACGAGGTCCATCGCCTGAATGCCATTGGTACCTTCATAGATCTGCGTGATGCGGGCATCGCGGACGAACTGCTCCATCCCCCATTCGCCGATATAGCCGTGCCCACCAAAGACCTGCTGGGCGTTGACCGCCGTTTCAAAGCCCTTGTCGGTCATATAACCCTTGATGACAGGCGTCAGCAGGCTGATCAGCTCGTCGGCATTGGTGCGTTCTTCCTCGGTCTGCGCTTTTTTTGACAGATCGACCTGCAGCGCACCCCAGAGCAAGAAGGCCCGCGCGCCTTCGACAAAGGCCCGCGCATCCATCAACATCCGCCGTACATCGGGGTGAACAATAATCGGATCGGCCTTGGCCTCAGTATCGGCTGCGCCGTTCAGTGCCCGCCCCTGCCGCCGGTCGAGCGCATAATCGACACCGTTCTGGTAAGCGACTTCGCCCTGGGCAAGGCCTTGCATGCCAACGCCAAGCCGGGCGACGTTCATCATGATGAACATCGCCTCAAGTCCCCGCTCTGGCTCGCCAACAAGATAGCCCGTCGCGTCGTCATAGTTGAGCACACAGGTCGCATTGCCATTAATGCCCATTTTATGTTCGATCGACCCGCACGAAACACCGTTTCGCGCACCAAGGCTGCCATCGTCATTGACGATGAACTTGGGGACGATGAAGAGCGAAATGCCTTTTACGTCATCGGGCGCGCCTTCCCGTTTCGCGAGCACCAGATGAATGATATTTTCGGTAAGATCATGTTCGCCTGCCGAGATGAAAATCTTCGTGCCGGTGATTTTATAGGTACCATCGCCCGCATCGACGGCCTTGGTACGAATTAGCCCAAGATCGGTGCCACAATGCGGCTCGGTCAGATTCATGGTTCCTGACCATTTGCCGCTGACCATATTGGGCAGATATTTTGCCTTTTGCTCGTCCGATCCCTTGACCTCGATCGACGAGATCGCACCCGTGGTAAGGCCGGGATACATGCCAAATGCCATATTGGCCGATGACATATATTCTTCAAACGCCATGCTGATTGTATAAGGCAGACCTTGCCCGCCATATTCTGGATTCATATGGAGCGTGCCCCAGGCGCCTTCGACAAAGGCCTTGTAGGCACCTTTAAAACCCGTCGGGGTTGTCACCGACCCATCCTCGTGCCGGGTGCACCCTTCTCGATCACCAATTTGATTCAGCGGCTGCAGCTCGCCCTCGACGAATTTCGCACCCTCTTCGAGGATCGCGCTCACCATGTCGGGCGTCGCGTCAGAGAAGCCCGGTAGATTCGCATATTTATCGATATTGATAACTTCGTTCAGCACGAACTTCGTATCACGAACGGGGGCGCGGTATGATGGCATATCGGGACTCCTCAGCTTTTCTTGTTAGACGCGGCGGGAACCAGCCCCTCGACCATGCCGACAAACTGTTGCAGCTCGTCGATCATCGTATCGATGTCGGCGCGTTGT
>JBFKAE010000260.1:0-2129 GCA_041621755.1 Sphingomonadaceae bacterium | reverse complement strand
CGACTTCGAAATCGTCTTTTTTGTCAACACTGACAGCTATTTCGACATGATGCAGGCACGGCAGAATATCATGCTGGCAATCATGCGTCGCTTCGAAGTGTTGGAAATCGATTTTGCCTATCCAACGCAAATGGGCTTTCTGGCCGGTGTCGACGGCAAGGCGGTCGACCCTCTGGCTGCACCCCCTGAGCTTCGTCCCGCGCCATAGAGCGTTAACCCCAGAGTGCAGGTTCAGGGGGGTGGACGTCGCTCCCCTCGAACCGCATGGGGTTTTCCCGGTCCCGGGCCAGAAGCAATGGCCCGTCAAGGTCGGCATATTGGCTCTGGGCACCGATAAAGAATGCAGGTGCGATGCCGAGCGAGGTCGACAACATGCATCCTGTCATTATGCCAAGTCCAGCAGCGCGGGCAGCTTCGATCAGGCGCAAGGCTTCGGTGAGACCGCCGCATTTGTCGAGTTTGATGTTGATAAGCTGATATCGGCCAAGGCATCGGTCGAGTGTGTCCATGCCATGCAGGCTCTCATCCGCACAGAACGGGATGGGAGAGCGAACATGTTCGAGTAAATGTTCTGAACCGGCCGGTACCGGCTGCTCGATGAGTTCGACCTTGAACGGCACGAGCGCGGCGGCGGAGCGTTCAATATCGATATTGCCCCAGCTTTCATTGGCATCAACGATCAGACGCGCACCCGGAGCGCCCCTGTGCACGGCGGCCACGCGTTCCATGTCGCCGTCTCCCGACAGCTTGAGCTTGAGCAGCGCGCGGCCTGCAACCTTGCGGGCTTCGGCTTCCATGATTCCAGGTTCGTCGAGCGAAAGTGTATAGGCCGTCAATATCGGCCCGGGGCGCGACAGGCCGATACGCTGCCAGACAGCAACCCCGGTTTGCTTCGCTTGCAGATCCCAAAGAGCCGCATCGACTGCATTGCGTGCGGCGCCGGGGGGCAAAAGATGTTGAAGGTCATGGCGACCTGCGCCTGCTGAAACAGGCCCGGCGACGCTATTGATAGACGCCAGGACGCTTTGCGCGCTTTCGCCAAGATAATAGATCGCTGTCGCTTCGCCGCGACCGGTCATATTGTCGTTCGATATTTCGGCAACGACAACATCAACATGGGTTTTCGCGCCGCGTGCAATGTTGAACGCGCCTGCTGTTTCAAAGCGTTCGATTCGTGCTGAAAGGGTCCGATCGGCCATCGCGGTAGTGATGACGCGTCACCGTTAAAATCGCAATGCAGTAAAGGCCCTGGTCGATAGCGCATGTGGCAGGAGATTGTGTAACTATCCGCTAACCACTTTTCTTGTATATTAGTAGGTATGATAGATGCGTCGCAAAATGCGCGTAGCTCTGTACGTGCTACCACCAATCACCTGGCCAGCATTGAATGGCATGGCGGTTCTGCGAGCGCCAAAGTTATGGACCTGTCGATCACCGGCGCCCGCATAGCGACTCAGGCGATCATTCCCGTCGGTACAGAGGTCATTATGTCGACCGTGCGCATGGGGTCGCGCCCCGGTCACGTCGTGCGCGGACAGGATGGCGAAATTGCCATACATTTTACCGATGCCTTCGCACGCTCGGTCGAAGCGAACAAGCCTGCCGCAGGCTAAACAGCCTCTGACCTTAAGCCGGACACCAGTGAATATCGATTGGCACCGTGACTTCGGCAAGAACGCGACCGATAGGCGTTGCCGATAGCGGGCCATCTTCTATGGCTTTTTCCAGAAGCGCCTTTTTTTCTTCACCCGTGATCAGGATAAGCAGTGTCCGGGCCGCCACAAGTGAAGCCCGGGACAAGGTGACGCGCGCAACAGGAGCATCGGCGGGCATCGGGTCGGGCATGACGCCAAGCGCGCGTCGTGTCTTCGGACCATTTAAAGCCTCGTCAAGATCGGGACCGGCGAAGATTGACGCCGTGTGACCGTCCGCTCCCATGCCGAGCCAGACAAGATCGGGCGGCCAGTGCAAATCCTGCAATCGTGCGTCGGCGGCAACGCCTGCAGCCTTGTAATCCGGGTTGTCGCTGCCGATCGGCAAAACCCGCGCACCTTTGGGAATGAATATGCGTGCGATCATCGCCGCATTCGACAGAGGATCGTCCACTGCGACCAGACGGTCGTCGGTCG
>JBFKAE010000259.1:0-2160 GCA_041621755.1 Sphingomonadaceae bacterium | reverse complement strand
TTGGTCACATGCCCGACCAGCACGACCGCCGTGCCGCTGGATTTTGCATAGCGGATCAGCTCCTGCGCCGACGCGCGCACCTGAGAGACGGTTCCGGGCGCGCCTTCAAGCATGTCGCTATGCATGGTCTGGATCGAATCAATGATGAGGAGGTCGGGCGGCGCACTTTGCGCAAGCGTTGCCAATATATCGCGCACCGATGTAGCACTGGCGAGAGCGACCTCGGCCTTGCCAAGGCCGAGCCGCCTTGCGCGCAGGCGAACCTGGTCGCTCGCCTCCTCGCCTGACAGATAGACGACGGATTTCCCTGAAAGCGCCAATTTCCCCGCAACCTGAAGCAGCAGTGTCGATTTCCCGATCCCCGGATCGCCACCGATCAAAATGGCGGATGCCGGCACTATGCCGCCGCCAAGCGTTCGGTCGAGTTCGGCGATCCCCGTCGGCAGGCGCGCCGGCAGCGGCGTGTCCTCGTCAAGCGATTGCAGGCGAAACGCCGTACCGCCACGCGCCAGTGTCTGTTTGGCGGAAAACGGCGTCACCACCGCACCGGCGTCTTCGATAATCGTGTTCCATTCCTTGCATTCCACGCACTGCCCAGCCCAGCGCGGACTGATCGCGCCACACGACTGACAGGCATATTGGGCTTTGGGGCGGGCCATAGAACGGTCTTTCAATGCCTAGAACATAGTAGGAACATTAATGGGCTGAGCGACGATTGCAAGCCCTTGATTGCGCTTTTGAATGCATGGCGCTATCGCTTTTGTGAATGACTGACCATCCGCCCCTTCGCCTGAAAATCGACATGGATGCACTGGCTGCAAACTGGCGCTGGTTTCGTGATCGCGCGGGTGTCGATACAGGCGCGGCGGTAAAAACCAATGGTTACGGACTTGGCGCCAACGCGGTCGCGGCACGCCTGGCGACGGAAGGCTGTTCGATATTCTACGTCACGACCTGGGCAGAGGCCGCTGCGTTCGATGTTCCGCCCGGTGCATCGCTGCGCATTTTGCATGGCGTTCTTCCCGATCAGGCATCTGTGGCACGCGCATCAAACGCGATTCCGGTGCTGAATTCGCCCGAACAACTGCAATTATGGCGTGAAATTGCGCCAAATCGGCCATGCGACGTGATGGTCGACACAGGGATGAACCGGCTGGGCATTTCATGGCGGGATTTTCGCACCGACATGCTTGACGGGTTGAATATTAACATCGTTCACTCTCACCTTGCCTGCGCCGATGAGCCGAACAATCCGATGAATTTTGAACAGATGTCGCGCTTTCGCGAAATTGCAGGCACCTTGCCCGGCGTCCGCATGAGTCTTTCAGGTTCGGGCGGCGTATGTCTTGGCAAGGATTATGCGTTCGACCATGTGCGCCCCGGCCTCGGTCTTTATGGCGGCGTCCCCAATCCCGCAGCGTCCGGCCATATCCGGCAAGTCGTACGACCGGAAACGCAGGTCATCCAGACCCGGACGATCCCTTCTGGCGATATCGTGGGTTACGGCGCGACCTGGCAAGCGCGGCGCGAAACACGACTGGCAGCGTTCAACCTTGGCTATGGCGACGGCTATTTGCGCAGTTTTGCCGGCGCAGGTGAAATCATCGTTGCAGGCAAACGCCTGCCCATCGTCGGCCGGGTCTCGATGGATATCGTCGTCGCCGACGTCACCGAGGCTGCTCCGCTCCGCGAAGGCGACTGGGTCGAGGTCGCTTACGACCTCAAAACCGCTTCCACAGCGTCACATTTGTCTCAGTATGAGCTTTTAACCTGCCTCGGCCCGCGCTACGAGCGCATCTACATATGACATTTTTTATCCGCCTGTTCTCTCCCCTCGGTCGCGCCGCTCTTGGCCTGCTCGCGAGTATTGGCCGCGTCACGCTGTTTACACTGCGCGCGATGCTTTCGTTGCTGCGCCCGCCATATTATCCAAGCCGCCTGATCGAACAGATGCTGACCATTGGCTATTTCTCGCTGCCCGTCGTCGGCCTTACCGCGCTCTTCACCGGCGCCGCGCTCGCACAGCAAATCTATGTCGGCGGCGCGCGCTTCAATGCCGAAAGCACAGTCCCTGCCGTCACCGTCATCGCCATCGTGCGCGAGCTGGGACCCGTGCTTGCAGGCTTGATGGTGGCGGGCCGCGTGTCCTCGGCAATGGCG
>JBFKAE010000258.1:0-2240 GCA_041621755.1 Sphingomonadaceae bacterium | reverse complement strand
GCCCGCAAAGACGAGCTGCACCGTGCTGAAGAAGCCGATATTAAAGATTTCTTCCTGGTTAGTGATCAACTGGCGAACACCATCGGCCACTTCCACCGAGCTGCGTTTGAGTTCAATCACGCCGATGGCGATACCGTTGATGTACAAAACCAGATCGGGGCGTCGTTCATAGCCGCCCTTCAGGGTGACTTCCTCGGCCAGGGCAAAATCGTTTTCCCCCGGATGCTCCCAGTCGATCAGGTGCACATCCTCGTGCGGCTGCCCCGGTGCCAGCAGCACCTTTACCGGGTAGCGCAGCAGGTTATAGGTGCGCATGTTGGCCTGGTAGAGTGTGACGCCTGTGGTGTCGGCGGCGGTTTCCAGCTTCTGCAGCGCGGCGGAGACGTGGGCATCCGAATATCCGCGCTTCTCGAGATTTGCCCTGAGATATTCCGCTTCAATGGGGCGATTGGCTATTCCATTGTTTGGGCGCTTGCTCCAATCGCCCAGATACTGATAGCCAAGACAGTCCGGCCGGGATGCGTCGGTAAACAGGGCAACCACGCGATTCTGGGTAAGCCGCTCGGGGCGAGGTTTTTCAGGCATTGGACCCTCCTGGCGTCACGAGACGGGTCTTGCCGGTCAGCAATTCCTGCATCATCGCTTGTTTGATGTCTTTGGTTTTGTTGCGGCGTTGTTCAAGGGCGGCTATTTCGGCGTCCATGTCGGATAGGACGGTGGCGATGGCGGTTTGTTCTCCGGCATCGAGTGGCATCTTGATCTCGACCGCCTTCACATCTGCTGAATTAACCGAGTCGAATGTTGAGCCTTTCGAGTGCTTCGCCCAACTTGGTTCAAGAAAAATCAGGTAGTGGTAGAGGAAATCGTTCGGGAAACGTAGTGCGCAGACGCCACGACCGAGACAGACATCAAATAAAGCTCTTGATATCTCTCCAACTGGAGCCCGAACGGACATCAAGACATCGCCTTCTCTCCCGCTCTTAGTAATCTGCGTGGTAAAGATACGCTTAATTGTTTTACGGTCTACGATATCCGCGTTACCTTGTATCAACGGGAGTCCATCACCTCTCGAATTGTAATTTGAGGAACTCGGTGACTGGCCCATAACGATCTCGGCAATCTCCCACAACCGCTTCACCTCCCACTCCCCCTCAAATCCTGGCAGACGAGTCTCGCCGGTGAGGAGTTGCTGCATGGCGGCCTGTTTGAGGTCGCGCTTCTTGGAGATCAGCCGGTCAAGGCCATCCAGTAGGGCATCCGCATCGCGAATCGCCTGTGATATCGCGTCCTGTTCTCCCTCGATAGTTGGCAATGGGACCATCATGCGTGTGATCATGTCACGGCGAACGGAGTCAACCGATGACTTAGCCGTCATCTGCATGATGCGATTGTAGAAGTTCCTACTGAAATACAAAAAGAAGAAGTGGCCATTCACTCTGGGGGGGAAATCGGATATGCGATAGACACGTTGATGAACATCAAACTTCCCGTTGATGTAATGAAATACCTTCCCAGTTCCGACTCCATCGCCTGCGGTTAAAACAGCCTCGCCATCGAAGGAGTAAGTGTTGATCCTTTCGATAGTTTGTGAACGAACGAAAAATGGATAATCTCCATCTTCAATGCGATCCTGGGTATTTTTGCTTCCTGTTGTTACGTGCCCGATGTTCTCGATATAGTCGACGTCCCAGTCAACTGGGATAATCCCAACCTCGGTCTGCTTGTATCCCGGCTTCAGTTCCATACCGCCCCCATTCGCTTGAGGTGTTCTTCGACGCGGGCCGACAGGTCTGTCACTTCGCTCACCAATTTCGGGAGCGGCGTATCGTAGCGTTCGGCAAGCTGACGAATGCGGGTGGTGAGTGTCTGCGAGACGCGATCCAGCTCACCCTGCACGGCAATAGCTATCATGGCCAGCCACTTGTCATCCACGACCAGGGTCTTGATCTCGTCCACGCTGAGCTGCGGGTATTTGTCATAGGCGAGCTTGTCCAGCGCGGCATCCGCTTCCTTGACCTTGCTCTTGAGTGCGCTTTGCTCGTCGAGCAGGCCCAGGTAACGAACCGTGGCATGCAGGTCGACAAGATTCTCCGGCAGAGGATCGGCCTTGAGTCTCTTCTGGTATTGTTTCTCGACCTTGGCGAGAAGCTCAGACGCTTCTTTACTTGCAGCCTTCTGGGCTTTATCCACTTCGAGATAACTCGTAAGTGTCGCGCTCTCCTTCGGATCGCTGGTTGCGG
>JBFKAE010000257.1:0-2349 GCA_041621755.1 Sphingomonadaceae bacterium | reverse complement strand
CTTCAGCTTTCAATATAGAGCGTGCAATTCCAAGCTTTGCTACTAACTCAATTCTTGAATCTTCGAGAGCTTCAATGACATTGTCAATAGACAGAGCCTGCTTTGTGGATTCGCCTAACTGCCATCCTGCCTCTAAATGTTCATTGATTTTGGTTACTTCTCTTCCTTCGTTGAGGCATAGGCGCAGCGCTTCACAGATATAATTGTCACCCGTCTTTTGACGGTCGAAGTCAAATGTAATGTGTGTAAGTTCGACGATTTTTTTCAGTAGCTCAGGACCCATTGGAAGTCCGACTTCGGCACTGGCGCCAGCGCCAATCACAAGCACTGTTTTTGCCCTAAACATCTTGCTCCCTTACACTGGCTTGGTCTTTATTTATTGATCATAATCAATCGACTACTTTTCTCCAAGCAGCCAATTTCAACTCCTACGGTGGCTGGGCGGGCGGAGGGGTCGCCAAACACTTTATAGATTTATAGTCTGCGTATTCATCTCTTTTTAGATCGGTAAGAGACTTTCCCACTCATCCTCTCCATAATCGAAATACCGCCTGACACTCGTCCCATCATAATCGAACCGCACATGCCGCTCTTGCGTCGGGATGCCGACAAGGTTGGCGCGGAAGATGCCTGTGCATTTGCCGCCCGATGCGCGGACGCTTTCATAGTGGACGCCGGGGCTGCCGTCTTCGTGCAGGTGCACGGCGAGGGCTTGGGAGGCCTGATAGTTGTCTGCGGCCATGATGGGCGCGGCGATGTTGGCGGGGAGGGCGGTGATGTCGTGGAGCTGTGTGTCGACGCGACCGACGAGCACGCGCATGTCTTCCTGCCTTGGGCCATCGTCTGATTCTGCTGCGATGCGGGCGAAGTGGTAGGCGGTTTCGCGTAATGCGACGTTCAAGCTGTCTCCGGCGTAATAGACGCCGTAGCTGCCGTCGGAAAAGCGGCTGCCCGCGCGGTTGATGTGGGTGAAGGCGGCCATGACCCAGCTTGCGCCGGGGCCGGTGACGCGCTCTTCAGGTGGCACCAGCGCGATATCGCCGACTGCGTCACGGATGCGCGGGTTGGTGAGCTGTTCAAGCGCGACCAGCGCATCGATGGCGGCGGGGTCGGTCGCGAGATTCTCGAACAGGTCGATGGGCGGATAGCGGCTAGCGATGATGCGGAAGGCCCTGCGCCATTTGATGTGCCGCAGCGGCGGCGTCACCATGGGGCGCGGGCGCTGTCGAGATAGGCCCGCACGGCGGCAAGGTCGGTGACATCGCCTGCGGCCATGCGCTCCAGCGGAGTCTGGCCGTTCAGCGTGCTGTTCGGGCGGGCGAGCCAGCCATAGCGCTGCGTTTCGTCGCTGTAGAGCAGGCCCAGCGCCTTGTGGATACCGGCAAGATAACCGATGCGGCGCAGCGTATCGGCAGGGACGTGACGGCCTTTGCCCGCGCGCCAGTTGAAATAGGTGCGCTCGGGCGGGCTGCCGAGCAGGATACGCTGTATGCGTGCCGGAACAGTCCATCGGTCGAGAATGGCAAACGCCCCCCGCAGCGCCGCCATGCCATCGATATTGGCGGCGGTGCTACGGGAAGGGCTTTGATTCTCATGAACCTGCATACTGCCTATATGCAGTATTTCACATAAAAATGCAAGTTCGCAGTTTTACTCAGGCCACCGTCATGCTGACGATCTTGCCTGGACTTGCGGGCGGTTCGCCCTTGGGCAGCGCGTCAACATGCTCCATGCCTTCAATGACTTCGCCCCAGACGGTATATTGGCCGTCAAGAAAGCGCGCATCGTCAAAGCAGATGAAAAACTGGCTGTTGGCGGAATTCGGTGCGTTGGTGCGGGCCATTGAACACACACCGCGCACGTGCGGCACGTCATTGAATTCGGCTTTGAGGTCTGGCTTGTCCGAACCGCTCATCCCTGTGCCTGTCGGATCGCCGCCCTGCGCCATGAAGCCGGGAATGACCCGGTGGAATACGACGCCGTCGTAAAACCCTTCGCCTGCAAGCTCGGTAATGCGGGCAACGTGGCCCGGCGCAACGTCGGGGCGAAGGCGAATTTTCACGTCGCCGGATTCAAGGGTCATGGTCAATATATCGGTCACGCGTCATCCTTTTTAATGCGTCTGTCAGATATGGGGTTGCACAGTGACTAACGCTTCGGCAAAAGCGCGCCAAGCAAATAAAGGGCGGTTAGCTCAGTTGGTAGAGCATCTCGTTTACACCGGGACACAGCTTTGCAGCCATCGTTTTGAAAGACTTAGGCTTTCTTGATTTTCGTTTCGTCGACTTCGGGAATAGTTTGGGACTCGCTGGCGTCTAGCGCGCGGCGGACGTCATCATCGGCGGCGTG
>JBFKAE010000256.1:0-2393 GCA_041621755.1 Sphingomonadaceae bacterium | reverse complement strand
TTCGACGGCATCGCCGTCGTTTATATCGAATGGTGCGATTGTGGCGCTGTGCCCGGCATCATGGATGGCGGTTTCGGTGGCTTCAAGCCCACCTTCAGTGCGTGCGGTCAAAAGCACATGGTAGCCCGCAGCAGCAAGTGTCTTTGCCGTAGCTGCGCCAATGCCGCGGCTGGCGCCGGTCACCAGCGCGAGTTTTTTATCATTTTCCGACATGGTCAGACAACGCGCTCTGCAAGAAAGGTCAACTGATCCGAGACGGTGGCTTCATCAAGGTCTGTCAAGGTCGTTGGATATTTCCCGGTAAAGCAGGCATCGCAATATTGCGGTGCCTCTTCAACGCGCATGTCCTCGCCAAGTGCGCGGTAAAGGCCATCTATCGAGATAAAAGCGAGGCTGTCGGTCTGGATGAATTCGCGCATACGCTCCACATCCATTTGCGCGGCGAGCAACTTTGCGCGCTCGGGCGTATCGACGCCGTAGAAACAACTGTGCCGCGTGGGCGGTGATGCAATGCGCATGTGAACTTCCGTGGCACCAGCTTCCCGCATCATCTGAACGATCTTGACCGATGTTGTGCCGCGGACAATCGAATCGTCGATCAGCACAATGCGCTTGCCCTTGATGAGCGCACGATTGGCATTGTGCTTGAGCTTGACGCCAAGATTGCGGATCTGGTCGGCAGGCTGGATAAAGGTGCGCCCGACATAGTGCGAGCGAATGATTCCAAGTTCAAAAGGAATGCCCGATTGCTGTGCAAAGCCGAGTGCCGCCGGATTGCCGCTGTCCGGCACGGGAATGACGAGGTCGGCATCGACCGGGCTTTCCTTGGCGAGTTCCACGCCGATATTCTTGCGGACCTGATAGACTGATTGGCCATCAAGTACGGAATCGGGACGCGAGAAATAGACATGTTCGAAAATACAGGGGCGAGGGCGCTGCACCTCGAACGGGCGAATCGAGCGCATGCCCTTTTCGTTGATAATCACCATTTCGCCCGGCTCTATCTGGCGAAGATAGGTTGCGCCAACGACATCAAGCGCCACGGTTTCCGAAGCAAGGATGAACGATTCACCCGAACGGCCAAGTACCAGCGGTCGAATGCCCAGCGGATCACGGCAGGCAATAAGGCCTTCATCGGTTAGCATCAGCAGGCTGAACGCGCCTTCGACCTGTTTCAGGGCATCGATGACACGGTCGAGGAGAGGCCGGTAGGACGATGTTGCGACAAGGTGAATGATAACTTCGGTATCGCTCGTCGACTGGAAGATCGAGCCACGCCGGTTCAACGCTTTGCGGATGTGCATGGCGTTTGAAATATTGCCATTATGCGCAACAGCAAATCCGCCGGTTGAAAGTTCGGCATAGAGCGGCTGAACATTGCGCAGTGCGGTTTCGCCGGTTGTCGAATAGCGCACATGACCGATCGCGGCCTTGCCGGGAAGCTGTGCGATAATGTCGTCGCGGTCAAAATTGCCTGCAACATGCCCCATCGCGCGGTGCGTATAGAATTGCTCGCCATCATGGCTTGTCATGCCGGCGGCTTCCTGCCCGCGGTGCTGAAGCGCGTGCAGACCAAGTGCGGTCAGCGCGGCGGCGCCGTCGGCTCCATAGACGCCAAACACGCCGCACTCCTCGTGCAGCTTGTCGTCATCATAGGGGTTCGTCGTCAGCAGGTCCATTGGACACTCCATAGCTTTCTGGCGATTCGCGCCTTCATATAGGGACAGATTGCGGCGTAATCGAGTGTTAGTCTTGTCGCTATCACATTTACCCTTCGCAGATGGTAAAAAAATGCCGATAACAGCGCTATGACCAGCAGTATTGATAGGGAGCCGATGCTTCAGCCCAAATTTGACGGTAACGGCCTTATTACTGCCGTCGTCACCAATGCGTCGAACGGCGCGCTGTTGATGGTGGCGCACATGAATGCAGAGGCGCTGGCGCTGACTCGTGCCCGCCGGGAAGCGGTGTTTTGGTCCCGATCACGACAAGAAATCTGGCACAAGGGCGCAACCAGCGGCAATACCATGCGTGTTGTTGAAATTCGCATCGACTGCGACCAGGACGCCGTGTGGCTGAAGGTCGATCCTGCGGGTCCTGCATGCCATACAGGCGCAGAGAGCTGTTTCTTTCAACAGGTCACGTTCACTTGACGTTTACGTAAACGTCAAGTATAAGGTGGGCATGTCCGATGAGATGCTCTCTCTTACCACGTCTTTGGCAAACTTTCTGCCTGCAGTGGGCGATACATTCACCATCACTGATCTTGCCAGCGCCTTTGACATAACACCACGCGCCATCCGATTTTACGAGGATCAAGGCCTTCTCCAGCCAAAACGTGTTGGTCAGAGCCGGGTTTATTCAAGGCGTGATTATGCGCGATTGGGATGGAT
>JBFKAE010000255.1:0-2453 GCA_041621755.1 Sphingomonadaceae bacterium | reverse complement strand
GGGTACGTTTTTCTTCGTTCCCGCAAATAATTTCGTCAATGTCGAGATTGGTGGCACGCTCGCCGTTGGTGCCAATCAGATGCCCGGGCTCTATACGGGCAACTTCACTGTCACGATGAATTACTTCTAGTCTCGTGATACGTTTTCTGATCTCTGGCGCAGCAGCGCTCGCGCTGATGACAGGTTCGGCGCGCGCGGCGACCACGAGCACCACCATCCAGTTGACGATTGTCGCACCGTTTACCGTCGTCAAACAGGCCGACCTTGCCTTTGGCAACCTGATTGCGTCTCCCGCAGCCGGCAGCGTCATCATCAATCCCGACAGTGGCACACGATCAACGAGCGGCGGTGTTATCGGCGCGTCGGGAAGCTATAATCCGGCGCGCTTTGTAACGGCGGGTTCGCCGAACCAGCATATCACCATCAAAATCACACCAAAAACCATTACGTTAAACCGGATCGGCGGCGGCGCCTCCATGCCCGTCAGCAAATTCACGCGCAACAATACGCCGCCCAATTCTGCACGACTCGACGCGAACGGCAATTACACATTCACAGTCGGCGCAACGCTTGATGTCGCCGCAAACCAGATGGCCGGTTCCTATACCGGTACATTCGATGTCGAAGTTTCGTATCAGTAAAGCTCTTGGCGACCCCGCCGCGCGGTGCTAATCGCGGCAGCCATGACAAACAGCAGCGCCGCAACCGACCCGTTCATTCCAGAAATCCGCTTTGTCGACACGCCCCGCGTCGCGTGCGACGGCGATGAAGGCCCGCTTGGCCATCCGCGCGTCTATATGCAGATTGACGAGCATGGCTTTGTCGATTGCGGATATTGTGATCGCCGCTTCATTTTGACAGGTAGCGTTGCAGATACACGTGACAATGACGCCTGAGCGCCCCATATCAATTGGATGACCATGACCGACCCCGCGCGCCTATTTTATACGGGCAGCGATCTCGACCCGGCCCGTGCCGAACGCATTGTCTCCGACGTGCTTGCAGGTACGGACGATGGCGAGCTGTTCCTGCAGCATGTCACGTCGGAAAGTTTCAATTTTGACGACGGGCGTATGCGTTCGGCGAGCTTTGACACCATGCAGGGGTTTGGCCTGCGCGGCGTATCGGGCGAGACAACCGCTTTTGCGCACGCCAATGAAATCAGCGAAGCGGCCATCCGCCGTGCCGGAGAGACCGTGGCGCTTGTCCGTGGCTGCAAAGGCGGTACAGAATCGAACCCGCCCGTACGCACCAACCGCAAGCTTTATGTCGATGACGATCCGATCACCGCACTGCCCTTTGCAAAAAAGGTCGCGCTGCTGGAACAGATCGATGCCGCCGCCCGCGCACGCGATCCACGCGTCGTTCAGGTCTCGACGTCGCTGACCGCTAGCTGGTCCGTTGTCGAGATCCTGCGTGCCGATGGCTTCCGCGCACAGGACATTCGCCCGCTCGTCCGACTGAACGTGCAGATTGTCGCCGAAAAAGAAGGTCGTCGCGAAACCGGCGTGCACGGTCTTGGCGGACGCTATCTTTACGACACGCTGTTCGAAGAAGCGACGTGGAACCGTTCGATCGACATGGCGCTCGCCCAAGCTCTTATCAATCTTGACGCCGTCGCCGCCCCGGCGGGCGAAATGACCGTCGTCCTTGGTCCTGGTTGGCCGGGTGTCCTGCTGCACGAAGCTGTCGGACACGGACTTGAAGGCGACTTCAATCGCAAGGGCGCATCGACCTTTTCAGGTCGTATCGGCGAACAGGTTGCTGCGAAGGGCGTCACGATTGTCGACGATGGTGCGATGGATAGTCGCCGTGGATCGCTCACCATCGACGATGAGGGCACACCGACGGAACGCACCGTTCTGATCGAGGACGGTATATTGAAAGCCTATATGCAGGACCGCATGAATGCCCGACTGATGGGCGTCGCACCAACCGGAAATGGCCGCCGCGAAAGTTTCGCCCATGCGCCAATGCCACGCATGACAAACACCTTCATGCTGCCCGGCACGGATGATCCGGGCGAAATTCTCTCGCGCGCAAAATCCGGCATCTACGCCAAAAGCTTTGGCGGCGGGCAGGTCGATATCACCAGCGGAAAATTCGTCTTTTCCTGCACCGAAGCCTATAAAATCGAAAACGGCAAGCTTGGCGCACCAATCAAGGGCGCAACACTGATCGGCAGCGGCCCCGAGGCAATGGGCAAGGTTATGGCGATCGGCAATGACCTTGAGCTTGATGAAGGCGTCGGCGTTTGCGGCAAGGGCGGACAATCGGTCCCGGCGGGCGTCGGGCAACCAACATTATTGCTCGAAGGTCTGACAGTCGGCGGCACCGCAGCCTAGGTCCTGTTGACATTCACCGACACCATTTGAGTGCTGCCACGAGATTAAGGAACCCGGCGTAGTTACGGGCAAGTTTGTCGTAGCGCGTGGCAATGCGGCGGAAATGTT
>JBFKAE010000254.1:0-2554 GCA_041621755.1 Sphingomonadaceae bacterium | reverse complement strand
GCCGAAGTCGAACCGCCACGAGTCCGTCTCGTCCCCAGGGCCATCCGGGCCGCCCGGGCCGTGGGCGTTCTGCGCACAGCCGCCGATGACGGCGATGGCGAGAGAGGCCACCAGCATGCGACGGGCCGCGCGGGGTCTTGCCATCGCCCTCGCGCTTGTCGGCTTCTACAATGGCGCCTGCCTTGCCGATAAAGCAGGGCATGTCGCGGCCATAAGCGTGCAGCTCAAGCTTTTTTGTATCCACGCGGATCGTCGGCATGGCCTAGAGAATATGCCCCGTCCGGTCGCGCTTGGTGGCAAGATAGTCCTTGTTGAAATGCCCTTCGCCAGCCTTCAGCGACAAACGGCGCGTGACCGAAACGCCCTCGGCTTCAAGCCCTGCGACCTTCTCGGGGTTGTTGGTGAGGAGGTTAATCGTGGTAATATCGAGCGCCTTTAACATTGTCGCGGCAAGCGCAAAATCGCGCTCGTCAATCTCGAACCCAAGTCGAAGGTTCGCATCAACGGTGTCAAAACCCTGGTCTTGCAGCGCATAGGCGCGCAATTTGTTGACGAGGCCGATGCCACGGCCCTCCTGCTGCAAATAGACAAGCACACCGCCGCCTGCCTCTGCGATCGCGGCAATGGCGGCTTGCAACTGATCGCCGCAATCGCATTTGAGCGAACCGAGCAGATCGCCGGTCAGGCACGCACTGTGCAGGCGTACGAGCGGCGTTCCGGCGTAAGGGTCACCGATAAGCAGCGCCAGGTGCTCAGGACCGCCGCTGGCGCGAAAGGCGACGATTTCAGCCTTCTCGTCGGCCTTGATCGGCAGTCTGGCGCGAGAGATCTGTTTGAGCGACGCAGGCCCCGCATAGGCAGCAATCTCGTCGGCGCTGACCGTATCGGGAAGTGCCACATCCGCATGAACAAACAGCGCTGGCAAGAAACCAGCATGTTTCGCCAGCAAAAGCCCCGCTTCGGCGGCACGTTCATATGCGCCAAGCGACAGCGTGCGGAACGGTCCTTTCAGCGGCGTTGCAAGATCGCGCACCGGGTCGCCGATCGCCTGTGCGGTATCAAGATCGATCCACGGCGCGCGCGCGATCTGCACCGCTCGCATGCCCGCTGCAGCATACTGGTTTGCAAGACCAAGCACAGCGGCGCGCTTGTCGGTAATCAGGATGTTTGCACTTGCATCTGCATCAAATGCGGCGAGCGTCTCGTGATCGGCGCTTTCAATACCGAGCACGGCAAGCATGACGTCGCCGACAACGACGCTGACCGGTCGCCCGCGTCGCAGCGCATCAATGGCCCGTTCGGCTTGCGCGCTCATGCAGGGGGACTCATATATCGAACTCGGCGATGAGCGGGATATGGTCGGACGGCTTTTCCCACGAACGCGCTGGTTCGAGAACGCGAAATCCGTGACAAGCGTCTTTCAGGCCCGGCGAGGCCCAGATGTGGTCGAGTCTGCGCCCCCGGTCGTTCACCGTGTGATCCTTGTTGCGATAGCTCCACCACGTATAGAGCCGCTCGGGCGGCGGAATGAAATGGCGCGCGACATCGAACCAGTCGTGGCTTGCCTGCAGACGCTCCAGCGTTTCAACCTCGATCGGCGTGTGGCTGACGACGTTCAAGAGCTGCTTGTGGCTCCAGACATCGCTTTCAAGTGGCGCGATATTGAAATCGCCGACAATGATTGTCTCGTCGCGCAACCCTTCCGACCAGTCGATCATGCGCCCGAGGAAATCGAGCTTCTGGCCGAATTTGGGGTTTTCATCGCGGTCGGGAATGTCGCCACCAGCCGGGATATAGACATTTTCAAGCAATATGCCCGATGGCAGGCGCACACCAATGTGTCGCGCTTCGCCATTGTCCTGCCAATTGTAGCGGCGATCCTCGACAATCGGGATTTTCGACAGGATGGCGACACCGTGGTGCATGCGCTGACCGTGGAGGATACGATGTTTGTAGCCCAGCGCCTCGAACCCCTTATGCGGGAAATCGGCGTCCTGCACCTTGGTTTCCTGCAAACAGATAATGTCCGGGCGTTCGGCTTCCACGAGCTGCGCAATGATAGGCAAGCGGATGCGAACCGAATTGATGTTCCAGCTGGCGATTGTGATGCGTGTCATGAAATGAGCGCTTAGCAAGCCCCGCGCGAGAGCGCAAAGCAACATAATGAAGACCCCCGCTTTCCCAGAGGAAAACGGGGGTCCGTATTTGCGCTCGTCACGCAGACCATCAGGGCGACCGGGTAACAGGGGGCAAACCCCGGTTCAGCCCCTCTGGCTACCCACTAAAATAGGGATGCCTAGCTGTCTGTTCAATGAATGGGCCGTCGATTTGACGGTTATTCTGACCGGACTGACGAGATTTATATGTTTAACGTCCCGGTCGCCGCGAAGACCGCCGTGGGTCGCGGTAGCGGAAATTATCATTGGAAACTGGTACGTTGAAGTCGATATTGGAGAGGTCGATGCGCGTCCGGTTGCCCTGCGCATCAAGCACGTTCCAACCCCGCAGGATCAGCCCGGCAGGCGCACGCTTGTCACGTTCAAAAATGATCGTG
>JBFKAE010000253.1:0-2585 GCA_041621755.1 Sphingomonadaceae bacterium | reverse complement strand
GGGGTCGAAGAAATAGATCGAGCGAAAAATGCCGTGAAAGGTCGGGCCGAGCACCTCGACGCCCTCGCCCTCAATATGCGCCTTGGCGGCGAGGAGCGCGTCCATGTCGGGCACCTGAAAGGCAATGTGCTGCACCCAAAGCGGTGTGTTGGGATCGCGGCCCATTTCGGGTTGGCCGGGCAGTTCGAAAAACGCGAGCACATTGCCGCCACCTGCATCGAGGAAGACGTGCATATAGGGGTCTTCCTCGCCCGTAGACGGCACATGGTCTTCGGCAAAAGCCGTGGTGAACCGGAAGCCAAGCATGCGTTCATACCATTCGACCGTCGCTTTCGCATCGCGGCAGCGATAGGCGACATGATGAATGCGCGTGACGGAAAAGGGCGTGCTCATGCTGTTTCACCCGCCGGAATGACGCCGCGCAGGATCTGGTCGCGTTCGAGGCTTTCGAACAGCGCTTTGAAATTGCCTTCGCCAAACCCCTCATTGCCCTTGCGCTGGATGATTTCAAAAAAGATCGGCCCAACCATATTCTCTGTGAAGATCTGCAGCAGGATACCGCCACCCGTCTCGGGCGCGCCGTCAATCAGGATACGCCGCTTGCGCATCGCCTCGACATCATGCCCGTGGCCCGGCAAGCGCTTGTCGATCATATCGAAATAGCTTTCCGGCGTGTCCTGAAAGCGAACGCCATTGGCGCGCAACTGGTCGACCGTCGCAAAAATATCGTCAGTCGCCAGCGCGATATGCTGAATGCCTTCGCCTTTATATGCCCTGAGAAATTCCTCGATCTGGCTGTGCTCGTCCTGACTTTCATTAAGCGGGATGCGGATCTTGTCATCGGGTGCGGTCATCGCCTTGGAAAACAGACCGGTCGCCTGCCCCTCAATGTCGAAATAGCGAATCTCGCGAAAATTGAAGATTCGCTCGTAGAATGCGGCCCAGTGGCTCATCTGCCCACGCTTGACGTTGTGGGTCAGGTGATCGAGCGTGAGCAACCCGACCGATCGATCATCCTTGGCGGCTCCTGGTACCGGCCGAAAATCCACATCGTAGATTTCCTGCGCACCATAGCGATCCACCAGATACAGATTCGACCCGCCAATGCCTTCGATCGCAGGAATGTTGAGTTCCATCGGCCCGACCGGGCCTTCAACGGGCTTTGCACCACGGCGTAACGCCTCGGCAAAAGCCTGTGCGGCGTCGTGCACGCGAAACGCCATTGCATTCGCGCTTGGCCCATGCGCGGCCCGGAATTGCGCTGCCTGACCGCTCGGGTCCATATTCAGGATGAAATTGATATCGCCCTGATTGTAGCGACGGACATTTTTCGAACGATGATCAGAAATGTGCGTAAAGCCCATAGCGGCCAGCAGGGCCGCAATAGCGTCCGGGTCAGGGCCGGTGAATTCGACAAATTCAAAACCGTCAAGGCCAAGAGGATTATCGTGGCGGGTCATGATGCCGCCTCCCGCGCAGGCAGAGGGTACGAAAGCACAGTGTCAGACAGTGCCTGTCTTGACGGAAACGCGGCAAGATGCGGCAAGAGCGCTTCACCAAAGCGCGCGAGATTGCCCGGATTGAGGCCGGCTATGTTGATCCGGCCACTGTCCACCATATAGATGCCGTGCGATGCACGCAGGTCGGCAACCGTATCGGGATCAATCGGCAGGATTGAGAAAAGCCCGCGCTGCTCCGCGATCGGTGCGAGTACCGGGTGCATGGCGGCAAGCGCCATCCGCATGGCATTCAGTCGCGTGCGCATCTCTGCCAGCTCGTTTCGCCAGTCCTTGGCAAGCGCGGGGTCGTCCAGAATGACACGCACGATGGCCGCACCATGATCGGGGGGCATGGACCAGAGACCGCGTGCCACCGCCACAATATTGGCTTTCACCAGATCTGTCAGTTCCGGGCTCGACGTCTGAACCCAAAGCGCGCCGACGCGTTCCCGATAGAGCCCGAAATTCTTGTCGCAACTATAGGCGACAAACGCATTCGGGACAGCGGCAAGCAACAGACGCATGCCGGCAACATCCTCTTCAAGCCCGTCTCCCAGACCCTGATAGGCAAGATCGATGAAAGGAACGAGCCCGCGCGCGTTGCAGAAGGAGGCGAGCTTGCGCCATGCTTCAAGGGTGAAATGCGTGCCGGTTGGATTGTGGCAGCAGCCGTGAAGCAGCACGATATCGCCGGGACGCGCACCGGCGAGCGCACCCAGCATTTCATCAAGCACGATATCGCCGCTCACAGGATCGATATAGACGTGCGGCATTGTCAAAAGGCCCGCATCTTCAAAGATCGGCGCATGATTGGGCCAGGTCGGCGATCCCATCCAGATACAGGAGTCGGGCGCCCCCAAAGTGAGCAATTCTGCACCAAGACGAAGCGCACCAGTCCCACCCGGCGTCTGAATACCAAAACGTCTTGGGTTGTGGGCCGATGGGCCGAAGACGACTTCTGCGAGGCGTTCGGTGAAGCGTATATCGCCCTCGGCACCGAGATAGGCTTTGGTTGTTTGCTCGCTGACCAGACGCGCCTCTGCCGCCTTGACCGCGCGCAGCACTGGCGTTTGACCATTTTCGTCC
>JBFKAE010000252.1:0-2590 GCA_041621755.1 Sphingomonadaceae bacterium | reverse complement strand
GCACAATACACTGAGAAACTAGTTCGAAATGGTTGCGGCGACGTTAAGCAGCGACCGCCATTTCGTCGTCCATGATCGCTGCGACCTTGGCGATGACCAACAGCTCATCAAGCTTGACAATACCGCCCGAGACCTGCTGCCAACGCGCATTGAGCGTAATGGGGTTGCCTTCGATCTGATCGGACGCAATATCAATGACATCGCCCACCGTATCGACAATCAAGCCATAAGGTTGATCATCATGCTCGATCACGATGCACATCGGCGTGCACTCTGCATCCCTCGGGGGTAGCCCCAACCTGGCGCGCATATCGATCGCGGTCACAACACGTCCACGCAAATTCATCACGCCTGCGACCGCATTTGGCGCAAGGGGAACTGGCGACAGCGGCCCAAGTTTGATGACGTCATGCACATAAGCGACATCAATGGCTACGCTTTGGCGCTCCAGTCGAAATGTCACCAGTTTTATCATTTCAGAATGAGACTGTGAAATCATGCAGCTTCTCCCCTCAACTGCCTCGCCACGGCGTCAAGCAATTCGCCACGGTCAAATTTCGGAACATATTGGTCAAATCCGGCCTCTTCACCCCGGCGGACATGCTCGTCTGCGGTCAGTGAGGACAGCGCAACAAGAGGTGTCAAACTCCAGCGTCCGTCACTGCGCACTTCGCGGGCGAAATCGACACCCGACAGACCGGGCATCTCGATGTCGGACAGGATAAGGTCGAAATATTCGCCCTGCTCACGCAGTGACAGCGCCTCATCTGCACTTGATGCCGTTGTGACTTTATACCCAGCCGCACCAAGCAATGGTTTCAACATGTTACGAAAAAAAGCGCTGTCATCAACAATGAGCACCGCGGTTCTGGGCTTGCCTTTGTCTTGAGCCGAAACCATCTCTTTGGCCTTCGTACTTTTCCCGACAAGTTTCAGATAATAGGCGACATCCAGAATTTCGGTCGCTTTGCCTGCAATAATGGCCGTACCAAGACGGGATGGCTGATCGCTCGACATGCGAATATCGACACTGGTTTCAACGATGTCGAGAATTTCATCGACGATCAGGCCAATCGTGTTTGCACCGTCAGAGAAGACAAGCACGGGCTGGCGACCTTCGGAACGAAGTTCCGCATTCCCGTCAACAGGCACAAGCGGTACAAGCCCCTCGCGGTACTGGATAACCGGTTGACCGTCACTCCATTCGACGATGGATACATCGATTTCTTCAAGGCGTGTGACCAAAGACAGCGGAACCGCCTTTGGATGCTCGCTGCTCGCACGGAACAACAGCATCGCATCTGTGTCACGGACAAGGACATGATCTTCAACAGGCGCATTGCCCTGATGTTCGACATCAATGGCCCCGGCAATTTTTTCGGCAATGCCATTGGCATCAAGAATCATGATGACCTGACCGTCACCGAGAATCGCATTGCCAGAATAAACCGAAAGCGCCTTCAGGATGGGCGCTACCGGTTTTACAACAATCTCTTCAGTATCATAAATTGCATCGACAACGATCCCGAACGTCAACTGTCCAACGCGCG
Source organism: Sphingomonadaceae bacterium (assembly GCA_041621755.1). GTDB lineage: Bacteria > Pseudomonadota > Alphaproteobacteria > Sphingomonadales > Sphingomonadaceae > Sphingosinicella. The sequence goes on along the minus strand of JBFKAE010000252.1, from coordinate 1,040 downwards.
AGACAAGAATATAGTCCCCCTTGCCCTCACCATTGTCGATTCCAAGAAGCTCACCGAGATGCACAAGTGGCAGCAAACGTCCGCGAAGCCGCAACACCGGCGCCGCGTTTACATATTCAATTTTGTGCTCATTATTGTCGCCCGCCCGGACCAGCTCCAAAACCGCCATTTGGGGCATAGCAAACCGTTGATTGCAGCTCGCAACGATCAACGCCGGCATGATCGCCAGCGTCAAAGGAATTCTGACGGTAAACCGGCAACCCACACCAGGGGTCGATTCGACTTCGATCGTGCCTCCGATTTTTTCGATATTGGCGTTAACGACGTCCATGCCAACGCCACGCCCTGAAATCGACGTCACCTCTTCTGCGGTCGACAATCCGGCATGGAAAATCAGACGCTGCAACTGTTGCTGGGAAACATCCTGCATGTCGCTCTGCGACAGCAGGCCAAGCGAAAGCGCCTTTTCAGCCAGTCTCTCCGTATTGATGCCGCCACCATCATCTTCAAGCCGGATGATGATATAGCCACCTTCCTGCCCGGCCCGCAGCGTGATCCTGCCAACATTTGATTTGCCTGCCGCTTTGCGCGTTTCTGCATCCTCGATACCGTGATCGGCGGCATTGCGGACCATATGGGAAAGCGGATCCTTGATCAGTTCAAGAAGCTGGCGGTCGAGTTCAGTATCTCCGCCTTCGGTCAGCAATTCGAGCGGCTTGCCAAGTTCGCCAGACAGGCTGCGCACGAGTCTTGGCAGGCTGCTCCAGGCATTGCTGATCGGTTGCATGCGGGTGCGCATGACGCTTTCCTGAATCTCGCCTATTTGCGAAGACAAGCGCTGCAATGGCGCAGTCAACTGGTCGTTTTGGACGCCACGCATCAATTGTTGCAGTTCGTTCCGCGTCAGCACAAGCTCGGACACATTTGTCATCAATTGTTCAAGTAGAGTGACCGAGACGCGGATGGATTCGCCGGATTTACCCGCTGTAAACCCCACCGGGTCGCTTGTGACCGTTTTATCTGTAGAAACCGGCGCAACG
>JBFKAE010000251.1:0-2627 GCA_041621755.1 Sphingomonadaceae bacterium | reverse complement strand
TGTAGTTCCTTGGCGCTGACGCCGTGGCGCGTAGTGGTGAACAGATATGTGGCATAGAACCAAAGTTGCAGAGGCGTCCGGCTCTTTTCAAACGGCGTTCCGACTGTAGGATGCAGATGATGACCGCACCACTGGCAGGAATAGGCGCGTTCGGCCTGAATGCGATACCAGTTCGACGCCCGCTCGCACTTGGGACATTCGTGACCTTGCCCAAAGCGAATGTCAAAAAGGTGCTGGAGGCAGGTTTCGTCGTCAGGAAACTGCTTGAAGAATTGCTGAATGGTTTGGGGTTTCGTGCTCATACCCCATTATATAGCACAGATACTTACGTATGGCAAGGGGATAGACCCCATATAATTTCAGGCGTTACTTATTCAGGTGCTATGAGAGGATATGCCGGGAAAGGGAGTGCGACAAGGGTATCGGCCGGAAGCAATTTTCCATTCGCGGCCAAGGCTCGGCGGGCTCAAAATGGCTCATCTTTATATGGGGCAAGTCCATCCGCTTGACGTTGCTGCATGTCGCATGTGTCAGCGCACTGTCGCCGTATCAAAACCTCACAAGCCCGTAAGAGGCCAATATATGCACCTTCGGGATCGTCGGGCCACAGATCAAGGGCAACGTCGGCGAGGTTATGAATGGCCCGCCGTTCGGCGTTGAGAAGTACAACTTCGTGCATTGTGGTGCTCCTTTTCAAAAATAGTCTTCGGTATCGTTTCCGGGCTGATTGGGATCGCTATTTTCGCGGTTGGCCAAGATCTGCATTGTTTGCGTCAGCCTGAAATGAGCTAGCTATAGTCGCCGCCCGTATCAGCAAGGGCTTTGTCCACCAGCGCTTCGGCTATTCGCGTCTCGATATCGTCGCTCATTCTCCCGTTTCCACATCAGGTGGTGCGGCCACCGCTTGTTTATTGGCCGGCAAGCCATAATCGTCGTCATAGGTCCGACGCGAGGACAGACTTGGCTCGCTTTCTGGAGTGGGCGCGGCCGCCCCAAGGGGCGCGCCCTTAATACCTTTAGGTATAGTGTATGTGTTGCCTGCGTCCTCCGCATGGTTTTCTGCGGGTTTTCCGACCGTTCCCCGCGTTTCCCGCATAGTGTTATACGCACCGTTGCCCGCACGTTCTAAATGGCTGTTTTCCACCGTTTCTTCATTTTCCGTGGAATCGCTCCCTTGACCGTTCCCCGCAGTTGCCCGCGTTGCCCGCAGACCGAAAACGGGCTTCCGGTCCGGGCCTTTCCAGAGTTCGGCGCGTTCGATTTTGCCGGTGCGAAATAGCCGGTCCATGGCAGCTTCAAGCCTCGACTTCGTTACGCCTTTGGCTTCGGGCATTTTGACGAAAACAGCTGGCGCGAAGGACGGCGAACGCTTCTCGGAAACGGCGCGTTGCTGCCTCGTTCTTTCGGCAAGGCATGTCATGAATATTGCGTTGTCGGCAGCGGCACGGCTGTTGACCTCAATCTTGTGCTGCGGATCGGCTGAAAGCGCGTCGTCGAGCACAAATGCGCCGCGGTGCCAACGGAATTTGATCCGTCCGCCTGACGGCGAATAGTTGGCTTTCGGGTTCTGAAGCGAGCGTGCGTCGCTATCGCTCTCAACCTCGCTGCCCTTCATCAAAATACGGCTGCGGACCTGATTTTCGTAACTCACAGATCCCAGCCAGTCGTCGCCGACTTTGTTGGGGTGGTGCAAGAGCAGCACTGCACCATTCATGCGGATTGCAAGGCCGTTGAGCAGGTTCAGGAAGGATCCGACGTCACTGATCTCGTTATGATTGCCCAGCATGAAGTGTGTGGCGTTATCCAGTGCTACTGCGCCGATTTCCCGATCGATGACGTACCGCTCAATCTGACGAAAGCGGTCGCTGACGATGATCTGACCTGACTGGTCGAAAGTCGCTAGATGGTTGCCCTGTCTCCCGGACATTGCGGCGAGGTGCAGCCGTCCGGAAAGCGCGCTTAGAGTGACGCCCAGGCTTTCGCAGATCGCGACCTGTCGGCGGTGCAACTCCTCAGCATCGTCCTCGCAGGAGAGATACAACGCGGGAACTGACCGGACGTTGATACCCAAAAAGGGCAGCCCAAGCGCGGTACATGTCATAAGCTGTTGAGTGATGAGCGATTTGCCAACGCCACCTCTGCCGGTGAGCAGTGTAGCCTGACGAAGAGGTATCCAGTCCTTTAACGACCATTCCCGCGCGGGTACCGGCTGATCCTGCCATTCTGCCGGGTCAATAACGGGCAAGGCCTGAATATCGGTCGCCATGGTATCCGGAAAATCTGACCTTTCACCAATGCTCGAAACGCCATAATCCTCTTCGCTGGCAGGCGGCGGGGTGCCTTGGCGACCGAACATTTCTGTCACGACTTCATCTGGTGAGAACTGTCTCATGATGAGCGCGCCAGATCATTGAAATCAGCGCCCGCGTGGCGCGGGTAGAAAACTGTCGATTCCCGTCCAGCATCGACATATTTTTGCGCAACCGAACGCGCTGCAGTCTGACCCGTCATGCTCTCATCATTATCGGCGAACACGCGCGCCGCCGAACGGGCAATGCGCATGGTGGCGGCCTTCACACAACTGTTCCGGCGCAGAAAAGGTTTTTTGAAGTTGTAAGTAATTGAAG
>JBFKAE010000250.1:0-2701 GCA_041621755.1 Sphingomonadaceae bacterium | reverse complement strand
TAGCTGTAATATACTTAGATAAAATACAGGAAATCGATGTCGCCAAGAATATCGATTGGGACTTTGGGGAGAGGGCATAATTATGAAACTGCTAAATTTAAGCCTTTGCAGCACCAGTGTGATTGGTTTGGTTTGCGCGGGTGTTCCAGCACTTGCTGCGGCCGCAAGCTCCAGCCCCGCGACGGGAGCGTCACCTGGAACGTACGAGGGTGGAATCGCAGACATTGTTGTGACCGCGCAACGAAGAGCCTCAAGTGCGCAGGACACCCCAATTGCGCTAACTGCAGTCACAGGGGAAGCTTTACGTGATCAGAATGTCACCGACATTATCTCGCTTTCCTCATCTATACCCAACGTCCAGTTCAGTCAGTCGCAGATCAATGCGCGTCTTTCGATCCGTGGTGTAGGCTTCAATACCAATTTCCCTGGTGCGGAGGCGCGCGTCGCTTATTATGTCGACGACGTTTATGTCAGTCGGCCAGGCGGCGTGCTGGGTACATTTTTCGATGTTGATCGTGTGGAAGTGCTGCGCGGCCCCCAAGGCACGCTCTATGGTCGCAACGCCACGGCCGGTGCCATTAATGTCATCACGAAGAAGCCAACCGACATATTAACCGGCTTCGCGCAGGTCACTTTTGGCAACTACCAGTATCTTCAGTTGGAAGGCGGCATAGGCGGGCCGCTTGCCGAAGGTATTTCGTACCGGATTTCGGGTGCGACCACGTATCAATTCAAGGGTTATGGCAAGAACGAACTCGACGGCAAGGACGTAAACGATCAGAATACCGAGGCGGTCCGTGGTCAGCTGCAGCTGGAACCTGCAGATACGATCACCCTCAATCTGGAATCGTCCTATACGCGTCAAAATGATCGTCAGGGTTTTCCGTACTTTTTTAGCGAAAACCCCGAAAGCCCCAAGATCAACCCTGCCGTTTCGCTACTGGGCGGGCAATATGCGAAAAACCGGCGCGATGTGAATTATGATCAGAGCCCAAATCTTCAGCGGACACTGTTCAACGTCAGCGGCACATTGAACTGGGACATTGGTGACCGCACTACCCTGACGACAATCGGCGCATATCGTTATGTTTCAAGCGAGAACAATGTCGATCAGGACATGACCCAGGTTCGTGCAGGCGAGGCAGTTTTTCTCGACAAGTCACGCCAATACAGCTTTGAAGCACGGGTCAATCACGATTTTGATTGGGGGAACCTCGTTGTCGGTGGTTATTATTTCAAAGAAAATATTTACGGCAATGTGCGCGTCGAGCCTATTGATCTGGGTCTCCTAACCGGCAACAGCTTTCTGATACAAGGTTTTGAAGTGGCCGGGGACATTAATACCCGCGCAATAGCTGGCTTTGCGCAAGTTCATGTGGACCTGAGCGATACGCTGTCAGTTGATGTCGGAGCGCGATATGGCGACGAGAAAAAGGAAAAGTTTGACGAGTATTACCAGTTCTCAACAGCACCATTCAACCGGGATGCCGCGCCGATTATCAGCAACTTCATTCCTTATGACAAGGTGGCCAGCAAGGATTTTACGCCAAAGGTAACGCTGAACTATCAACCAAATTCAGATACGTTGCTTTATGCGACGTTCTCGCAGGCGGTGAAACTGGGCGGCTTTAATCTGGGCGGGTTGCAGCCTCCGTTCGATACCGAGAAACTTACGGATTATGAGGTCGGTGCGAAGCTTGATCTGCTTGACGGGCGACTACGCGCCAACTTTGCGGCATTCTATTACAAGTATGACAATATTCAGGTTTATCGGGTCAAAGAGACATCGACGGCGATCGAGAATGCCGCCAGTTCGGACCTGTATGGTATCGAGGCTGAAATCGTATATATGCCAACTGCAGATTTGAAGCTGGATCTCAATGTCGGCTGGCTTCACAGTGAGTATAAGGACTATATCACAAAAGACGAGTTTACCGGCGAAGATCTTGATCTGTCAGGCAACAAGCTGCAGCAGGCGCCAGACTACACCGTAAATGCAGGCGTGGAATATATGTTCCCGATGGCCGATGGAGATCTTGTACTGCGCGGCGAAGGTCAGTTCATGGGGCGGACCTATTTTTACCCCAAACAGTTGGATTTCCTGTCGCAAAAACCTTATGAGACTTTCAACGCTTTTGTTACGTACAGAGCAAATAATGGCCTGGCCGTATCTGCCTATGTGAAGAATATCGCCGACAAATTCTACATTACGGCGATGTCGAATGTCTCTACCAGCCTGTATGGCGGCGCGCTTACGGCAACATACGGCGCTCCCAGAACTTATGGATTAAAAGTCGGCTACAGCTTCTAGGAAGGCGTGCACGTAAGGCGCCTTGAGTTGCAAATGAGTTGTCACATAATGGCAAAGGCAAAATTGTGATGCTCAATTCAGATAATGGGACCGGGGCCAGCGGGCGACGTGTGCTTGCACTGCTGGTTCTGGTCTACATTCTGAACCTGATTGATCGAACCATCATTTCGATCCTTGCGACACCCATCAAGGCAGAGCTTGCCATATCTGATACGCAACTGGGTCTGCTTGGCGGGATCGCCTTCATGTTTTTTTATAGCGTGATGGGTGTACCGATCGCATGGTTAGCTGATCGAAAGAAACGCATTACGATTATCGCAGTCAGCCTATCGCTGTGGAGTGGCTTCACGGCGTTGTGCGGTATGGCCCAAGGCTTTATCCAGCTGCTCT
>JBFKAE010000249.1:0-2701 GCA_041621755.1 Sphingomonadaceae bacterium | reverse complement strand
CTTGAGCTTTTCAGCTTTTCGACGAGCGTGCGAATATGGAGCAGGTCGGTTTCTTCCCACGCGGAGGCGCTTGCGACAATGGCGGCGCCGACATTGACGATCATTGAGGCGCTGATTTGTGCAAGATCCTCGGGCGAGAAGGATGCCACACGCGCTCTCTGGTTGGATTCGGCTTCGATCAATCCTTGATTCTGGAGTAGACGCAGCGCCTCTCTTATGGGGCCTCTGCTGATCTTGCACTGCTTTGCCAGAGTCGCCTGCGGCAATATTTCACCGGCCTTGAACTGACCCGAAATGATCTGCTTCTTGATCCACAGATACGCCGTCTGCACGCTGTTGCGATTTGGGTTTACGGCTTTGGAAGGCGCTTTTTTGGGCGTGGCTCGGGTCTGAATGCTCATGCTATTCCCTTGAGGGAGGATGGTAACAGGCCGTATTTGGACTGACTGAGGTCCAAGAGCAACGGGTTAGGCCACCAAAATGCATCTGTCGGGTGGGGGTGGGCCGACGATCTGTGGGCTAAGCCGGTATCTCGCTGGCCCACATGAAGGGACGGCTTTCGTCACCGCGGCCGATTTCCCGGTCGACGATGCATTCATAGATGGCCGGGTGCCCCTTGACGCCCTCGATATTATATTCGGTGGGTTTGTAGAGATCGTGGGAGTCTCGCCAGGCCTCCTCGCTTGTCCATTTGGAGATGTTGATGAACTGAAAGGTCTGGTTGCCGACGCCGACATTCCTGTGCAGGTGGGTTTCGATCCAGCCCGGTGCGTTTTTTTCAAAATAGGCGCAGGTCTTTTTCCATTCCGATACGAACTGGTCCATCTTGTCAGCAGGTACACTGAAGACATTGATGAGCGTGGCCATAAAATTCCTTTCGCTTTCCGGCGTGACAGAGGGGAATGCCGCCCGTTGCTCGAACGCGCTGCAGCATATGATGGCAATCCCATTTATAAATGTCGACACTTTATTTAAACTGTTGACAATTTATATGTGGACAGCGTAGGGGGCAGGCCCGGAACGCTGCCGCGCTGGCAGATGTTCTGCCGGGTCTGGCGTCCAGACGAATGGGCAGGATTCTCACAGTATTTCAACTGTTTATTTTGAGGAATTGGGCAATGGCAACGGGTCAAAGTGTGGCGATTATCATCGGAAGCCTGCGACAAAACTCCCTGACGCGCAAAATCGCCGGGCAGCTTGTGGCCCATGCGCCGGACCATATGAATTGCACTTTGCTCAGCGTCGATATGCCCTTGTACAATCAGGATCTCGACAATGATCCACCTGCTGCATGGCAGGCGTTTCGTCAGGCCATTACCGTGTCCGACGGGGTGATCTTCGCCAGTCCCGAATATAATCGCAGCATGCCCGGCGGGCTGAAGAATGCGATTGATATCGGGTCTCGTCCTTATATGCAGGGCGTCCTTATCGGCAAGCCTGCGGCAGTGGTGAGCCAGTCGCCAAGCCCGCTTGGGCCAACGCTTGCAAACCACGCCCTGCGTCAATCGCTGGTTTTCCTGAACATGCCCGTCCTGCAACAGCCCGAACTCTATATCAATCGCAGTGTTACCCTGTTCGACGAGGAGGGGGCCTATATCGGGGCAGAACAGGCACCACCGTTTGCAGCCTTCATGGCGGCGTTTTCCGATTGGATTTCGCGTATGTCGAAAGCACAGGCATAAGCGGCTGGAAATCTGCCCAAATGCGCCTTTGCATGGCATTGGCCGGAAGGTAGACCGAGCCATTGCGAACATACTCGCGGAAGTTGGCGCTTGCTGACCGAAAGGCGCGGTCATTGCCATCGAGCACAAGTACGTCCACACACTGGTCGGCAAGGCCATAGGCAATAGCGGCACCCACCATTCCGGCACCCACCATTCCGGCACCCACCATTCCGGCACCTATGACAACGATATCAGCGTTCATGATCGCTCCTTCGTTGACAATGCTATGTGCTTATGGATTCTGCGTCAGAAGCGAAAATCAACCTATGTTATTACGAAAGTTATAACATAGCCCGGTCAGTAAGCTTAAGGCAGATCCAAGCGTTCAAGGCGCTTATTGAACATGGCACAACCAGCCGCGCCGCATTGGTGATAAACTTGTCACAGCCGGCAGTGAGTAAGCTGATTGCCAACCTGACTACAACCCTATGCGAGCTTGTGGCCGCAGGTCATGGTGTCTCGCTCGTCCATCCGATTGTCGTGAGTGGGCAGGAGCATCGGTTGCAGATCCGCCCATTCAAACCCGATACCTTCTTCAGTGTTCAGCTCTGCCGTAACACCGAAAGCAGGAATGCCGAGCTTATTGATACCTTTGCCGAGCACCTGCGAACGACTTCAATGCAGATACTGCAAAACTGTGATCAATAGTGCCTAGGGACATCGTCAGGAACATGGCAAAGCGCTCTTTTTCGGCCCCATCCACAAGGCGGACTATACCTGCTGACAGGCTTTATATTGAAGATCTCTGGCAGGAAAACTGGCTCCCCGGGCCTGATTCGAACAGGCGACCATTCGATTAACAGTCGAACGCTCTACCGCTGAGCTACCGGGGAATTCCGTCCTGACGGGCAGGCGGGCTAGATAGCGAAGCTTGCCCCAAAGGCAAGGCCCTAGGTTGCGAATTGCTCCATCGCGATCCGCTCATCTAGCGCATGCTCCGGATCGAACAAAAGGGTCAGCGATCGCTCGGTGTCCAG
>JBFKAE010000248.1:0-2705 GCA_041621755.1 Sphingomonadaceae bacterium | reverse complement strand
CTTGGCCTCGGCGTACACGCGTCGCAGGAGATCGGCGTCTCCCTTCGGATCGAAAACGATCACCACATCGCCACGGCGGATATCCTGGGCGATGAATATCTCGGCAAGCCGTGTCTTGCCGACGCGCGTCGTGCCCAGCACCAGTGTATGACCGACCCGCTCACCGATATCCATCCAGACATCCTGCTCGTCGGGTTCCACGGCATGCAGGGCCGGTTTTCCACCGACCGGCGGAAGCGGCGCCAGGGGATTCCACCAACCGCGCGAACGAAGATAGTGGGCCAGTAAATTCAACAGCGGTATCGATTCCCACGCCACTTCCTTGCGGCGTGCCCATTGGTACAGGCACCCCGGTTGCACGTAGTGTTGAACCTCTGGCCGGAGGGTGTCACGCAATCGTTGGGTATGCTGCTGGGTCCAGCGAAAGCCTTTGCCAAGAAACAGTTTGTGGCGACTGAGCGGGATCTTGTCCGCGCGTAGTCGATAGGTGGGTAACCTGCGCATGTTGCGTTGATAACGCATAACTCTCCAGGCCTGCCTGGCCCGGATCATTCCGATCAGCATGAGCGCCGCACCGGCGCTGTAGGCCACGCCCGGTGGCATCATCAGCGCCCAAGGGGCCAGCATAGCGATGGCCGCCGTTGCGAAAGCCACTAACGTCGACCACAACTCGACCGGAGGTCGCAGCAAGGCCTCGATGGGATGCGCACTCACTGCTCAATGCCTTGTGATGACACCAGTACTGGATAATGCGAAATACCCAAGGCCTTGGCGATGTCGGTAGCGGATGCCGGCATGATGGGTAGCCCACCTGACAAATTGGCAGTGGCCTGCAAATCCTCCCGCGTCTCTGCCTGGACCAACATGCCTACGGCGCCGATCGCCTTGAGGCGCTCCCGGTGTTTAACGAGCCATTGCCTGGATCGTGTATCGGAACCGATCAGAAAGAACGGACGGGCAAACGGTCGATTATGCGCCCGCGATGGCACCGTTCCCGGACTCAGTCCGGGCGAGCGAATCGGCAACAACGTTTGAATGTCTGCGGCGCCGAGCTTGGGGCTGCGGATCGACTGGCTATTAGTTACTCGCTCGCTGGACTCAAGTATCTCAAGATACGGTGCCAGCGCTCGGGTTTGGCCACTGTCATAGATCACGGTCACCCCTGCCCATGCACACAATGGGATCATGGCCATTACCACCAGTACGATACTATTCCTTATATATAGGGCCATTGTATTGCCTCGCCATTTGGATGTGTTACCCGTTTGCTTCCAGCCGCTGCCAATGACCGACGACCCGTAGTCGGTAGCGTTGCGCACGCACCGAATTCTTAGGGGAGTGATAGCAACCAACGCTGGCCCACCAATCGCGCCGCTGCTTGAAACAGTCCTGTAAGATCACGGCCGCGATCCGCAAGTTGTAATACGGATCCAGCGCCTGCCAGGTGTTGCCCAACTTGTCCTTGTGATACTTCCAGCTGACCTGCATCAGGCCAATATCAATGGATTGCTCACCGCGGGCGAGAAAATAATTGAGAGCATGCCACGCACTTTTGCGCGAAGAATAATAATGTCCGCGCCCAGCGACATTGAGCGTCCATGGCCATGGACGACGAATGCTATTGTCGCTCGAACCCATGCCACTTTCCGCCAGGGCGATGGCGTACAGAACCGAATAGGGAATTTCGTATTCGGCCGCGATTGCGCGGTAACCGTTTGGCACGTTTTCTCCGCTCCACCCGGCTGTCGACCAGAGGACCCCGAGCACGGCACCAAGCCAAACGCCCATGGATCGTGCCCGAACCATAGTCAGAGCTCCGAGGCGCGAAGCACCGACAGGTCCTTCCCCTGCCGTTTCAATATATAAGGTATCTTTCCTTTCCCCTGAGTGAGTCTCTCTAGTACACCCGCCTCGTGGTTTAGGGTGACACGGCGACTGCGCACCCACTCGGGTTTGATCGAATGACTGGCCGCCCAATCTCTCACCGCCTGGTCATCACCGGACTTCACGCCAGCGATATAGATATCGATACCCGTCACCGCATCAATGCGTTTGAGGAGCTTTCCCAGCAAAGCATCACAGGCAGGGCAATCCGTCCGGGTGAAGAAAAGCACCCGGTCTCCAGGCTGCAACGAACTCGTCTTGTCGGCGCGTGGCAAACGATCGATATCGATCAACTGTTCATTCGGATACAAGCGTTTTCCGGCCTCATCGTACGCACGCTGAAAAGCCAATATCCGGCTCACATCCTCGCGCATGGCGCGTGTCCACAGCTCGGCATAACGACGACGCTCTTCCTGGTCACGTGCATGAATTCCCAATACCTCGATGGGTGAGATCGTCGACGGGCTGATGCTGCCGCGAATGCCCTGCATCAATTGTTTGTAGCGACGCCATTCCGTTTCCGACAGTTCCCATAAACGGGAACGTGCCCGCTCCGATGACGTCAATGTATTTTCATCCGTTGCCGAAACACTGGTGTCGGATTCCTTCACCTGGGTGCCGGACACCTCCACGGCGAATGCCGGAACCGATATCACAAGCGCCAGTATCAGACTTGCCCACTTCAAATGATTACTCATCCGGGTACGCTTCCTCACTATCGCTAGCACCTAGCGTCGCTGTCTCGTTCTTGTTTTTATATGCAGCGGTTAGATCTCGATAGATAACAAAGTGACGGTCTGCCAAACAGTCTGGTAATTGCG
>JBFKAE010000247.1:0-2766 GCA_041621755.1 Sphingomonadaceae bacterium | reverse complement strand
ATGGACGCCCATCGGATCGACATTTTCAATCGAGCAGATGATGATGGCGTTGTCGTTTTTGTCGCGGACAACCTCCATCTCATATTCTTTCCAGCCGAGCAGCGATTCCTCGATCAGCACTTCGGTCGTCGGGCTGGCATCAAGGCCGCCGCGCACGATGTCCTCGAACTCCTGCCGGTTATAGGCAACGCCGCCGCCGGTGCCGCCCATCGTAAAGCTGGGTCGGATGATCGATGGCAGGCCGGTGCGTTCGAGAACCGCGAAAGCCTCTTCCATCGAATGCGCAATGCCAGAGCGCGCCGATTCCAGCCCGATCTTGTCCATCGCATCGCGGAATTTCAGGCGATCTTCGGCCTTGTCGATGGCTTCGGCGTCGGCGCCGATCAGCTCGACACCATATTTTGCCAGCGTCCCATCCTTGTCGAGCGCCAGCGCGGTGTTGAGCGCCGTCTGTCCGCCCATCGTCGGCAGCACCGCGTCGGGCCGTTCCTTGGCGATAATCTTGGCGACAATCTCGGGCGTAATCGGCTCGACATAAGTCGCGTCGGCCATATCCGGGTCTGTCATTATCGTCGCCGGATTGGAATTGACCAGAATGATCCGGTAACCCTCCTCGCGCAGCGCCTTGCACGCCTGCGTCCCCGAATAATCAAACTCGCACGCCTGCCCGATCACAATAGGACCAGCGCCGATGATGAGGATGGAGGATATGTCAGTACGTTTGGGCATTCTTTACCTGAGGTTCCCCACAAACTTCTCGAACAGATAGAAGCTGTCCTGTGGGCCGGGGCTGGCTTCGGGGTGGTATTGGACGCCGAAGACGGGTTTGTCGGTGAATTCGAGGCCGCACAGCGAACCGTCGAACAGGCTGATGTGGGTGGCGCGGATGTTTTGCGGCAAATTCTCGGCTTCGACGGCAAAGCCGTGGTTCATGCTGGTGATTTCGACCGCGCCATCGGACAACCGCTTGACCGGGTGGTTGGCGCCGCGGTGGCCTTGGAACATTTTCGACGTCTTCGCGCCTGCAGCAAGGCCGAGCATCTGATGGCCAAGGCAGATGCCGAAAATCGGCATGTCGGCATCGATCAGCGCCTTGATGACTGGCACGGCGTACTCACCCGTCGCTGCCGGATCGCCCGGGCCGTTCGACAGGAACACGCCAGCGGGTTTCAGCGCCATGATCTCGTCAAAGCTCGCCGTTGCCGGGACGACTGTTACCGTCGCGCCCGCGCGGGTGAGGTTGCGCAGGATATTGCGTTTCGCGCCGTAATCGATGGCGACGACATGGGGCCGGTTCTCGCCGCCCTCCCCGTGCTTATAGCCTTCGCCCAGCCGCCATTCGCCGCCGAACCATTCATGCGTGTCGGGCCGGGTTACGTCTTTGGCAAGGTCGAGGCCTTCAAGCCCGCCCCACGCCTTTGCCTTTGCCAGCAAGGCGTCGAGATCGAAGTCGCCCGTCGCACTGTGCGCGATGACGGCGTTCGGCGCGCCTGCAAGCCGGATGCGGCGGGTCAGCGCGCGTGTATCGACGCCCGAAATGCCGATGCGGCCATTTTTCGCCATCCAGTCGGCGAAATGCATGGTGGAGCGGAAATTGCTCGGCTGCGTGACGTCTTCGCGGACGATGCAGCCAAGCGCGTGCGGCGCGTCGGCTTCGATATCTTCGGGATTCGCGCCGACATTGCCGATATGCGGAAAGGTGAAGGTGATGATCTGTCCGGCGTAGCTCGGGTCGGTCATGACCTCCTGATAGCCGGTCATTGCGGTGTTGAAGCAGACTTCGCCAACCGCGTCACCCTCTGCCCCGAAGCCCCGGCCAAAGATGCATGTACCATCGGCCAGAATCAGGACTCCCGTGGCTCCATCAGGTGCGCGCGGAAGTTTAGCGTCGGACACGTGTCGTGGCCCTCTCGAATCTTTAAGGTCAGGTTGTAGGCTGAGGCGACTTGCTATTGCCGCGTTCCCGCAGCGTCAATCTATTCTTTTGCGTCGGCACGGGTTAGAGGGTCTTTTCACGAAAAACAGGACGAAAACCACTATGATCCGTGATGAAATCAAGGCCGCGCAGGTCGCCGCCATGAAATCCGGCGACAAAGAGCGTGTTGCCGCCACCCGTTCGATTCTGGCCGCCATCAAGAATCGCGATATCGAAGCGCGTACCGGTAAACCCGTTGACGACGATGACGTCATGGTCACCGAAGTCCTCGTCAAAATGGCCAAGCAGCGCCGCGAATCGATCGACATGTACGAAAAAGGCGGCCGCGCCGAACTTGCCGCGCAGGAGCAAGGCGAACTTTCCGTGATCGAGGAATTCATGCCTGCAATGATGAGTGCCGACGACGCAAAGGCTGCGGTCGCCGCGATTGTTGCCGACCTTGGCGCGGGCGGCATGAAGGATATGGGCCGGGTCATGGCCGAGGTAAAAGCCCGCCACGCTGGCAAAATCGACATGAGCAGCGTCAGCGGAATTGTCAAAGCGGCGCTGGGTTAGGCCTACGCTTCTCCATGAGCATCCCGCCACAATTCCTTGACGAAATCCGCAGCCGCGTCTCGATATCGGCGGTGGTGTCGCGGCGCGTCAAGCTGTTGCGCGCGGGGCGAGAGATGAAGGGCTGCTGCCCGTTTCATAATGAAAAAACGCCAAGCTTCTACGTCAATGACGACAAGGCGTTTTACCATTGTTTCGGCTGCGGCGCGCATGGCGATGTGATCCGCTTTGTGGTCGAACAGGACGGGCTTGCCTTTCGCGATGCGGTGGCGAGCCTT
>JBFKAE010000246.1:0-2774 GCA_041621755.1 Sphingomonadaceae bacterium | reverse complement strand
TGTTCGGCGTCGCCTACGGCATGGTGTTCCTCGCAGAACGGCCCGCCGCAACCGCGTTCATCTCGCTGGGTCTGATCCTCGCAGGCATCGCGATTGCAAGAAGCGGCGGCTTGGGCGCGCGGTGAACAAACCCTCGGCATCATTCCGGACATGATCCGGAATCCTTCTTATTTCCAACTACATAGCAATAGTCTTCGAGACGCCGGATCAAGTCCGGCGTGACGATTGCGTGCGCAGCCAGCGCCTGTAATCGGCCTCCTCGTCGACGTCGGCGATGGTGCGGAGCATGGCGGTCTTGTAGCCGCGCAGGTTGGCCAGGGTGTCCGCCAGCGCATGCTCGCTGGACCACCTGACATCGGCGAAGAGCGCAAGCACCTTCGGCATGCGGCGCTGGCCGACGAGCCAGTAGCCGCCGTCGGGGGCCGGGCCGAAGACGGCGTCTTTGCCGCCGAGGGCGGAAAAGGCCAAGGCTATGTCGGTGCGGTTGATCCCGGGGATGTCGGAGCCGATGATGACGACGGGGCCGCGCGGCATGGTGTCGAACACCCGCTGCATGCGCTGCCCCAGATCGCCCGAGCCCTGGCCGCGCAGACAGACGGTTGCCGGCCACGTGGGATCGGCAACAGATGTGTCGGGCGAAGCGGCAACCCAGGTCTGCCAGCGCGGGTCGGACGACAGGTTTCGCAAGGTGCTTGACAGGATGGTGCGGTAGACGCGCACGGCCTCGGCGGAGCCGATCTGGTGGGCAAGCCGCGTCTTGACCCGGCCAGACCGAGGCTGCTTGGCCATGACGACGAGGCGGTCGCGCCGCATCACCTGTAGATCCTGGCAATGCGCTCGGGCGAGACGCCGAGAAACCACAGGGTGAGGCACAGCAGGTTGCGCGTCGTGCGCCGCAGGTAGCCGTCTTTCCGGTAACGGCCCGCACTTGTGAAGGCCTCGCAGTTGAGTGTGACGAGGCGGCGGCGGCCGATTCGGCGAACGATATCAACGTCCTCCATGATTGGTATCGGGCGGAAGCCGCCGACCTCGTCGTAATGGGCTCGCGAGATCAGCAGACCCTGATCACCATAGGGCAAAGCGAACCACCATGTGCGCAGTTCGACGATCACTTCCAAAAGCCGGGCTCTCATCCCCCGGTCATCGAGGCGGTAGCGAAAGACGGCGGCCTTCGGCTCAGGTTCGTATTCCATCAATTCGATGAACCTGGCCACCGTCCGGCCCCAGGTGTCGCCGAGCCTGGTGTCGGCATGGATGAACAGCAGCCAGTCACCCGTGGCCACATTGGCGCCGCGTTTGAGCTGGTGTCCCCTGCCCGGCTCGCCGGTGACGATCCTGGCGCCTGCTGCTTCTGCCAGCTCAAGCGTGCGGTCGTGCGACCCGCCGTCGGCGACGATGAGTTCCCAATCGCCCAGCGCGCCGGCGGAACCGGCGATGGCTGCCAGCGTTGTATCCAGGTGGCCGGCGGCATTGAGGGTCGGAACGATGATGCTGAGCATGGCGGTGCGGAGAATAATCGCCTGTCCGGCCCGGGCAAGATGTGTTTTTGTTCTTGATTTGTTCCAACAGAGGCGTAGAATTACAACATGACGACTCTCATCGACAAAAGGGCGCGCCTCGACTTCTCCTCGTTCAAAGGGGCGGAGGCGGCGCTTGCCGCTGCCAATGCCGGCCGCCGCGGGTCGCGGTCCAATGCCAGCGGGCGGCATGAAAAGCTCAAGTACCATTTCTTCGACGACGGCTGGCAGGACCTGGAAGACCTGCCGGCGCTTGCCACGCAGGTCACCGAAGAGACGGCGCGCACGGCGATCACCCGCAACCAGTCGCCGGACCTGTCCTTCGACCGCTCGGTCAACCCTTATCGCGGCTGCGAACATGGCTGCAGCTACTGTTATGCCAGGCCGACACACGCCAATATGGGCCTGTCGCCGGGCCTCGATTTCGAGACCAAGCTGTTCGCCAAGCCGAACGTCGCCGAACTGCTGCGCAGGGAACTGCTCAATCCGAACTACGAACCGGCGACCCTTGCGCTCGGCACCAACACCGATCCCTACCAGCCGATCGAACGGCGCTACCGCATCACCCGGCAGATCCTCGAGGTGCTGGCGGAGTTCAATCATCCGGTCGGCATCGTCACCAAGTCGGCTTCGATCGTGCGCGACCTCGATATCCTGCAGCCGATGGCCGAGAAGGGCCTCGTCAAGGTGGCGCTGTCGATCACCACCCTCGATGCGAAGCTGGCACGGGCGATGGAGCCGCGGGCATCGACACCGACCAAGCGGCTGCAGGCGCTCGAGATCCTGTCGAAAGCCGGTGTTCCGACCGCCGTCATGGTGGCGCCGGTGATTCCGGCATTGAACGATCACGAGATCGAATCGATCCTCGCGGCGGCATCGGTCGCCGGGGCGAGCGAGGCCGGATATGTGCTGCTGCGGCTGCCGCTTGAGGTGGCCTCGCTGTTCCGCCAGTGGCTTGAGAGTGCGTTCCCGGACCGGGCGACGCATGTCATTTCCCTGATGCGTTCGATGCACGGTGACAAAGACTACGACCCGAGCTGGGGCCTCAGGCAGCGCGGCACCGGGCCCTATGCCTGGTCGATCGGCCGCCGGTTCGAAATCGCCTGCAAGCGGCTGAAGCTCAACAAGCGCAAGCTGAAGCTCAGCTGCGACCTGTTCGAGCGCCCGCCACAGCCGGGAGATCAACTGCGACTGTTGTGAGGGTTGTCGAGCTTTCGCCAAAACCGAAACCCTACGACCTGCGGCTCGGGATCCCGG
>JBFKAE010000245.1:0-2878 GCA_041621755.1 Sphingomonadaceae bacterium | reverse complement strand
TCAATCCACCGCACCAAAGGCCGGATCGGGACGATCCAGACGATACCGAGAACCAGCCAGATCGGAGCCTGCGCCAGCGCGGGCAACCGCTGAATTGGGCCGGCAACAGACATTATGGCGGCGGCATACAGGCATATAAGTAAGATAATAAAAAGCACGCCTAACGGCTTGCGAATTTTAGGTTTTTCGTCATACGAAGGCATCGCTAAGGATCGTCCGTGTTGGTGTGATAATCATGTCGAGAGGTTCATCCCAACTGTCGATAGGTATGCTGTCGACGATTTGCATATCCCAGGCAAGGCCTATAGCGCGCAACGGCTTGTGTTGACGCAACGACATAAGTGCGCGGTCGAAATGGCCCTTGCCCTGTCCCAGGCGGTTGCACTGCGTATCAGCGGCGACGAGTGGTACGAGGATGACGTCCGGAGCACATGCTGGCGCGATAGCGGGCGGCTGCAATGTGCCAAACGGTCCACGTACGTTCTCTCCATCGATTTCCCGGAACAGCATATTGGAGTTGCGATTTTCGAACCAGGGGAGGGCAATGATGGCGTTCGATCGTACATGCGTAAGGCAGGCTGTGGGATCAACTTCCTGACTCATTGGGGCATAAGAGGCGAGGACATGCGCTGTGGCTATGTAACGTCCAGCTTGCGCTGCAATGCTGTTTTCAAATTCGGTCCGCTGCGCTGCTGAAAGCGTGCTCACGAAAGCAAGGCGTCGGGCGCGCGCGTCGTGTCGAAAACGCTCTTTCTCGCCGATTGCACCAGTTTCCATGATGGTTCCCGTATGCTGCGGGTGGCGGAACCGCCGCGGCCGTTTGCTGGAATATCCTCTGACGCCATTAACGTCAGGTGGGCGCCGTGTACGCCGGACCAGAATCCGGGCAGGGACAGCTCCCTAGGATGTTGATATCGCCTCAGGGATGTTCGCATCGCGCGCACCGGGCAGTATCCGCCGGCGCCCTATCTAGGTGTCCGTCGAGTGTTGCTCAAGGGCTGATGCGATCGCTTCAATGCGGTTGGCCGCATTGTTGAGCGCCTGTGTGATAATCGCATCGCTGTCTGATGTTGAAGTATCCGAATATTTTTCAACAGAATCAAAATGCTGGTCGGCAATCAATATTGCGGACATCAATAAAAGACGTGGTTCGCTCATTTGCCCGAGTGCGCCGGTAAGCTCCGTTGCCTTGCTATCGACATGGGCAGCGAGTTTGCGCAATCGATCCTCTTCACCGTCGCGGCAAGCAAGCGGATAGCTGCGACCGCCGATCGAAACATTCAACTGCCCCATATGTTCAGTTTCCCTCGTTTGATGCGATCAGCGCGTCAATGTCCGATAATATACCTTCGGTTTTCTGGATCAGTCGACGATGCCTGATCTGCAGCAGGTCGCGTTCGGCTTCTATCGCGCTCAATTGCACATTATTGTTTTTATTTCCTACACTTGTAACGGCTTTTTCGAGTTTAGAGAGCGCCTGGTCCAGCCGGGCGAGCGCAGGTGAGAAACCGACCGATTCCGTCATAGTGAAAAGTCCCAAAATCAGCAATTTGCGTATCAATCATAAGATTGAATCTGACCATTGGTCAAGCCGGGAGCAAGAGAAGTCCGGGAGGTATAGCACTTTGCCGTGCACAATGGTTTTTTCGGGCAGGCGTTGACTGCGAAGATGGGCGTAGCCATTGTGCGCCGCGATTCGCCCTCGCATGTTTACTGCGCCAGAACCGGAAACCTGATGACTGTCACTCAATCTGACCTTGCCAACGCTATACGCGCGCTGGCGATGGATGCTGTACAAGCCGCAAATTCGGGACATCCCGGCATGCCGATGGGCATGGCCGATGTCGCGACTTCTCTCTTCACCCGACATCTGAAGTTTGACCCTGCAGATCCGTACTGGTCCGATCGTGACCGATTCGTGCTCTCCGCAGGTCATGGGTCGATGCTGATTTACGCGCTGCTGCACCTGACCGGGTACGAGCGGCCGACGATGGATGACATCCGGAATTTTCGTCAGCTCGGCAGTCCGTGCGCTGGACATCCAGAAAATTTTGAACTCGCAGGCGTTGAAACCACGACTGGACCATTGGGGCAGGGGCTGGCGACTGCTGTCGGTATGGCGATTGCCGAGCGACACCTGAATGCGCGCTTTGGTGACGCACTTCAGGATCATCGAACGTGGGTCATTGCGGGCGATGGTTGTCTGATGGAAGGCATTAATCACGAAGCCGTTGGTCTTGCCGGTCATTTGCAATTGGGCCGCCTCAACGTGATCTGGGATGACAACCGCATTACGATCGATGGCAAGACCGATCTGTCGACGTCCGAAGACATATTGGCGCGGTATAATGCGTCCGGCTGGCATACGGTCGAGTGCGACGGCCATGATCCCGAGGATATTGACGCTGCATTGCGTGCGGCAAAGGCGGACAAGCGCCCGTCGCTGATCGCATGTCGGACGATCATCGGCTTTGGTGCACCAAACAAGCAGGGAACGTCGGCGACACATGGCGCAGCGCTCGGCGATGCCGAGGTTGCGGCCACGCGTGAAACGCTGGGCTGGACGTCGCCACCGTTTGAAGTTCCCGTCGCTATCCTTGACGCATGGCGTCAGACAGGCGCGCGCGGAGGTGAAATTCGCGCGGCATGGCAGGCAAAAGCCGAAAATCAGCCTGAATATGAAGAATTTGTGGCTTTCTTCAACGGCGCGGCAACGCAGCGCGGTGCAGATGCACTGAAGTCGCATATAGACGCACTGATTGCCGAGCCGAAAAAGGTTGCGACTCGCAAGGCGAGCGAACTGGCGCTCGAGGCTATAAATGCGGCGGCCCCCAACAGTATTGGCGGGTCGGCCGATCTGACCGGATCGAACAATACC
>JBFKAE010000244.1:0-2902 GCA_041621755.1 Sphingomonadaceae bacterium | reverse complement strand
TCGCCTTCGGTGTAGATGTCGAGCCGCCAGTCTTCGGGCTGCGCGGGATCAGGCTCGGTTGCGATGATGACGGGGGTTGGCGAGAAGCCATCAAGCCAAGGCTGATCGCCTTGCAGCGATTCCGCATCCTCGCGTGTACAGGGTAAAGTGATTTTCCAGGCATCGGTCATGGCGTACCCACAGGGTCTTCGTTTGATAAAGGCTTTTGCAGCGCCGGGTTCAGCCTTGCAACACTGCAAATTCCGGCAATGGCGGCAATCCCTGCGGCGATATAGGCCGCGCCCGCGCCACTGCCGATACTGCCGACAAGCAAAGCTGCGGCAAGTGATGCGCCAAGCGTCTGCCCCGACAGACGCACCGTTGCGACAAGACCGCCCGCGGATGCTGCGCGTTCGCGTGGTGCCGAGCCGATGATATGCCGCGCATTCGGCGCAAGGAACAGCCCAAAGCCTGCGCCACACAGCCCCATGCGCCAGCCAATGTCAAAATGGTTCGGATCGTCGGGCAAGGCACCGACAAGTGTGAGTCCGATAACCGCGATGGTCATGCCGATACCGCCGAGAAGTCCTGCTGGATAACGATCTGAAAGCATGGCCGCAGTCGGTGCGACAAACATCACGACCAATGGCCACGGCGCGATGACGGCACCCACTTCGGTCGGGGTAAAGCCATAGGCGGTTTCAAGCCGGAACGGCAGGGAAACCATCAAGGTCATGATAGCGATAAAGGCACACAGTCCGCCGAACGCTGACAAGGACAGGGTCGGATTGGCAAGCAGGTCCACCGGCAGAATCGGTTTTTGAATCCGAATTTCGCGCCGGACAAAATAGGCGCCAATGATCATGCCCATGATCAGGATCAATGCCGAAATCATTGGCATGCCGCCTTGAATGCCACTTTCAAGGCCACCGATGACAAAGCCGAACATCAGGGCGCACAGCACCGCGCCGAGGCGGTCAAAATTGCCCTTAACAGGCGGAACGAGCGGAAACGCGCGGGCAAGCCCAAGCGACAGCAAGGCAAGCGGGGCGGCCGAAACAAAGACAAAGGGCCAGGGCGCCACGGCAAGGATAAGGCCGCCAAGCGTTGGCGCCAGTGCCGCCGAACTTGCCACGACAATCGTGTTGACGCCAAGCCCACGGCCAAGTTGCCGTGCAGGATAGATCGAACGCACAAGCGCCGATGATACGCTCAGCGCCGCGCCAGCGCCGAGCGCCTGCAACACACGCATCGCGAGCAGAAAGGGCAAGGTTTTCGCAAAAATGCAGAGCGCGCTCGCCGCCATGAACAAGAGCAGACCATACTGATACATGCGCTTTAGACCAATCAGCCCGCCGAGCGCCGAAAACGGCAAAAGCGTCATCACCAGCACCAGTTGGTAAACCGTGACAACAAGCACGGATGCCGATCTGTCGGTGCCGAGGTCATTTGCAATCGTCGGCAAGGCGACATTGGCGATCGACCCGTCAATAACGATAAGCGCCGTGCCAAACGAAATGTCGGCAATGGCAATCAACCGCCGTGGCAGTGGCAAGCCGTCACCAGTGTCGGTCTTATCATCGGCGCGTGCGGTCATGCTTTGTCGACGAAACTGTCGAGCACGCGTTTTTGCCCGGCATGGTCAAAATCAACCTCGAGCTTGTTGCCATCAATGACGGTTATGACGCCTGTGCCGAACTTCTGGTGAAAGACTCGGTCGCCCGTGGCAAGATCGCGGCGCGCGGTCTGGCCGACGGTGCTGACGCTACGTTTCGTGCTTGTCTGGCCTGTGGCGCGTCTTGATCGGGCAATGGCCTGTGCGCGGCTCCACCCTGGACCACGGTCATGCGTTCTATCGCGGTCAGACAGCGCGAAGGGGTCGCCATTGTCAAGCGCTGCATGCCACCGATTGCCGCCGACAATCGTACTGCCCGCGTCGATATGCTCTTCGGGGAGTTCGCCAACGAAGCGCGACGGGATGCTTGACGTCCATTGGCCATATATGCGCCGGTTGGCGGCATGGGTAATGGTTGCACACTGCCGGGCACGCGTGATGCCGACATAAGCAAGGCGGCGTTCCTCTTCGAGGCTTTTTAACCCGCCTTCATCAAGGGAACGCTGCGAGGGGAAAACGCCTTCTTCCCAGCCGACCAGAAAGACGTGATCAAACTCCAGCCCCTTGGCGGCGTGGAGGGTCATGATGGTCACTTTCGGCTCGTTACGGGCCTCTTCATTTTCCATGACCAGCGAAACATGTTCGAGAAACGCCGCCATGCTGTCGAAATCTTCTATGGCGCGGGTGAGTTCGGTGAGGTTTTCAACACGTCCCTGCGCTTCGGCGGACCGGTCAGCCTGCCACATGCCGATATAGCCTGACTCTTCAAGCACGATGCGGGCAAGTTCGCCGTGTGGAAGCGTATCCAATTGCGTCCGCCAGCGCGCGAAATTTTCCACCAGCGCGCCAAGGGCGTTGCGCGCGCCGCCGGGAAGCTCGCTTGTCGCGCAAATTTCCGTCGCGGCGACGGACAGCGGGATTTGTCGGGCGCGGGCGTGGAGGTGTATTTTTTGCAGACTTTTATCGCCAAGTCCGCGTTTGGGCAGGTTTACGATGCGCTCAAACGCCAGATCGTCGGCAGGTTGGGCAAGCACACGCAGATAGGCAAGGGCATCACGGATTTCGGCGCGTTCGTAAAAGCGGAAGCCGCCAACGATGCGATAGGGCAGGCCGATCGTGATGAAACGCTCTTCAAACTCGCGTGTTTGGAACTGTGCGCGGACAAGAATGGCGACCTTGTCGGCGGTGACACCCCGATGACCGAGGCTGAGAATGTCGTCGCCAACGCGGCGTGCCTCTTCGGGGCCGTCCCAGACGCCGATGACGCGGACTTTTTCGCCGGGATCGTCCTCGGTCCACAAGGTCTTG
>JBFKAE010000243.1:0-2967 GCA_041621755.1 Sphingomonadaceae bacterium | reverse complement strand
GGTGCATTCAAGAGTTAATTGCCACAATTCGGGCGATTATCTGAAAAAAATGGGTGTTGCAACTTGCGACGGTCGCGGCTACTCTCGCGGCATGGCAAAGCGAACGAAAACATTGACGATCGGGCAGCGGATCGAACGTTCGGGGAAGACCCGGACTGAACTTGCGCAAGAGGTCGGTGTAAGCCGTCCATATATGTCGCAGATCGCCAGCGGTACGCGGAAGCCGGGCGCGGCGATCCTAGCAAGGCTCGCCGATGCGCTGAACTGCAAACCCGCTGACTTGCGTCCTGAACTCGCCGCCGTCTTCACCGACGTCGCCTGATCATGACCTGTCGGCATCACAGGAGAAGGGAAGGCAATGTCGAAATTTTTCGACGCATTCCGGCACATCGACGCCGGGAACGCATCGGCGGAAACTGACGAACAACTCGCCGAAATCCTGAAAGCTGTCCGCGCGACCGGGAAGAAGGGATCGGTGACTATCACGCTTGAAGTCGCGCCGAACGGCGATCGAGGCTTCGAGGTCACGACGAAGATCACCGCAAAAGCGCCGCAGGTCAGCTTTGGAAAGGCGTTCTTCTTCACCGACCGTGACGGTCACCTGACCCGGAAGGCACCGGCAGAAGAAGCGCAAGAACTCCTGCGACCGATCGAAGGCGGGAAAGGTGCTGACGCATGACTGACGAACTTGAAGCGATGCCGTCGAGCGAAGCCGCGCAAGGTTTCATCCTAGCCGAAATGGCCGAAGCCGGTCGGGTGAAGTCGATCCCCGATCACGCGCCTTTCATGCTGGTCCGCGATGGCTATGACATCCGCTCGATCGAACATCTTCGCGAACGTCCGACACGGGCGACCGGCGCGGTGAAGTTCCGGGCGGTCAAATCGCTCGCGGACTATGTCAACCGGTTCGGAAACCGGAAGACGGTCGCCTTCGCCGACACGCATGATCATCGGATCAGGGCGGTGATCAATTACCATTCCGCGAAGGATGACGACGGCGACATCTATGCGGACCATTGCGACCACACGGCGACCTTCATCGCTCAACGCACGACTTCTTGGGCGGCATGGGTCGGCGCGAATGACAAGCCGATGAAACAGGTCGGCTTCGGTCGTTTTCTCGAAGAACGCGCGCCCGAGATTATCGAGCCCGATGCGGCTTCGCTGGTCGAATGCGCGATGAACCTGAACGTGACGAAGAAGCTTGAATTCAAGTCGGCGGTCAGGATGTCGAACGGCTTCCGGCAGTTCACCTATATCGAAGACGATCAGGCGAAGGGCGCTGTCGCTATCCCGGAACTGATCAAGATCAGGCTTCCGTTGTTCGAAGGCATGGACCCGGAAGTCGTTCCTGTCCGCGTCCGCTTCAGGATCGACGAAGGCGCGCTTGCGTTGTTCGTGACCATCGACAATCTTGTCGAGGTCGAGAAGGTCGCCTTCGATCGCTGTGTCGCTGCGCTTGCCCTTGACTGTCCGGAACTGATGATCTTCGACGCTGTCTTGTGAACTGATGCCGCGCCCGTGCCATCCGGTGCGGGCGCGGGCTGCGAGGGTTGCACCGTGCCTATATCCAAGGAAAACCGCCGGAAGTATCCGGACAATTGGGTCACAATCGCGTTCGAGGTCAAACACGTCCGCGCGAAGCGCCGCTGTGAAGGCTCGCCGCAGTTCCCCGATTGCCGCGCCGAAGACCGCAAGCCGCATCCCGAAACCGGGTCGCTTGTGGTCCTGACGGTCGCGCATCTTGACCATGACCCGACCAACAACCGAATAACGAACCTTCGGGCATGGTGTCAGCGCTGTCATAATACCTATGACGCCGAACACCGGGCGAAGAACACCGCGGCGACGCGCCGGGCGAAGAAGGCGACGGGGGACTTGTTCGATGATTGAGCGAATGACCGCAGCGAACGCGCGCGAACTGTTCACAAAGAAAAAGCGCAAGGGCAAATACGGCGCGAAGAAGACCGTCGTCGACGGGATCACGTTCGACAGCCGGGCGGAAGCCAAGCGCTACGGCGAATTGTTGAACGAAAAAAAGGCTGATCTGATCAGGGAACTTGAAGTTCACCCTGTCTATACCGTCGAAATTCATTGTCAGCATGTTTGCACATATACCGCGGATTTCAGCTATCGTCGGCGGACATTCGAATTCGACGAAGAACGTCGCGCGATAGACTTTGAAAAGTCCCTAGGCTGGATCAGGGTCATCGAGGATGTAAAGTCGAAGGGAACGCGCCGGGCTCGCGACTGGCCGCTGAAAAAGCGCCTGATCGAAGCCTTTCTTCGGTTCAAGATCACGGAGGTCGTCAGGTAACGACCCGGAAGAATTGCGGCAATGTCGCCGCATGTTGGAAGGCGGTCGCGGACCGCTCGAATGTGAAGGGAAGACAGATGACGAACGACAACACAGTCAACCGGCTGCAATATGCGCAGAAGCGCAAGGTCGAAGAAGTTCTTCGGCGTCATTGCAAGAAGGGCAACGACGGCTTCGCCCTATACGACGAAGGCTTCAACGACGACCGGATCGCCGAAATCGCGAACGCGGAACTTCGGCATGAACTAGACGGGCGTGTCGTCACGTCTTGGACGGTTCGTTCGATCAGAAGCGACGTTCTAGGAAATATGCGATCCCCGTCAGAAGGGCGTCAGTCGATCACGCAGCTTCGGCAGGAAATCGAAGCGCTGAAGAACCGGGTCGACATACTTGAAAGGGAAATGCGTCACAGAGGGATGACGGCACCTTTGCCGTTCAGGGCATGACGGCGCAATCAGGCGACCGTCAAAATCGAAGGGAAGACCAATGAAGACTAAGTCTGTATTGCTTGTAACATCCGCGCTGGTCATCGCACCATTCGCGGGCTTGGCTGATCAACACCTTCCGGACAACTGCCGGACGGTCGAGATTTACGGCGGCTTCGAGTTCATCACCTGTGACGGTCTGAAGGGTCCGAGAAGCCCGGAGCC
>JBFKAE010000242.1:0-2970 GCA_041621755.1 Sphingomonadaceae bacterium | reverse complement strand
CCGCCTCGACGCCGCCACCATCGCATTCATTCTTCAGCACGGCGAAGCCATACAGCGCCAGTTGACGATCCCTGAAGGCTTTCCATCGATCCTTGTCTATGAGCGGTTGATGGCCGAACCCTTGTTGACCGGGAAAATCGACGTGCCTGCCGAAGGTTCTGTCCTGCCCGATACCTATCATTTCGAACGCGGCGAAACCCGCGCTGCGGTGTTGGGGCGGATGCAGGAGGCGATGCAGAAAACCCTGTTGACGTTGTGGCGGGCACGCAAGGAAACGACCGTCGTTTCGTCGATGGAAGATGCCGTCAACCTTGCCGCCATCGTCGAGAAAGAAACCGCAAAGCCAAGCGAACGCCGCATGATCGCGGGCGTTTATTCCAATCGCTTGCGCATCGGCATGTTGTTACAGGCCGACCCGACAGTGATTTACCCCATCACCAAAGGCAAGCCGCTTGGGCGCCGCATCCGCGTTTCGGAACTGCGCGCCGACAATGGCTATAACACCTATGTCAGCGGCGGGTTGCCCAAGGGGCCAATCGCCAATCCGGGGCGCGAATCGATTGCTGCCGTGCTTGATCCGGAGCGGACGGATGCGCTGTTTTTTGTCGCCGACGGGACAGGCGGACATGTCTTCGCAAAAACAATTTCCGAACATAACCGCAATGTCACGAAGTGGCGCGCAATCCGCCGGGAGCGCGGGGAGCTATAAGCGCTTTGCCGATGTGATCGGCTGCGGATATTTGGGCAGCAGGCGGTGCACGACATGGTCGAGCGGTTCGATCACCGTCGACATGCGGTGCTGATTGGCATGCAGAATATGTTTCGCATCGGTCATAATGCCGACATGGCCCGGAAAGAAAATCAGGTCGCCGCGTTCATATTGATCGCCTTCGACGCGTTTTCCAAGCGCTGTTTCCTGTAAGTCGCTGTCGCGGGGCGCTGCAATCCCGCAGGCGCCGAGTGCGACCTGGATCAGTCCCGAACAGTCGATCCCCATGCGCGTGCGGCCACCCCATTTATAGGGCGTGCCGATAAATTTTCCGGCGATCTCGACCGGATCGAGCGCGAAGTCGTCAATTTCCGCGGCGTGCAGTCGACTGATGAACACGCCGCGCCGGGTCCGGTAGAAATGCTCGTCAAAGACTTCGGCGGCAAGTTCCGCATTCATCGGCAGGACCTGCGCGACTTCAGATTTGATGTCGGGACGGCTGAACGCCAGTGCGGTTGGCGCCGTGATCCTGTGCGTCCGGCCCGGCGCATCGTCGGACAGGTCATCGGCAACGACATAGCCGACATAGTGATCATGCGCGGAATATCCCCATGCCCAGCCATTGTCGATGTGCAGCACGTCAAAGCGCTGTCCGGGCAGCAGTTCGCTGACAGCGGGGTCCGAGCGATCCGGTTTTGGCCACATCATGCGCGACCGTTCGCCGGTCAGGCGGTGCGGTGCCGGCGATACAAAGCGTCCGGCGTCAACACGGCCTTTGAGCGCTATATCGGCAATGTCGCCGCGATAAGCGTTGATACGGTGGTCGGGCGGTCCCTTGGGTTTAGGACTTCGCCGCGCGGGCTTCTTGCCGGGTGGAGGGGGCGGTGTCACCTTGCGTTGCTTCGATCAGACCAGCAAACGCTTCAAGGAACTCGTGCCCTTGCGCCGTGCGTTCGACAAAGATGTTTCTAAGATCACTTTCATCCTTTTGCCGTCGAATATAGCCGAGCGCACCGAGCGTATTCAATGCCCGTGTGATCACCGGCTTTGACACTTTCAGCTTCGCAGCCAATCCACGCACTGTATGGGGACCACTCGTCAGATAGACAAGCAGTAATAGAGCCATCTGCCGGTTGGTAAGATCGGGCCGGTTGGAGCGGACATAGCCGGTCACCGTCTGCATCCATGGCGAAAGAGTTGATGCTGTATTGTTGTCGATACCCGAAATTGACACTGCTGGACCCCTTACTCTGGTTTCAGCGAACTTATGTTAACTGATCTTAATAAACTCTTTAAAAACATGGTTAAACAGGTGAAACGTTCAGGCTTTGCGATGGGTTCCAAATTCTTCCTGCAAAAATGCCCAAAATGCTCTTAAACCAAGCGCTTCGCCGCCGCGCGGGCGTCCGGATTTTGCCGTCGGCATCCATGCAAAGGTGTCAAGGTGGACCCAACGCGTTTCGGGTTCGATGAATTTTTCAAGGTAAAGCGCAGCGGTGATCGCGCCGCCGAAACCCCCACTGGCGGCATTGTCTATGTCGGCAATGTCGGACTTCATGAAATCGAGATAGGGTTTCCACAATGGCAGGCGCCATAGCGGGTCTCCGCTTGCCTCGCCGTGTACAAGCAGGTTGGCGGCAAGCTCGTCGTCATTACAGAACAGCGCCGGAAGGTCCGGGCCAAGCGCGACGCGCGCTGCGCCGGTCAACGTTGCAAAATCAATCAGCAGGTCGGGCTTGTCCTCATCGCCAAGCGCCAGCGCGTCGCACAGGATCAGCCGCCCTTCGGCATCGGTGTTGCCGATTTCAACTGTGATGCCCTTGCGCGTCCTGATAATGTCGCCGGGACGAAAGGCGCTGCCATCGATACTGTTTTCAACCGCCGGTATCAGCAGTCGCAGGCGAACGCGGAGGCCTGCGCTCATGACGATTTCAGCCAGCGCCAGCGCGTGCGCCGCGCCGCCCATGTCCTTTTTCATCAACCGCATGCCGGCGGACGTCTTGATGTCGAGGCCGCCTGAGTCGAAGCTGACGCCCTTGCCAATGATGGTCAGCTTGGGGTCGCCTTTTTTGCCCCATTTCAGGTCAATGAGGCGTGGCTCGCGTCCGGCGCTTGCCGCGCGACCCTCCCGAGAACGGAGTGGGGTTTCACGCGCTGCCGCCGCCGAATGGGGTATCTTCGCAACCCGCATCAGGCCGGATGCTGCGGTTCCCGGAAATCCGCCCCCTCGGGCGCCTCCGGCGGCCAGCCCAGCGGTGGGG
>JBFKAE010000241.1:0-2979 GCA_041621755.1 Sphingomonadaceae bacterium | reverse complement strand
TCCGATAGGCCGTCCTGCCATCTGCACGCTCTTCCTTGATCAGCCAAACATCAGACTTTCGAACGCCGGTCAGGAAGGCGCGGCAGCTATGCGGCTGCCAGCCTGTGGTCTCTATGATCTCGTCAAGTGTCGCACCGTGCTTGCGGCGCAACAGGCGCCTCACGGCTCCGGACTTCGTGTTTTGGGGCGAGTTCGATTTTGTCATTCCGGGTCTCCATATGCATGGCCGGATCATCCGGCCTCTTGCACTGACCCGAGCCGCAGGATCCTTCCGGATCAGGCGGCCTGCGCGTCCGAGAGAAGCGCAGCATCAGCAATGCTCGAATTCAACAAGAAGTCGAGCGGAATGTGCACTCTTCTGTCTTCGACACGAGGTGCGTCACGGCCAGACGGACACGCCTCATTTGGGGTTTGATCCAAACATCCTCAGAAATGAGCTTGCCATGATGTTTTATTGGCCTGACTTACGCTGAACGCTGGACAGCCTCATGGCGTCCACTATGCTGGGGCATGTCTGTTCCTTGAAGCTGGCAACTGCGGAGGATTACATGAGCCCTTCGACTGCATTTCGCGGCGTATTACCGACATCACTGCAGCGCCATTGGTACAATGATGCGAGCTATTCCGCTGAAGATCCATGGCGCGCCTTTGACCCGAAGCGAACCGCTTTGATTCTAGTGGATCTTATCAACTGGCAGGTTGATCCTGAAGGTGTTTCCATTTGTTCAATTCGCGAAGCAGGATTGGATGAAAGCGCCGATTATCTTACGAACAGATGTTCCGGTACAATCTTGCCGAACCTGCTCAAGATATTGAATGCAGCTCGTGAGGTTGGTGTCCAAGTGATCCACACTCGTCTGGCAAGCAGACATCCAGATTATCTCGACATCGTGCCAGCGCTAAGGTCGTATGTGCGCGCGGCAGAGGCTCAGGATGGCTCTTGGGCATGCCAGCCGTTGGAGGGCATATGGGACGAGTGTTACGACCTGAGTATTGTGAAAACAGGTTCCGGCGCCTTTACTGGCTCAGGTCTCGATATGCTGTTGCGCCGACTGAATATAAATACACTGCTCTATGCCGGTGTCGTAACGAATGCTTGTGTTATGCTAACCGCGACTGCAGGATTTGACCTAGGATACAGACAATATTTGATCAGCGATTGCACAGGTGCGTTGAGTGAACAAGATCAGGCTGATACCGAACGCCTGATCGGTCTGTATATTGCCGAACCGGTGAGTTCAGAACAGACTCTCACCGCGCTCGGAGACAAACTCTGTTAAATTGCAGACTCTATTTGTCAGGATCTTCACGATCGAGCGATGGCCGAGCGCTAAAGTCGAAGCCGACAAGCGGTTTAAACATAGTGAGCGGCCCTATGACAATCGCCGTCTTGATCCATCTGGGTCAGTTCATAAATCTTTTAAATTTTTGTTATTACAGGCGTCTGTTCCTGATCAGCCGGGGCCCAGTAAAGTGGCAAGTGCGCTATAGTTAGGTGTGGCGCCGATTGCCAGCCGGGGTTGACTTTTTTGTCTATTGAGAATTGGGGAAGTCGCGGCGCAAGAGCGCTGCATAGAAATTTGCGGTTACGCATCGTCGCCTTGTCCGTCGTCTGCTGTCGGCTTTGGGTCATTTGCGTCATCCCAGTCGAGCGGCAGAGTGGCGGTGCGCAGCCGACGGCGTCCGTTGAGCGCGGGCGGTTGACGGCCTTCGAACGAAAATGTGGTTTTTCAATCCTTCAGAAGCTGCTGCGCATCCGGCACCAGACGGATTGGCGTCCCCCGAAAACGAGCGATCCTGTCGTCAACGGCCGGAGCCGACAGCCTTGACTATTTGACAAGCTTGATGTTCAAATATCACACTAACGTGCGATTATTGGACAACATGGGGTCGGATTTATGTTTCAGGCGCGGTTACGATCCAAAAACTGGCTTCCGATTTTCGTATCTCTCCTCGTTGGCGGCGTTGCTCTGGCGCTGCTTTATGGCGGTGTATTGCTCGCCGTAGCTGGAGGGACGCTGTTTTATTGTTTTGCCGGGCTGCTGCTGGGCGGTTGCGCTGTTTTCATCTGGCGCGGCAATCGTCTGGCCTTCTGGATGTTCGGCGTGTTGATTCTGGCGGCATCTATATGGGTGCTGACCGAATCCGGACTGGACTTATGGGCCATGCTGCCGCGGCTGGCGTTTTTCGATGCGCTTGGCCTGCTGTTGCTCTTGCCTGCCGTTCGCCGTCGCATTGCCAATGGCCCGCAATGGGGGCGGGTGCATACGGGCATTCTGGCGCTGCTGATTGTCAGCCTGCCGCTTGCGGGGCTGGTCTTTGGGTCCATGTCGGTGACGGGAGAGGGCGGCGGCAGCGTTTCGGCCAATGCAGATCCGCGCGCTTATGATGACTGGACCCATTATGGGGGATCTGCTGCCGGGCAGCGTTACACGGGTCTGGACCAGATTGACGCGCAAAATGCCGACAGGCTGCAGGTGGCCTGGTCCTACAGTTTTGGCGACGCCGAAAAGCAAAATCTGCAAGTCGCGCCGCTCAAGATCGGCAATCTGCTTTACGCCTGCAACAGCACAAACGTGCTTGTGGCGTTGAACGCGGCGTCGGGCGTGGAGGTCTGGCGACACGATCCGAAGACCGAAATCCCGGCTTTCCGGGCCTGCCGAAGCATCAGCTATTACCAGAATGACTCGATTGAAGGCGCTTGCCGGGCGCGCATCCTGGCCGCCACGATTGACGCGCGCATGATCGCTGTCGACGCGCTCACCGGAAAACTGTGCACGGACTTCGGTGCGAACGGCCAGATCTCGTTGCTCGAAGGATTGGGCAACGTCCAGCGTGGCTATTATTGGGTGAATGGCGGCCCGACCATCGCGCGCGACAAGGTCGTCATCGGTTCCAATGTCATCGACAACCAGAAATGGGGAGAACCCTCTGGCGTCGTTCGCGCCTTTGACGCGGTAACAGGTGCATTGGCATGGG
>JBFKAE010000240.1:0-3038 GCA_041621755.1 Sphingomonadaceae bacterium | reverse complement strand
TATCGCACGCATTACCGGATCAAACTGCCGGATTACCGGTCGCCTGCATCGGTCACTGACGCGCTCAACGACCGTTTTTCCAATGCCGGATGGCGTATAGAGGATCGTTCGAATGGCGCGCCCGGCGCAAGGCGGTTTATCGACCGGCTTGGCCAGTTTCTGACGCTGGTCTCGCTGACATCTTTGCTCGTTGCAGGCGTTGGCGTGGGCAATGGTGTCGGTGCGTATCTTGGCGGCAAAAGCGCATCGATTGCGGCACTCAAGAGCCTAGGCGCAGACTCGCGGACGATCTTTGCGACCTATTTGCTGCAGGTCGGCATTATTGCATTGCTTGCCGTTATCGTCGGTGCGGGTGTTGGCGCCGCGGTGCCGATGCTGGTTGCCGGTATTGCAGGTGATGTCCTGCCTGTGCCGCCCGAAGTCGGGATTTACCCGCGTCCGTTATTGAGTGCGATCGTCTATGGCTTGCTCTCGGCCGTTGTCTTTGCGCTTCTGCCGCTCGCAAGGGCGCGCGATATCCCGGCCGCCCGCTTGTTCCGTGCAGGCGTCGAGGGGTTGCGCCGCCCGTCTGTGGGCGTTCTTGCCATTATCATTGCCGCAGGTGCGCTGATTGCCGGGCTGGCCATATATCAGGCCGATAATCACATGTTTGCTGCACTTTTTATCGTGGCGGCGCTTGGCCTGCTCGCGCTTTTGTGGCTGGTCGGCATGCTTATCCGTATCATTGCCGTCAGGCTTCCGCGCCCGCGCCGTCCGCTTTTACGGCTGGCGCTTGCCAATATAGGTCGTCCGGGATCGATGGTCATGCAGCTTGTCGTGGCGCTTGGGCTTGGCCTGACATTGTTCGCGACGCTTTCTGTCATCGAAACAAATCTTTCGCGGCAGATCGATGAGGCGCTGCCGAGCGAAGCGCCAAGCCTGTTCGTCCTCGATATTCCGGGCAATGAAGCAGAGCATTTTGGCGATGTCGTGCGGAAAATTGCTCCGAAAGCCGGGTTGCGGCTGGTTCCGGCGCTGCGCGGCCCGGTCACGGCGATCGGCGATCAGCGCGTCTCGGAGATGGAAAATATCCCCGAAGGCGGCTGGGTGCTGCGCGGGGATCGCGGTCTTACCTATTCTGCCGAAATACCCGACGGCAATCGCGTCGTTCGCGGCGCGTGGTGGGCAACGGATTATGCAGGGCCGCAGCTTGTATCGATGGAGGTGGAGGTTGCCGATGCGCTTGGCCTTGACGTTGGCGATACGATCACGGTTTCTGTGCTTGGCGTTGAACTTCCAGCCAGAATCGCCAATTTGCGCGAGGTCAACTGGGACTCGCTGGGTTTCAATTTCGGGCTGGTGTATTCGCCGGGGCCAATTATGAGCGCGCCGCATAGCTATATGGCGACAATCGCCCTGTCGCCGAGCGAGGAACGTGCCGTATCACAGGCCATTGTGAAGAATTTTCCCGCAGCCTCCGTCATTCGAATCGGGGACGTCATTGCAAGCGCGAGCACGCTTCTCCGTCAGTTGTCGGCAGCCGTCCGCGCGGCGGCATCCGTTGCAATCGCCGCCGGTATTGCTGTTCTGGTCGGCGCGATCGCTGCTGCGCGCCATGCACGCATCTATGATGCGGTGATTCTGAAAGTTCTGGGATCGACGCGCTGGCAGGTGCTTGGCAGCCTGCTGATCGAATATACGTATCTTGCGATAATTGTGGCGATGATCGCGCTTGCGATCGGCACAGCAGGCGGCTGGTACGTCGTGACGCAGGTCTTTGATCTTGAATGGTTGCCGCTCTGGGGGCCGATTTTGCTGACGGTGGGTCTGGGTGCACTCGTCACGCTTGGCCTCAGCCTTGCCGGATCGTGGAGCGCGCTGGGTGCGCGTCCGGCGCGCGCATTGAGGAATCTATAGTTAATGGTACCGGTTTTCCTTGAAGATTGTGCAAGGAAGCACGATATTGATGTCAATTCGCCGGGCTGTTTCCGGTTTAGAGGAGAGAAATGACATGGTGAACCAGACGGATCGTCGTCCGGGTTTCGGTACACAGGCACCTTCACGGACGCAGGACGGCGCGATTTTCGACGCCGGACTTCGCAGCCACATGCTGTCAGTCTATAATTATATGGCGTCGGGCGTATTGCTGACCGGCCTTGTTTCACTGCTGTCCTTCAATGGCGGCTGGACACAGTCGATCATGATGAGCGGTGGCATATTGCCGTGGATCGTCATGCTTTCGCCGCTCGCCTTTGTCATGGTGATGAGCTTTGGCATGAACCGCATTTCGACCGCGGGTCTGCAAGCGCTGTTCTGGGCGTTCGCGGCGGTCATGGGTCTGTCGCTGTCGACCATTTTCATGCAATATACCGGCACATCAATCGCCAAGGTGTTTTTCGTGACGGCGGGGTCTTTCGCGGGTCTTAGCCTTTATGGCTACACGACGAAAAAAGATCTGTCGGGTATGGGCACGTTCCTGATCATGGGCCTGATCGGTCTTATCATCGCCAGCGTGGTCAATATTTTCCTTGGCTCGCCCGTGATGGATTTCGTGATTTCGGTGATCGGCGTGCTGATTTTTGCGGGCCTCACCGCCTATGACACGCAGAAGATCAAGAACATCTATTTCCAGGTCGCGGGCAGCGATTTTGCCGGCAAGGCCGTCATCATGGGCGCGCTTAACCTGTATCTTGATTTCATCAACATGTTCCTGTTCCTGCTGCGCCTGTTCGGCAATCGCGAATAGGCACACGCTTTTCGAACATAAAAAGGCCCGGCGGGAAACCGCCGGGCCTTTTTTATTGTGGCGTTTGGGGGAGCAAATGGACCCCCGCATGCGCGAGAATGACGAGGCCTCTGGACTCTTGATTCGCGGGTAGCAGAGGTCTTCAGGCCTTGATCGGGTCTTTGCCAGCCGGTTTCTTTTTGGCCTTTGCCTTGCCGCCTTTGGGTGCCGCGGAGGTGATTTCGAAGCTGGGCTTGTCGTCCTTGATGCGGACGACGACCTCGCCGCCCCGGACGAGCTTGCCAAACAGCAGCTCTTCGGCGAGCGGCTTCTT
>JBFKAE010000239.1:0-3147 GCA_041621755.1 Sphingomonadaceae bacterium | reverse complement strand
CGGGAACGGGCAATCACGTAACTTCCGTAATAATACTGACGGGGATCCTTGAACACATACCAGTCGGCCATGACGATGGCGGTGCGCTGCTTGTCAAAATAATTGTATTCCGGGCCCCATAACGGGCGGTAATGCTGCTGCGCCGTGGGCTGGAGATCGAGTGTACCCTCCTGATAGCGCGAAGCCGACTTTCCGTGACCGATCCGCCGGGCAATATGCCCGAAAGCCTGACGCAACGGCTTTATCGACACGGTACGAAGGTCTAACTGCATAAGATCTACCCCTTCTGACCTAAGCGCACTTGGCTGAGTCTCACGGTATGACCAGTATGCATGGATGGGTGTTCCGCCATGTCGATGACTGAATTGATACGGCAGAATTCTTCGAAAGCGGATTGAGGCAACACCAGTTCGGCGAAAAGCTCCGGCTCACCGATCGCGAAGTCGAACTCTACCATGCCATTTCCGCGCCGCCGGGTAACCCGGAAGTACTTCGCCGCCAGCAGCTCGACTGCATCCCGTTCTTGCAGCGTCATTTGATCACTCCTCTCCCGCTGAAGCCAAGATGAAATCCGGCATCGGCATCCTTGTTTTCTCACCCAACCGATCAGCGGTTACGTGCTCGCTTAAATGATAAGCAAACTTCGTGCCAAAGTGGGTGAGAAGGAGTCCGCGCGTTTTGCCTCGGCGCACCAACCCAAATTTGTGCAAACCTTCGTTGAGATGACAAAATTGTCCTGCAGATCATCGATCGTTCTGCATGTCTGACCCAATCGATCAATGTCAGGGGCAGGGGCCGCCCGCGCTCGAATGGGGGCGATCCGCTGCATCACCCCCTTTGTATCTCCGCTCTCTGGATAAATCTCTCGCAATGCGGCGCCAGCCTAAAGGGCTAACCATCATTACGACCGCTGTAGCCAATATCGTTCTATAGACCATCCAGCCGAACTACACCGCCAAAGCGTGAAGACATCAATGTCGGAAAGGGAAATTATTATGATAACGCGATGGTCGAAACGTTCTTCAAGGATTTGAAATCCGAGATGATCTAGCGCACGATCTTTCTACACCCGTGCCCAAGATGAAGTAATTACATAGGGTGATCGCGGGGTCGGTAACACCGGCGCGGATGCGATGTGTTGGAAGGTTGGTTGCCCCCCGATAAGATGAAATACGGGCTCACGATTGTGACCGGGCCCAGCATCAGATGGAGGACAACCGTGGAGCAGTTTTATCGGCCTTAGAGCCCATCCGAGAAAGGGTTGAGTGACCGGGATTGCTGTGATTCCAGAGGGTTGCGACACCTGATCTGGAGCTACCATGTGGACCCCGGCCACCCGGCGGCAGCATAGCCGCAAGAATCTGCGATATGAAACGGATTTGACGGATGAGGAGTGGGCAATCATCGCGCCGTATTTGCCCGGCTCGCCGATGCGAGGCCGGCCGCATAAATGGAGCATGCGCGAGATTGTGAACGCGATCTTCTATGTCCTGCGCGGCGGCGTCGCCTGGAGTCTTCTACCGCGCGAGTTTCCGCCACGGAGCACGGTTTTCCACTGGTTCTCGGTATTTCGTGACACCTGCCTGTTCGAACAAATCAACCATGCGCTTGTCATCGCCGACAGGGAGCGCGTCGGTCGCGAAGCCTGTCCGTCCGCGGCGATCATCGACAGTCAAAGCGTGAAGACGACCGAGAGCGGCGGACCACGGGGCTATGACGCCGGCAAGAAGATCAAGGGTCGCAAGCGCCACGCCCTGGTCGATACCGATGGACGCGGCCTGTTGCTCGAACCTCACCTTGCCGACGTGCAGGACCGCGATGCCGCCGGACCGGTGCTGCAGGCGTCGCGACCCTTCTTTCCCTTCATCGAGAAACTCTTCGCCGACAGCGCCTATGATCATGAGCGCGTCCGCACCGCCACCAGCATCACCGTCGAAATCGTGCGGAAAATCGCCAATCAGGTCGGCTTCGTCGTCCTCCCACGACGCTGGGTGGTCGAGCGCTTCTTCGCCTGGATCAATCGCAACCGACGCCTCGCCAAAGACGTCGAAGCCACCATCAACTCCGCCAGAGCCTTCCTCTATGCCGCCTCCATCATGCTGCTCGTCCGGCGCCTCGGACGAGCAGCATGAATTCTCGGATGGACTCTTAATGTGTCTTTGAAAGATACTTTTATCTCTGCGCGCGAAGGTGGCCAACGAATCTGGTGGGGCAAATGCCCGTCAGATCCCAGATTGAGCTGAGGTTGTTCGCAAGCGCGCTCCTGATGCGGACGCGTCGTTTTGCCGCGCTTCACTCCCAGCGAATGTGTCAACTACTTCACCGCTGCCGGATATGAGCCAGAATGATCGGATTCTGCTCTAGTGCTAAACTACGTTAGTCCGCCCAGTTCGAAAGAACATCTGCCAGCTGAGCCAGTGCCGCTCCGTTTTAATGGGGCAAGTCCATCAAAGATTGGTCTCCCAACAAAGCCGTATTGGCCATCTATGCTCGTAGCCGATACCGACCAACCGGACGGTCAAGGGTGACGATCACCACCACCCGAGGCGACATACTTCGTCGAGATCGGCAGCCGTATCGATATCGAGGGCAAGGCCGGGACGATCGCGGACGATTGCCGCACCTTGGGATGCGGCGAGATGCCGGGCGAAGCTTCCTGTGCCGAACGCAAAGGCAAACGGCCGGGCATCGCGCAGGGCGATCGCGTTCGTGCCCTGGCCATGCCGGTCGGGCGCGATGGCAACGCCTTGCACCTCGGCACGGGCGAGGAGCAAACGGACGTCGCCGGCGGTCAACAGAGGCAGGTCGCCGCTAATGACCAGCAGGGGCACACCGCCGAGCTTCGTCCGCACCCGGTTCAACTCGGCGTTCAGCCCCGCTCCATGATCCGGCTCCCATGGCAAGCCAACCCACGGGACCGGTGACAACACCCACGCTGGAACGCGGGCCTCTTCCAATGTAGCGAGGACCCGCGCTACCATGCGGTCACTGAGCGTTTGGCGCTCATGCGAGGACAGACGGGGAGCAAGACGCGACTTTCTCTGTGCGCGCAGTTTCAGCGGAACGATCGCGGTCCAAATCATCGCGATGCGATCGACCTCGCCAGCATCAGCGCCATCTCTGCGACGCGGACCTTGTCTTGTTCAT
>JBFKAE010000238.1:0-3155 GCA_041621755.1 Sphingomonadaceae bacterium | reverse complement strand
GTTTTTATTGTTGATCATGTTTTTGAAATCATTGTTTTTGTTATACTTAGTGGTTATTTTGCCTTTGACTTTGGAATCATAATATCTTTGAAAGTCTATCCCGGCGAGTTCAATTTTATTCAAATCCAGTTGCAAATATAAGGGCGGCAATGTCAGTATAACGACCAGACCATGCGCATTTCTATCCCATAAATTTGCGTTCAGCCTTCCCAATCAAGGAAATTTTATCACCATGCGAGCTGTCTTTTTGGGCGTCGTTCTTGTCGCCGTATGTTCGGACCCTGCGCTTGCCAATGCAGACGATGCGATTGTTGTCACGGGGGAGGGTTTGGCGCTGTCTCCTGGAACAGCGGCCTATGGCAGCGTCGTCATTGAACGCGGGCGTCTGATGGGGGATGCGAGCGGGCGCATCGAAACTGTATTGCGCGATGTTGCAGGCTTCGCCCAGTTTCGCCGCAGCGATAGCCAGTCCGCCAACCCGTCGGCGCAGGGGGCGACCTTGCGTGCGCTTGGTGGCAATGCATCAAGTCGCGCACTGGTGCTGCTTGACGGGGTGCCGCAGGCCGATCCGTTTTTTGGCTATATCCCGTTTAATGCCTTGGTGCCCGACAGGCTGTCGCTTGTCCGTGTCACGCGGGGCGGCGGGGTAGGGGCGTTCGGCGCAGGTGCGGTTGCTGGCACGATCGAGCTGCTGAGCGCAGGGCGCGCGGACCTGCCCACTCTATCGGGCAGCGCATTTTATGGTAGCCGGGACGCAAGCGAAATGTCTGCAACGCTGACACCCGATCTTGGGTCCGGGTTTGTGTCTCTATCGGGACGCTGGGACCGTGGTGACGGGTTTTATACGTCGCCGTCCGACCAGCGCTCCGTTGCGGACGTCCGCGCGGCATATGACAATTGGTCGGTCGGTATTCGCGGCGCTGCGCCCGTATCCGATATGGTTGAAATTCAAGCGCGCGGCCTCGTTTATCGTGATGATCGGGTTCTGCGCTTTGACGGGGCAGAGAGCAGCAGCGAGGGGCAGGATGCCAGTATTCGCCTGATATCGCGCGGGCCTTGGCAGGTCGATGCGCTCGCCTATGTTCAGACCCGCAATTTCAGCAATATTGTCATCAGTTCGAGCAGTTTTCGAAAAGTGCTCGATCAGCGCAGCACACCGTCGACCGGGATCGGGGGAAAGATTGAACTGCGTCCGCCCGTAGGGGGCAACCATGTTTTGCGTCTAGGCACAGATGTGCGCATCGCCAGCGGTGACATGTACGAGGATGCCTATAGCGGCTTTACAGGTCTGGTTACCGCACGGCGTCATGCCGGTGGACGGTCGAGCACATGGGGTGTTTTTGCCGAGGATGACTGGACGCTTGGCAATCTGGTGCTGACCGGTGGAATCCGCGCCGATCGCTGGAGCATTACGAACGGATTTTATCAGCAGCGCAATGCAGCGGGCGTTTTGAATATCGCCGATGATTTTGCTGATCGCAGTGACTGGGAAGTGACGGGCCGGGCAGGCGCGCTCTACACCGTCACGCCGGCACTTGTCCTGCGTACGGCTGCCTATACGGGATTTCGCCTGCCCACGCTGAACGAGCTTTACCGCCCTTTCACTGTGTTTCCGGTTGTGACTGCGGCCAATGCCAATCTCGCGCCCGAAAAGCTGAAGGGGGGTGAAGTGGGGGTCGATTTTAGCCCGCTATCGCGTGTCAGTTTTGGTGCGACGGCCTTTTACAACCGCCTCGACAATGCCATCGCCAACGTCACGATCGGCACGAACAGCCGTGAGCGTCAGAATGTCGATGCGATCATCGCCAAGGGTGTGGAGTTGACGGCGCAAGCCGATATTGCGGACATATTCCTGTTGGCCTCTTATGCCTATAGCCACAGCACGGTGAAGGGCACAGGGGCGCAGGCGGCGCTTGATGGCATGGCGCCCGCGCAAAGTCCGCGCCATATGGCAAGTGCGACATTCGGCTGGCGGTCAGCGCACGGCCCCGAACTGTCGACGACGCTGCGCTATACTGGCCGGCAATATGAGGATGATCAGCAACAGGATGTCCTGCCTGACGCGTTGACGGTGGACGGCGTGGCAAGCGTTCCGCTGATGAGCGCGCTTCGCCTTGTGGTTCGGGCCGAGAACATTTTCGACGAGACGGTGGTCACGCGTAATGTGGGCGGTAATATTGACCTTGGCAGGCCGCGTACGCTCTGGATCGGACTGACGCTGAATCGATAGCGTCAGCCGTGGTTTTTTCACCGGCCATTGACTACGTCAGTAGTTCATATGTTAATGATTGCTAACATTATGTATTTTAGCATTAAAATTCCACTTTTCCTTGGAATTCTGCGGTTTTCTATAGCGCGTTAACCATATAAGGAAATGCTGCGCACGCGATCTTCAGACTTTATTTATATTCTGCTGTCACTGTCTGCGCCACGGGGGATCACACTGGCTCCAGAGGAGTGGGCAGATGATCCAGTTGATTGCGAAAATGTCACCGTTTGGCAAGTTGCGGGGAACGAGCGGTGCGAAAGAGAGCGCAAGTCGCCATGACGTGGAAGAGCGTCGTGACGATACCAGTCGATCATTGTCGCTGTTTTGGCGCGCACGTCTTCAATATGATGATCATGATGAGGCAATCCCGGTGATGGTTGTCCAGATTTCGCCCGGTGGGCTGCGTGTAAAACATATACCAACGCCCACGCCTGGCACGATGGTCACCGTTGATCTTCCCGGTGTTGCTCCGCTTCGTGGAGAAGCGCGCTGGGCGGAGAATGGCCGTTTTGGCGTCCAGCTTGTCGAGCCAATCGATGTCATCAATGTCATGCGCAGTCACCGCGCGGCCACAGGTTCACCTCTTGGTGTCGCGGACGAAGCGGAAGCGGCAGTCTAGACCCCAAGGTCTTCCATCTGAGATGCTTGCACAGGGGCGCTGGAGCGTTACATTTCACGCGGCACTTATGTAACGGGAGTGGTCCAGACGTGTTTGACGGTGCGCAGCATGTGCCGAGTTCGAAACTTGACCTGTTTATCAGGCGGGATTTCCTGACCGCAGCAGAATGCGCGGATATTATCGATCGTATAGAGGCCGGACGCCGCCCCTCGTCAATTGCAGACGATATGGGGTATGAAGCCTTCAGAACGAGCGAGACTTGTGACC
>JBFKAE010000237.1:0-3172 GCA_041621755.1 Sphingomonadaceae bacterium | reverse complement strand
CGAGCCCAGACGCTGTCATTCAGTTCCTGTCGATCCATCCATGCTGACCTCCATCCCAGCCAGAAGCTTGAATCACACTTCAGCACATATGGGAATCCTGAATGTCAACACAACCTAGAACGTTTTGATTACTCTGGATCATATCTGCACTGAGGTGCGCTTGTGGCTCGACAGGGTATCATGATTACGACATTATCGGGCCGCAAATCGGGCACGAGGCGTTCGGGGGACATGTCGATCTGACTGTCGACCCCGTCGTGCCGCTGCTTCAGGGCGTTGGGGCGGCCCTGTTCGATTGCATGAGTGGTCTTTTGCGAGTCATGCCGTGGGGCGCGACAAAGCTGAGAAATCCGGCCACAGAGACAGTCAGGCCGATCTAGGCCAACCCCATACGCAGTTCCTTCAGCGTGATATCTTTACGTCTTTGGCCTGCCACAGGCTCGCCGTCGATGGCGCTACGCCAAACCGCGCCGCGGCCGCACGGCACCTATACAGCTATCAATTGTCGGTAGAAGCCGCGAACGAAAATCCATAGACAAAGGTTGACCGATCCATACGGGCCTCCTCCACCAGTATGGATTCTGAATCAGAAAATCACGCTCTTGAAAACCCTTGCCGATTCCATACGGTCGAAGTCCGCTCTAGCGGCTGTGGAGCCAGGCGTTGCTGCGGCTGCGCGCATTGTCGCAGCGGTATCGTCGCGGGAGAAGGCTGGTCTGGACAAGGCGCATGGCGCCGACGATGCCGAGGGGCGCGATTGCACGATTGGATGATAGAAAAGCTCTCGGAAAGATAGTCGTCAAGTTGTTCTGAAATCATCATTCGGGTAGCGGAATAGGTTTATCGCGTTGAATGCATATTTGTCAGTTTAAAGAGGAATTCGGGAAATGGGTGTCGAAACAAAATCAGAAATGATGGCGATTTCAGTGGCTGGTGGAGCTGGTCCTGCAGAAGCACTCACACCCGTACAAATGCCAATACCTGTTCCTCGTGAAGGTGAGATCCTGATTGAGGTCAAGGCCGCCGGTGTCAACCGACCTGATCTCTTACAAAGAACGGGTCACTATCCGCCACCACCTGGAGCATCTGAGTTGCTCGGACTCGAAGTCGCGGGAAGGGTGGTAAAAGCGGCAGGGCGCTGGCAGGTGGGCGATCGTGTTTGCGCCTTGGTCAATGGCGGTGGTTACGCGGAATATGTGGCGTGTGATAGTCGTCAGTCCTTGCCGGTTCCTGATGGACTGAGTTGGATTGAAGCGGCAAGCCTCCCCGAAACCGTCTTTACGGTATACGCCAATGTTTTTGAGCATGGTGCTTTGAAATCAGGCGAGACGCTTCTGCTTCACGGCGCCAATTCGGGCATTGGGGTTGCTGCTATCCAAATGGCGAAACTGGCAGGCGCACGCGTTATCGCGACCGCTCGCGGTGCTGAAAAAGCCGCTCAGGCACTGGCGCTGGGCGCAGATGTT
This sequence comes from Sphingomonadaceae bacterium, assembly GCA_041621755.1. Lineage (GTDB taxonomy): Bacteria > Pseudomonadota > Alphaproteobacteria > Sphingomonadales > Sphingomonadaceae > Sphingosinicella. The sequence continues at coordinate 1,706 of JBFKAE010000237.1, read as the reverse complement.
GCGATTGATGTCACCACACAGGACTTTCTCGAAGTGGTATCGCGCGAGGGTGGTGCCGATGTTGTTCTGGAAATGGTGGGCGGCGATTATTTTGCCAAAGATCTGGATTCTATCAAGATTGGTGGTCGGATCGTCTTTATCGCGGCTCAGGGAGGGAGCAATGTGACATTGCCTGTCATCAAGATGATGATGAAGCGCGCCGTGGTGACAGGGTCAACCTTGCGTCCCAGAAGCCCGGATGAAAAGGCCCGGCTTGCGTCCGAAATCGAACGGCTGGTCTGGCCGTGGCTAAACTCTGGTCAGATGAAACCCCAGATCGATAAGGTGTTTTCACTGTCCTCTGCCGCAGAGGCTCATGCCTATCTTGAATCCGGAGGCCATTTTGGAAAAGTTTTGCTGATTGCGGATGCGGTAGATGCATGAGTTTGGCCATATTGGGCAAGCCCGTGCCGGGCTTCACTAGACGAACGCGGGGAGGACGCGAAATGCGGCCCTTGCGATGCTCTTACGAGCGCCGATGACGGTGAGATAATAGCTAGGGAGCGAGTATGATCAGTCGATTTGAAGGCAAGAGTGTCATCGTCACCGGGGCTGGATCAGGCATCGGTCGCGAGACAGCGCGGCTCTTTGCCAGCGACGGCGCGCATGTGATTGCATCCGACCTGAGCGATGCTGTTGAGAAGACAGCGGTCGGCCACGATACGATTGTACCCGTGCGTGGCGACGCTGGAAGTGATGCTGATGTCCAGACTTTGATAGGCGAGGCGATGAGCCGCTTCGGACGTGTCGATATCATCGTTGCCAATGCAGGCGTCAGTGGCGGCATGGCGGGTATGTTTGAGCAGACTGCGCGCGATTGGGCAGAAGTGTTGCGCATTAATTTGATAGGCCCATTTCTGGCGATCAAATATGGCGCGAAAGCGATGCTGGATGGTGGACATTCTGGCTCGATTATCTGCACCGCTTCGGTCGCCGGGCTTCGTGCCGGTGCTGGAGGGCCTGCCTATTCTGCATCTAAAGCAGGTGTGATCAACCTCGTTCAGACAATGGCACAGCAACTGACTGGCTCGGGAATTCGCGTCAATGCCGTGTGCCCGGGGCTTATCGAAACCGGTATGACGCAGTCTCTTTTCGAGGGCGCGCGCGCGAAAGGGGTTGAGAGCAAAATCGGCAAGCTCAATCCAATGCAGCGTGGTGGCGTTCCATCTGAATTGGCACATGCCATTGCCTTTTTGGCATCAGATGAGGCCAGCTATATCAATGGCCATGCCCTGGTCGTCGATGGAGGGCTTTCGTCGTCGCTACCGTTCACGCGTCCTAGAAAGTTGGGTGAGACCACATTCTGAAGGCGAGCGCGACGATTCCCAATCATGCCATTTCTGGGACGATGACCGGCCTCCTCAGGGTGATCTACCGGATAGGCTGGAGTGCCGACAGTTCAGCAGGACGAGAGTAGGAAGGTAACCATATATTGGTGATGGGCAGTGTCTACGCACGTCATTCAAGGGGGTAAAATAGGAAGCTCTTCGACCGCCACCTCAACCGAAACTTTATCTGTGCTCGTTTTTGATGCGCTCGTGGTGGCGGATCACCTCGTCGATGATGAAGCGTAAAAATTTTTCGCTGAATTCTTCATCAAGCTTGGCTTCGGCGGCAAGTTTCCGCAGCCGGGTCACCTGCGCTTCTTCGCGCCCGGGGTCCGCCGG
>JBFKAE010000236.1:0-3256 GCA_041621755.1 Sphingomonadaceae bacterium | reverse complement strand
TGCTGTGGGCGTTGGCATATTGGATGATGATCGCGTCGTCTCTTGGTTGCCCTTCTATCACGATATGGGGCTTGTCGGGTGCTTGCTGTCGCCTGTCGCCAATCAGTGTTCGGCGGATTATCTCGCCACAGAAGATTTCGCCCGTCGTCCGCTGAGCTGGCTAACACTGATCAGCCGCAACGAAGGCCACACACTCTCTTATTCACCGACCTTTGGATACGACATCTGCGCACGACGCGTGTCGAGCCAGACCGATGTCGCCGAACGCTTTGACCTGTCGCGCTGGCGCGTTGCAGGCAACGGCGCCGATATGATTCGCCCTGACGTTATGAATGCCTTTGTCACAGCATTTTCCGCCGCCGGATTTTCCGCAGGCGCATTCCTGCCGAGTTATGGCCTTGCCGAAGCGACACTCGCCGTTACCATGAGCCCGGTTGGCGTCGGCATCGTTACCGACAAGATCGACGAACGGCTATTATCTGGCGAAGGGATCGCCGCCGAAGGCGAAGGCGATACGCCGCCGCGGCTGCGCGAAGTCGTCAATTGCGGCGTCGCCCTGCCCCACATGGAAATCGAAATTCGCGACGACGACGGTAAAGCGCTCGGAGATCGCCAGATCGGTCAGGTTTTCGTCCGCGGGCCAAGCATCATGATCGGCTATTTCCGCGACGAGATTTCAACCCATGCCGCACTTGACGGTGAGTGGCTCAACACCGGTGACATGGGCTATCTTGTCGACGGCTCCATCTTCATCGTTGGCCGCGCCAAGGACATGATTATCGTCAACGGCAAGAACCACTGGCCCCAGGACATTGAATGGGCCATCGAACAGTTGCCGGGATTCAAGGCTGGCGACATTGCCGCCTTTTCGATCACCACACCTGCGGGCGAAGAAGCGCCCGCGGTCCTCGTGCAGTGTCGCACGTCCGATCCGGACGAACGGTGCAAGCTGCGCGAAGAGATCAAGACAAAGGTCCGCAACATCACCGGCATGAACTGTGTTGTCGAACTCGTCCCGCCGCGCGCATTGCCGCGCACGAGTTCGGGCAAACTCAGCCGCTCCAAGGCCCGCGCGCTTTATCTTTCCGGCGGCATCCAGCCCTTCGACATCGCGGCGTAACATCGTGCGCATCGCCGTTACCGGCGGCACCGGCTTTGTCGGCGGCAAGCTGATCGACCTGGGCCTTTCGGCAGGTCATGATATCCGCGCCCTGACGCGCCGTGCACAACCCGCGCGATCCGGCCTGACATGGATACGCGGCGAGCTTGCCGATGCCACTGCGCTCAGCGAACTGTGCACGGATGCAGACGTCATGATCCACGTCGCAGGCGCGATCAACGCTCCGACCGCCGCCGACTTTCATGCAGGCAATGTCGAGGGCACACGCATGGTGCTTGCCGCAGCGCGGGATATCCCGCGTTTCGTTCACGTCTCCTCGATCGCCGCGCGCGAACCGACGCTATCAATGTACGGCCACAGCAAGGCCGAAGGCGACAAGCTGGTGAAAACCCGGCCGAAGGACTGGGTTATCATCCGACCACCCGCCGTATATGGTCCCGGCGACCGCGAAACGGCCAATGTTTATAAACTGATTGCACGCGGTTTTGCCCTACTGCCAGGCAAGGGGCGCTTTTCCGTTATCGAAGTTGGCGACCTCGCAGCTGCGCTGTTGGCGCTTGCCGTGTCTGACAAAGCTGTCGGGCAAACGCTCGAAATTGATGACGAGACACCCGGCGGGCTCGATCATCACGATCTGGCCGCATTGATCGCTGATGCGCTCGAAAAACAGCCATTCTATATTCCCTTGCCGCTGGCTTCGCTCAAGCTCGGCGCAGCAATCGACACGCTATCGGCAAAGCTGCGCGGGCGCCGCCCCGCGTTAAGCTTTGACCGTGCGCGTTACCTTGCGCACCCTGACTGGACCGCGGACAACGCAGCGATGCGCGCGCTCGGCATCTGGAAACCGCGTGTCATCATATCAGAGGGCATAAAGCGCACAGCGGACTGGTATCGCGCCGAGGGCTGGATTTAGAACGCATCTGCGCCTATCCACCGCCACAATCTGTTGGCATCGGTGCACAATATATTTAGGGACGCTGTCATGACACAAACAAGCGAAACAATAATGCCGCGCCTGATGGAGCTGATCGCACCATTCAACGCCAAGGGGATCGCGCTTTCTGCCGACACCAGCTTTGCCAACGACCTCGAACTCGATTCGCTGACGGTCATGGATCTGGTCGCGAATATCGAGGATGAATATGACATCATCCTGCCGATGAACCTTCTGCCCGAACTTGAAACCATCGGCCAGCTTGCCGACGCTGTTGCCAAAATCATCAACAGCTAGAGCCAACATGACCGACCTTCTCGACAAATTCGACCCACTGCTTGCCGAACGCGAGGCCCTGATGTCGACCGGCATCAACGACCCCTTTGGTCTGGTCATGGAAAAGGTGCACTCGCCAACCGAAGCCACGGTGAACGGTCGCCGCACGATCCTCGTCGGCACCTATAACTATATGGGCATGACCTTTGACCCCGACGTCATCGCAGCTGGCGAACAAGCGTTGCGTGATTATGGCGCGGGCACCACAGGCAGCCGCATGCTGAACGGCACCTATCAGGGCCACAAGGATGTCGAGGCCGCCTTGCGCGACTTTTACGACACCAGCTTTGCCATGGTTTTTACCACCGGCTATCAGGCCAATCTTGGCCTGATGTCAGCGATCGCGGGGCGTGGCGACTATATCATTCTTGACGCCGACAGCCACGCATCAATCTATGACGGCTGCGCAATGGGCAATGCCGACATCGTGCGCTTTCGCCACAATAATGTCGAAGACCTTGAAAAGCGCCTTGCCCGCCTGCCCGCCGATGCTGGCAAACTTGTCGTCCTTGAGGGCGTCTATTCAATGCTCGGTGACATCGCTCCGCTTGCCGACATGGTCCGCGTCGCCAAGGCCGCAGGCGCGATGGTCGTCGTCGATGAAGCCCATGCAATGGGCTTTTTCGGACCAAATGGCCGTGGCGTTTTTGAAGCCGCTGGTCTTGAGGACCAGGTCGATTTCGTCGTCGGCACATTTTCAAAATCAGTCGGCACGGTCGGCGGCTTTGTCGTTTCAAACCACCCCAAGGCCGAAGTGCTGCGGCTGGTATCGCGGCCCTATATCTTTACCGCGTCGCTGCCGCCTGCCGTCGTCGCCTGTTCGGCGACGTCGATCAGAAAGCTGAAAGACGCTCACGCCAAGCGCG
>JBFKAE010000235.1:0-3273 GCA_041621755.1 Sphingomonadaceae bacterium | reverse complement strand
TGTCAACGGCGGTGAGCAGCTCCGCATCGGCAACAACGCGCGTGACGAGGCCCCAGCGTTCGCTCGTCTCTGCATCGAGCAGCTCGCCGGTCAGCATCAGATGCTTGGCACGCAGCAGCCCGATGGCGCGCGGCAGGCGCTGCGATCCGCCTGCGCCCGGCAATTGCCCGAAGTTGAGATGCCCGTCGCCGATCTTCGCGCTCGACCCGGCAAAGGCCATGTCGCAGGCCAGCAAAAGCTCGATCCCGCCGGCAACGCAAACGCCGTTGACCGCCGCGATCCAGATCGCCCGCGCCTGTTCAATGCCGGTCAGCATGTCAAAGAAGTCATCCAGAAACGCCTGAAATTCATCAGGATGGGCATAGAGGCGGATATAACCGTCAAGATCGCCGCCCGCTGAAAAGCTGCGCCCTTCGCCGGTCAGGACAACGAAATCGACATGCGGCATTGCCTCAATTTCGGCGACGACAGCTTTCAGTTCCTTGACCGTCGACCAGTCGAGCGGATTAAGCTTGTCCGCTCGCGCCAGCGTCACCCGTGCCGTCCGGCCAGCAACAGCAAGTTTCAGGTTTTTATAGGTCATGCACTCACCTTCCAGCGTTGCTTGGCATCAGCGGTCAATTCGCCTTTTGCCACCTTGCCGCCCGACGAGCGCGGCAATGCCTCCATCACCACGAGATGTTCAGGGTACCATTCGCGCGAAACCCCGCGCGACTTCAGGTGACCGACAATATCCTCCAGCGTCAACGTGAAACTCGGTCGTGGCTCGACATAGATGCAGACGCGTTCACCAAACACCGGATCGGGCGCCGGAACCGCTGCAACCAGCGCAACACCGGGATGCGTCGCAACCTCGGCCTCGATCGCGGGCGCCGACAGGTTCTTGCCCCCACGAATAATGAATTCCGACGTGCGCCCGACCACGCGAAGATAATCATCTTCGTCAATTTCGACGATATCGCCCATCAGCATATAGCCGTCCTTGGTGAACAGCTTTTCATTCGCCGCGTCGTCGTCCCAATAGCCAAGACAGGTCGCTGGTCCTCGGCAACCGGGCTGCCCCCTGCCCTGCACCTCTTCGCCCGTCGCCGGGTCGAACAGGCGGACTTCCATTTCGGGAATAATCCGTCCAGCGGTTGTCAGGCGACGCTCGCGCGTATCTTCGGCTGTTGTCCGGCTAAGCGCGCCGGTTTCGTTCGAACCATAGAATTGCAGGACAGCGGCCCCCGTCACTTCCTCGAATTCCGCAGCGCGGCGGTAGGGTACGGCTTCGCCGCCCGTGAACATTGATCGCAGCGAGGACAAATCGCGCGGACGCTCTGCCTGTTCATTCAGCATCATTATGAATTGCGTGCTGACGCAGCAGAGCACCGTCACCTTTTCACGCTCGATCATGTCAAGCGCGACGCCCGGATCGAACTTCGGCAGCACCACGGTTGGACAACCAAGCGCGGCGGGTGAAAAATGCGACGTCCACAATCCAAAGCCGAACGGCGCAGGCACAGCGCCCATGAAAATCTCATCGTCGCCAAAGCGGCCTGCCTCTGCCGCAAGCTGGTGGAAATAGAACCAGCGATTCTGCGTGTGCATCACGCATTTCGGCATGCCGGTCGTGCCCGACGTCGAATTGATCAAAAATAGCGCGTCCGGGTCGCGCACGCCAAAGCTGCTTTGGTCCGGCGTGTCCTCGGCCCATTCCGGCGACGCGATCAGGTCAGCTATGGTGATCCAGCCCTGCAATTGCACACCTTGTGCAGAAATCTGCTCGATCAGCGCTTCAACCGGCACATCGCGCAGCGCTTCATGCGTGATCAGCAACGTCGCGCCGGTCCGTTTCAGCAAATAGGCGATCTCGGCAACTCCGGCGCGCGCGCCAATGCCAACGGCAACCATACCCGCACGTTCGACACCCACCAGCGCCGCATGCACTGCAGGTCCGTCTGGCAACAGAACGGCAACCCGCGCGCCTGCCTCCAGCCCCTGCTCTGCGATCAGCGATGCAACCTTGCTCGCCGCCCGATGGTAGCCAGCCCAACCGATGCGCCCTGCGGGCGTGATAAACGCAGCCCCGTCGGGATCATGTGCTGCCTTAGTGGCAACACAACCCGAAACGGTCCTGTCACTCCACCAGCCATTGGCGCGATAATGCGCAGCGACTTCAGGGTCGACCCGAAGGCTTCTGGCGACGTCAAGCGGCTGCACTTTCGACCTCCATCCTGTCTGCTGTTCCAAAGGTGAATTCCGCGCCAAGCGGATTGGACAGCACATGTTCGGCAACCCGCTTCTGGTGAAACGCCCTCGTGCCCCAAGCCTGTCCTAGTGCGCGCGCGCGTTTCAGCAGGAAATGCACATCGACTTCCCAGCTATAGCCCATCGCACCATGCACCTGCACCGCAGCATGGCAGGCCGCATCGGCCGCGGCTACTGCAGCCAGCTTCGCATGGCTGATCCGGGCACTGGCAAAAGATGAAGGCGCCATTGCAGCAGCCGCAAGCACCACAGGCCGCGCAAACTCAATCTTGACCTGCGCCGTCGCCAGATGATGCTTGACCGCCTGGAAAGACCCGATCGGCTTGCCGAACTGTTCACGCTCCGCCGTATAGGCGACCGACAGATCAACCGCGCGCTGCGCAAGGCCGAGCAACGCCGCCGCCATGAACACTGCACCCCGGTCAAGTGCGGCAGCCCACATCGCTTTGCCGATATCTTTATCAGCGATCTGCGTCGCAGCGCTCGGACTCCAGTCGACTTTGTAGAGCCGCCGGAACGGGTCGAAACTTTCCTGCCGCGTCAGTGTGACATCTGTGCGCGGAACAAGATGCACCGCGTCCTTATCGGCCAGCAGAATGGCAACGGCGCTATCCGCATCAGCGACGAACGGATTGATGCTATGCGCGACCGCAATCGTTTCGCCCGCAGCTGCGCGGGACATCCAGTCTCTGCCAGCTGCGCCCAGCATCGGCACGGCGACCCCGGCATGTTCGATCAGTGGTTCAGGCAAAGCCGCATAACCGCACGCGGTGGCGATCAGCGCCATTTCAACCTGACCCAGCCCCGATCCGCCATCGGCTTCCGGCGCCATCGCGCCCGGCAAACCGAGTGCCGTAATCTGCGTCCAGCGCTCTTCGTCACGCGCATTGCCGCTATCAAGAAGACGACGCAAATCCGCGCCCGTGCAGCGATCTGCAAGCATGTCGGCCACCATTTCAGCCAGCATCGTCTGTTCGTCGGCAAGGCGAAAATCCATGACCCTACCTCCGTGGCATGCCGAGC
>JBFKAE010000234.1:0-3323 GCA_041621755.1 Sphingomonadaceae bacterium | reverse complement strand
GGCGCGATCAACTCGCCGCAACTCCTGATGCTTTCGGGTATAGGACCCGCGCAGCACCTCAAGGACCACGGCATTGATGTCATTCGCGACGCACCCGAAGTCGGCGGCAACCTGCAGGACCATCTCGACCTCATGGTCCAATGGACATGCACGCAGCCGATCACGCTCAACAAAAACGCACACAAGTACAACAAGCTGATCGCGCTTGGAAAATGGCTGGTCGGTCGCTTTGGCAGTGCGTCCCACATACCTACCCCTGCAGGCGCATTCCTTTCGACCCGCGATGGCCTTGCAGCGCCCGACATACAGCTGCATTTCATGCCTTTGCTCGGCGAACCGCACGGGCGTGGCAGGATGCAGCCGGAACATGGTTTTTCCATGCATATGTGCCAGCTCAACCCCGAAAGCCGGGGTACAATCCGATTGCGTTCGAACGACCCGACAGCCCACGCGGCGATTGACCCGAATTATCTGTCGACAGCCAATGACCTTGAAACCATGCTGGCGGGAATCGCGATCACGCGCAAAATCGGGGCAATGCCCGCGCTCGCTCCCTATCGCGGGCACGAAGTCTGGCCGGGAGAAAACCTGCAAAGCCGCGATGAAATCATTGCCGCGTTACGCGAATGGGCAGAATCCATCTACCATCCCGTCGGCACCTGCCGCATGGGTGTGGACGATGCATCGGTTGTCGACACCGGTCTTCACGTACGCGGCATTGCCGGTTTGCGGGTCGTCGATGCATCGATCATGCCGACGCTGATATCCGGCAACACCAATGCACCAACGATCATGATCGCGGAAAAAGCCTCAGACATGATTCTGGCGGAAAGTTGAGACGCATATGGAATGGCGCATTGAAAACGGCCTGACCGATTATGCCCACGCGCTTGCCGTGATGGAAGCGCGCGCCGACGCCGTACGTCAGGGCAAGGCAGACGAGCTGATCTGGCTCGTCGAACATCCGCCGACCTATACCGCAGGCACCAGCGCCGACCCGGCGGAGCTTTTGGCCGCAGACCGGTTTCCGGTCTATAAAGTCGGACGCGGCGGGCGCTTCACATATCATGGCCCTGGTCAGCGGGTCGTCTACCTGATGCTCGACCTCGACAAGCGCGGGCGTGATCTTCGCGGCTTTATCGCATCCATCGAAAACTGGGTCATCGCGACCCTTGATGATCTTGGCATCCGCGCACGGCAAGTCTGCGACCGTATCGGCGTCTGGACCGACACGCCGGCAGGCGAAGCCAAGATTGCCGCAATCGGCGTTCGTGTCCGGCGCTGGGTCAGCTTCCACGGGCTTGCCATCAATGTTGCGCCCGACCTTGACCATTTCTCGGGAATCGTACCTTGCGGCTTACCCGACTATCCGGTGACAAGCTTAAAACAACTTGGAAACCCCGCCACGATGGCGGACGTTGACGCGCTGCTTCGAAAACGATTGCCGTTTTAAAGCCTGACCCTCAAGCTGCGCGTTGTCGCGCACTTGGCGACCGGGGCTGGGTTTCTGCCCCGGCACCGACCCGGGCTGGTCGCGGCTTGCCGAACAGGAACCCCTGCCCAAAACCGATTCCAGCATCAAGCAACGCGACCGCCTGACGTTCGCTTTCGACGCGTACGGCAATGATCTGGACACCGCCGTTTGCGATCTGCGAGAGGCGCGCAGCGTCCGCAGCCAGAATCTCGTCCGCATTGATCTTGGTGAACGCGATATTTTCAAAGCGCGTGCGCAGGTCGGGAAGTTCACTCAGGCTGACATCATCAACTGACATATGGAAGCCAAGCGCTTCAAGCGCACTCATGTCTGCAAGCGCATCATCGTCGAGACTGTTCAGCGACGCCGCGCTCAGTTCGAATATCAGGCGATGGACCAGAGCCCTGTGCGTGCCCAAAAAACCAAGAAGCTCGCGCCTGAATGCGTGGTCGGCAACCGCCGCTTGCGACAGGTTACAGAATATGCGGGTATCTTCGTGCCGCCCGCCGATCTGCCTGCAAAGCGAAATGACCTGCGCGAGTTGCATATTCTCCAGCGCACCACCAAGCCCTGCCCGCGCAGCCGCCGGCAAGAATTCCGCGGGCATGATGACTTTGCCGTTGGCATCCCGAATACGCGACAGCGCTTCATAATGAACGGTCTGACGGCTCGGCAACTGGACAATGGGCTGCAGGTGCAGGCGAACGCGGGAATGGGCGACGGCGTCGGTGATCATGGCCTGCAACGCGTGTTCGCTCGATTCAAGCCGACGCGATGCCGACCCGGAGCAGCGCTCGCTGACGCGTTGCACAAGCGCACGCAGGCGTGCCTCAATGTCATCATCGTCTTGTACATTATCAGGTGCAGGCGGCCCTGGCTCTATTGGTCGCCCGCCATCCTCAAAATCCTGATTTCGAATTTCAAGCTGCGCAGTCTTGTCTTCAGAGCGGGCATTCACTGCGATAAAGATATGCCCGATTGCAAAGCACAGCGCCGTCGTCCATGCCGCGACAAACGCGACAAGCGGGTCAACATTCCATATCTGCGGACCGACAAGGGAAAGTAAAAAACCACCCGAGACATAGGCCGTATAGCAAATTGCTGATCGTTTTCGTCTGGTCATGGGCTCGCTCTTGCAGTGTCCGAATGGCCAGTGTCGCCGAGGCCAGTTTATAAATGGTTAACGTCGCATCAACCAACATGGTTACGGTTTGACAACACAGTTGTACTCTAACGGCTTGAGCCGCATATTTTTTGCCGCTACGTTGTGCGCGCTAGAAAAGCTCACCGCCGAAAACGGCGTAATGTCCGGAGAGAAAAATGAAAAAAATCGAGTTCGCATTCTTGACAACTGCTTTAATCGTTGGGCTGGCTGCCTGTGGAAACGCGGAAACAGCAGATAATGGCGCTGAAGACTCTACGGCTGAAACCTCTGCTGGGGCAGCAGCCAATGTGGGTCTCGATGCGTCGACAAGCGATGCCATGTCAATCGATGTCGCTGCTGGCGGTATCGAACCCATGGCAGAGTCCATGCAGGACACGCCGGAAGATCCGGCAAGCACAGAACCTGCCGCTCAATAACTGGCTTTGAACATTACGGTGATTGCTGCTGGCATTCCGGTTTTGTTTTGTAACGGAGGTAAAGATGAGCCTGACAGAAATTACCGAAAACATGCGCAAGCGCGTGGGCGAGAGTGCTGGTCTCGACAAAAGTGTGAAGTTCGATTTTGGCGATGATGGTATTGTTCGTATCGATGACACCGCAACGCCAGCGATCGTCGACAATGCGGACGCGCCTACAGATTGTACCGTCAAGGTCTCAATGTCCGATTTTCTCGATATCGCCTCG
>JBFKAE010000233.1:0-3334 GCA_041621755.1 Sphingomonadaceae bacterium | reverse complement strand
CTGCCCTCGGCGAGCCAGCGTTGTCCCATTAGCGGTGTGCGCGGGTCGGGGGGATGGGGGAGGCTGGCTTCATCCCAAGCCGCAAAAACCTTCAGGTCCGCGGGTTCAATCTCGATCGGGCGGCGCAGGCGGTACATGCGAAGGCGTTTATAGAGGTCGTCAGCGCGATCTGCGTGGACATCAATCAAGACTGTCTCATTGCCGCCGTCAAACAGAAACATGTCTGCGAGATACTTGCCCTGCGCCGAGAGAAGCGCGGCCCAGATGGGCGTTTCAGGCGTCAATTTTGCGAGGTCATTTGTGACAAGTCCGCTCAAAAAAGCGTGGACGTCGTCGCCTGCGAGGCGAAGGACTCTGCGGTCGTTGAGAATTGCGATCATAATCGCCAAGCTAGGGACTGACGGCAAGCATGCAAGGGGTTATAGCTGGTCACCATGACAACGAATCACGATCTCGTCCTGAAGGGCGGCCGCGTCTTTACCCCATCGGGGTTGATTGAAACCGATATTGCTGTCTCTGGCGGCAAGATTACCGGGCTTGGGAGCTATGATGATGCGGACGAAACGGTCGATTGTACGGGGTTGACCGTCCTTCCTGGTGTTATTGATACGCAAGTGCATTTCCGCGAGCCGGGGCTTGAGCACAAGGAAGACCTTGAAAGCGGCAGCCGCTCGGCAGTGATGGGCGGCGTAACCGGCCTGTTTGAAATGCCGAACACCAATCCCAATACGGATAGTGCAGCGGCGCTCGAAGAAAAACTGCGGCGCGCCAAGGGGCGCATGTGGTGCGAGCACGCCTTTTATATCGGCGCGACCGACGCCAATGCCGATGCGCTGCGCGATCTTGAAATGCTGCCGGGCGCATGCGGCGTCAAAGTCTTTATGGGTGCATCGACCGGCAATCTGCTCGTCGAGGACGATGCAACGCTGCTCAGGGTGTTGAAGTCGGGCCATCGCCGCGTTGCGATCCATGCCGAGGATGAGCCGCGCATGCGTGCGCGTCAAGGCGAACGGGTCGAGGGCGATCCTGCCTCTCACCCGGTCTGGCGCGATGATGAAACCGCGATGCTGGCAACGCAGCGCGCCGTGCGTCTGGCACGTGAAGCCGGTCGGCGCGTCCATATTTTGCATGTGACAACGCCCGAGGAACTGGAATTTCTGTCAAAAAACAAGGATATTGCAAGCTGTGAAGTGACGCCGCAGCATCTGACGCTTGGCGCAGAAGATGCGTATCCGCGGCTCGGCACCTATGCGCAGATGAACCCGCCGATCCGCAGCGCCGCGCATCGCGACGGGCTTTGGTACTGGTTGCGCCAGGGTGTGCCTGATGTCCTCGGCTCCGACCATGCACCGCACACCAAAGACGAAAAAGCCAAGCCGTATCCTGCAAGCCCGAGCGGCATGCCCGGCGTGCAAACGCTGCTACCCTTGCTGCTTGATCATATGGCCGAGGGACGGCTGAGCCTCGAACGTGTCGTTGACTTGACATCGACTGGCGCTGTCCGGTTGTTCGGCCTTGTTGGCAAGGGGCGTATCGCGCCGGGCTTTGACGCCGATTTCACTGTCGTTGATTTGAAGGCGCGCTGGACAATTGAAAATGACTGGCTGCAATCGAAGTGCGGCTGGTCGCCGTTCGAAGGCCAAGAGGTGACCGGGCGTCCTGTAGGCACGATTATTCGCGGCAACCGCGTCATGTGGGAAGCAGCGCTGATTGGTCAGCCACTTGGCCAGCCCTTCGCCTTTGAGGAAACGCTGCGCCGTTAAATTGCCCAAGCGATGATACCAACGGTCTTGTGACCTGCGACTAACATGCTAACAAGGCGCCCGAGGAAAACCGAGGGATGGGAAGCATTGATGGCAACGGCAAGTGGTGCAGTTGAAGGTGTGGAATTTGATGCGAAGCGTGACCGGTTGGTCATTGTCGCATCGTCGCTCGGCACGGTGTTCGAGTGGTATGATTTTTTCGTCTATGGCACGCTTGCCGCGTTGCTGGGCCGGATGTTCTTTCAGGTCGAAAGCGCGACATTTGCCTTTTTGCTCAGCCTAGCAACCTTTGCGGTCGGCTTTCTGGTCCGCCCGGTCGGTGCGGTCATATTCGGTTATCTAGGTGATGTGATCGGCCGAAAATATACGTTTCTTGTCACCATCACGCTGATGGGCCTCGCGACTGCAGGTGTCGGGATTCTGCCGACCTATGCGCAGATTGGTATTGCCGCCCCGTTGATGCTGCTGGTGCTGCGCCTTATCCAGGGGCTTGCGCTTGGCGGTGAATATGGTGGTGCGGCGATCTACGTTGCCGAACATGCGCCGTCCAATCGTCGCGGCTTTTATACCGGCTGGATTCAGGCATCGGTCGTTGGCGGGTTCCTGCTGTCGCTCATTGTCGTGATTTCAACAACGGCGCTGATTGGTGAGGAGCAATTCGAAGCCTGGGGCTGGCGCGTGCCGTTCCTGCTGTCGCTGCTGCTGCTTGCGATATCGCTTTATATCCGCCTCAAACTCAACGAAAGTCCGGTTTTTAAGGCCATGAAAGCGGCCGGTACCACGGCGAAGAATCCGCTGACCGAATCGTTCCGCGAGAAGGGTAATATCAAACTCATCCTGATCGCGCTGTTTGGTGTTGCCGCAGGTCTCACGGTCATCTGGTACAATGCGCAATTCTATACGCTCTACTTCCTGCAGGGCATCTCGAAGGTGCCCGAAGCCGATGCGCGAATCCTGATCGGCTTGGCGATCATTATAACCGGGCCAAGCTTTATATTTTTTGGCTGGCTTTCCGACAAGATTGGCCGCCGACCGGTGATGATCACGGGCTATTTGCTGACGCTTGCGCTTTTGTTTCCACTTTATTGGCTGATTTCGAGCGCGGCGAATCCCGAATTGCAACAGGCGATGGACAAGTCACCGGTGACGATCGCCATGTCGCAAGTGTGCGACTATGACGCCTTTGCCGATGTGCAGGATAATGATTGCGCGCGGACGCGCGAGTGGTTTGCATCGAGTGGTGTCGACTATAAAAAGGCGACGGATCGGGTAAGCAATGTCGAGGTTCGCGTTGCAGGCGAAAGCATAACAGGCTTTGAACCCGAAGCTTTCCGCGCAGCACTTGACCGCGCCGGTTATCCGACAACGTCCAATCCTGAAACGCGTAACAACACGCTGATCGTGCTTGCCGTTGTTGTGCTCGGCATATTGTCGGGTATGACCTATGGGCCGGTTGCGGCGATCCTGGTCGAGCTGTTTCCCGCAAAGATCAGATATACATCGATGTCGATCCCCTATCACATTGGCGCGGGTGTTTTTGGCGGGCTTTTGCCGCTGATCTCGCAATATAT
>JBFKAE010000232.1:0-3351 GCA_041621755.1 Sphingomonadaceae bacterium | reverse complement strand
GAATGTCATTATTTCCACTTGCGCCCGCGCATGTTGCGATCAACACCTGCAATCGGGCAACTAGGATGGAGTAAGCGAATATGAAAAGCGAGATGGCGGACGGCAGCAAGCGATGAAGCTTGCAACGCTGCAAACGGGCGGACGCGACGGTACACTGGTGGTCGTTAGCGCTGATTTGAGTCAGGCCGCAGCGGTTCCCGATGTTGCGCCAACGCTGCAAAGCGCACTCGAACGTTGGGCAGAAGTCGAACAACCATTGCGCCGCATTTATGCCGATCTGAACGCGGGCCGCGCTGCGGGCGCAATCGCATTCGACGAGCGCGCGGCGCATTCTCCATTACCACGCGCTTATCAATGGTGTGAAGCGAGCGTCTATATCACGCATCTCGAACGCTGCAGAAAATCAACCAATCGCGAACTTCCGCAGAGTCTTTACACTGAAATCGGCATGTATCAGGGTGGCTCGGACGGCTTCGTCCCACCGCATTCACCAATGCTGTGCTTCGACGAATCCTGGGATGCCGATGTCGAAGCTGGAATCTGCGTGATAACCGACGATGTGCCAATGGGCACGACTATCGATCAAGCGGGAAAGCACATCAAGCTCATCGTTCTCGTCAACGATTTTTCGTTGCGCCGTTTACAAATTCCCGAAATGGCCAAGGGTCTGGGCGTGTTGCAATCGAAGCCCGCGAACGCCTACAGCCCCGTCGCGGTGACACCCGATGCCCTTGGCGACAGCTGGACCGGGGGAATGCTGGCGCGACCAGTCAGAGTGACCGTGCGCGGAGAATTGATCGGCCAGCCCGAAGGACACCGCGATGCGCTATTCACCTTTCCCGCTCTCATCGCGCATCTCGCGCGCACGCGAAACATCATCGCGGGTTCTATCATCGGCGCTGGCACCGTCGCCAATCGCGACCCAGCCGCCGGGCACGCATGTCTGATGGAGAGGCGCGCGGTCGAGATATTATCGACGGGCACCGCCACAACACCCTATCTCAAATTCGGCGACGGGATCCGGATTGACTGCCTTGATGAGCATGGGCAGTCTATTTTCGGAGCAATCGATCAAACTCTGCGATCACCACGTACGGACGAATAGCTATTTTCAGCAACACCGATCATTACCCACTCATAAGCGCGGGCCATATGCATTTGGCGAACTTCACACGGTTCGGGTTTGGAAGCCGATAATATGCTTGAATGGTTAAGCAGCTTGCCCTCGAACGATATAATCGCCAAGGCCGCCGCCATGCGCGATGCCGGCCATGGCCGCGTTCAGAGCTGGTCGCCCAAGGTCTTTATCCCGCTCACGCAGCTGTGCCGCAATCTCTGCCATTATTGCACCTTCTCGCAGCCCCCAAAACGCAGCGTCCCCCCTTATCTGACGCGCGAACAGGTGCTCGACATTGCCAGTAGGGGCAAGGCTGCGGGATGCACCGAGGCACTGTTCACATTGGGTGACAAGCCCGAGTTGCGCTTCACCGCTGCTCGTGACGAGCTCTCGCGGTTGGGGCATGAGACAACGATATCCTATCTGATCGAGATGTGCGCGGCAGTACGAGACGAAACCGGCCTACTGCCCCATGTCAACGCCGGGGTTATGACCCGCAACGAAATGGCGGCGCTGCGACCAGTATCCGCAAGTCAGGGACTGATGCTCGAATCAGTATCTGCAAGGCTCTGTGAAAAGGGAGGCGCGCACCACCGTTCGCCCGACAAGGCGCCCGCCGCCCGGCTCGAGGCCATTCGCATTGCGGGCGAACTCGCCATTCCCTTCACCACAGGTATATTGATCGGCATCGGCGAAACCCGTGAGGAGAGAATTGACGCCCTCCTTGCGATCCGCGACCTCCACACGCGCTACGGTCATATTCAGGAAGTGATAATCCAGAATTTCCGCGCCAAGCCGCGAACGGTGATGGCCAATGCTGCCGAGCCCGACATGGCGGAGCTGCTCTGGACGATCGCCGCCGCGCGCCTCCTGCTGGGTCCGGACATGAACATCCAAGCCCCGCCCAACCTGTCATCAGATAATTTTCCTGAACTCCTCTCGGCCGGGATCAACGATTGGGGCGGCATCTCGCCCGTCACCCCCGACCATGTGAACCCCGAGGCACCTTGGCCAGAGCTTGAACGGCTTCGCGCAGCGACGGGCACTGCGGGGAGGATTCTCGTCGCGCGCCTGCCCGCCTATCCACGTTGGGGAGCGCTTGATCTTGATCGCTGGCAAGATCCTGCAATGGCGCGGCATATTCTCGCCTCGTCCGATACCGCCGGCTTCGCTCGCGGCGATCTCTGGTCACCGGGTCTACCGCTGTCCGATCGTGCGTCCGAACCGGTCAGCGTCCTCGCCGTCGATCGCGACATCGACAGGATCGTCTCACGCGCCATGGCGGGGATCGGTATCGGCGAGGACGATATTGTTACGCTCTTCTCTGCGCGCGATGTCGATCTCGAGCATATCTGTGAGTCGGCCAACGATTTACGCCGGACGATGAACGGCGACACCGTGACCTATGTGGTCAATCGCAACATAAATTATACGAATATCTGCACCTATAAATGTGGATTCTGTGCCTTTTCCAAAGGCGATATGGCGGAAAATTTGCGGGGTCGGCCCTATGATCTCGATGTCGAGGAGGTCATCCGCCGTACGCGCGAGGCTTGGAAACGCGGCGGCACCGAAGTCTGTCTGCAGGGTGGCATCCATCCACACTATACCGGCGAGACCTATCTGGGACTGACACGGGCTGTACGCGCCGCAGTGCCTGGCATCCATATCCATGCATTCTCTCCACTTGAAGTGTCGCAGGGTGCCCAAACGCTCGGTCTGTCGGTCGAGGAGTTTCTGAAGCATCTCAAAGACGCGGGACTGGACACGCTTCCTGGCACTGCCGCTGAAATACTCGATGATGAGGTTCGGGCGCAGATTTGCCCCGACAAGATCAATAGCACCCAGTGGCTCGACATCATCGAAACCGCTCACCGCCTTGGCTTCCGTACCACTGCGACGATCATGTTCGGGCATGTCGAAACAAGTCGCCATTGGGCACGCCATCTGCTGCGCATCCGTGCGCTTCAAGCTAGAACCGGGGGCTTCACCGAATTCGTACCATTGCCATTCATTCACATGGAAGCGCCTATGGGGGTCAAGGGTAAGACACGCGCTGGCCCAACCTTCCGTGAAGTTCGGCTGATGCACGCGGTTGCCCGGCTGGCACTCCATCCGCTGATCACCAACATCCAAACGAGCTGGGTGAAGCTCGGGTCCACAGGGGTCGCCGCCTGTCTGAACGCTGGTGCCAATGATCTGGGTGGCACGTTGATGAACGAGAGCATCTCGCG
>JBFKAE010000231.1:0-3377 GCA_041621755.1 Sphingomonadaceae bacterium | reverse complement strand
GTCGCGATTGTGGAGAAAAAGTTGGAGGCCGTCTCATCTACTGACGAAACATTTCAGACTGACCGCGTGGACAGCAATGTGGACCGGGGAAAGGCGCATTTTGTCATCGTTGGTGGCGGTCCTGTGGGGACACGCGCGGCACAGGAACTGGCTCGGCTGAGCGACAAACGCATCCTGCAGTTCAGCGACGAAAGCTGGGGTCCATATAATCGCGTAAAGCTGACGCCGCTGCTGGCGCGGGAGGTCAATCTTGGGCAGGTTCGTCAGCCCTTTGACACAATGACTGCAGCGCGCGTCGAGCGCATGGACGCACGTCGGATTACCGCGATCGACCCGGCTGAGCATATTGTGGAGGATCATACGGGCGAGGCATGGCGATATGAAAAGCTGATTCTTGCGACCGGATCGCGTCCGCACCGGCCTTTATTGCCCGGCGTCGAATTGTCGGGTGTTTACACCTTCCGCAACCTGAACGACGCGCAGGCGCTTATCGCGCGCGTTCATCGCAGCCGCAAGGCGGTGGTGATTGGCGGTGGGCTTCTTGGTCTTGAGGCTGCGCGTGGCCTGCACGGTCATGGGCTTGATGTCACTGTCGTCGAGCATGAAGCGCACTTGATGGCGCGGCAGCTCGACCGGGCTGGTGGCGACTTGCTGCGTGCGGAGATCGAAGCGCTCGGCATGGGCGTCAAGACGGCGACAGCGGCGCGCGAAATTGTCGGGCCGGGCCGGGTCGAGGCGCTGGAACTGTCGAACGGCGAGATCATTCCCTGCGATACGATCGTTATTTGCACGGGCGTTCGCTCCAACATGGAGATCGCGCGCGATGCCGGTATTGACGTTGGCCGGGCGATCCGCGTTGACGCTGAAATGCGTACATCCGTGCCAGACGTTTTTGCGATTGGTGAATGTGCGGAACATGACGGGCATGTCGAAGGGCTGGTTGCACCGGGCTATGAGCAGGCAAAAGTGGCCGCGATTGTTTCAAGTGGCGGTGTCGCGACCTATCAGCGGCGGCAGCCGACAACAAAACTGAAACTGATTGGGGCCGCCGTGTTCAGCGCTGGCGATATCGAGCAAATCGATCAGCGCAGCGATGTTCGTACCCACAGCTATGCATCAAATGGTGAGCGGGCCGGCCATCCGGTCGTCTATCGCCGTCTGGTAGTCAGCAAAGGGCGGCTGGTTGGTGCAATAGCCGTAGGCGTTTGGGACGAAGTCGGTCGTATTCAGGATCTCATTGCGCGCGAGGCGCGGGTCTGGCCGTGGCAATTGCGGCGCTTCCGGCGCGTCGGCGATGTGCTTGGCGATGCGCCGCCCGACAATGTCATCAACTGGCCTGCGGCATCGACGGTGTGCAACTGTACTGGCGTGACGCGAGGGCAGCTTGGGCAGGCGATTGCGGGCGGTTGCGCTACAATCGACGCGCTGGCCAATATGACAAGCGCGTCGACCGTTTGCGGAACGTGTCGTCCGCTGTTGCTGGACCTGCTTGGCAGCGATTCTGCACCCGAACCGGCCAAATGGTGGCGCGTGGTTGCAGTCGTGTCGCTTGCCGCGCTTTTGGGTAGTATTCTGTTTTACGGTCTGCCGAGACTGCCAGCGCCTGAAATGTTTTCGGTCGGCTTTGCCTTTTCAAAACTGTTTGTCGAGGGCGCGCTGAAGCAGATCAGCGGCTTTACACTGCTCGGCCTTGCGGTTCTTGCTGCAATTCTTTCGCTACGCAAACGCATCAAGTGGCTCAATTTTGGGAATTTTGCGGGCTGGCGTCTTGTCCATACCGGCATTGGCCTTGTCGCGCTTGCCACATTGGTCGCGCACACGGGATTCCGGCTTGGCGAACAGCTGAATTTTGCGCTGATTGTGGCGTTTCTCTCGACACTCGTCGCAGGGGCGGTTGGCGGCGGGATCATCGCCTTTGAACACCGTCTTGTCGCCATACCCGCAATACGCCAGCGCCGCATCGACCCGCGCAAAATTGCGTTGTGGCTGCACATCATCGCCTGTTGGCCGCTGCCGCTGCTGCTCGTCCTGCACATCATGACTGTGTATTTTTACTGATGGCGGCGCGGCGACCTCAGCAAAAGTGGCTCTGGGTGCTCTGGGCCGTGTCGACGATTGTCCTGCTGGCGATCGGTGGCATGACGATGGCCTTTGGTGGTCCGCGCGATCTGTTTCTGATCGGCCGGACGACAGACGCGCATCACCAGATGGAGCTGGCGTGCAATTCGTGTCACACGGACTGGTTTGGTGGCCGTGAAGCCATCGAAAAGGGGTGCAGAACCTGTCATGCCGATGATCTGACGGCGGCGAAGGACAATCATCCGGCAAAGAAATTTCGCGATCCGCGCAATGCCGAACGTCTGGCGAAACTCGACGCCACCAAATGCCTTACCTGTCATGTCGAACATCGACCGGGGATCACAGGTGCGATGGCGGTGACGATACCGATGGATTATTGCTCTGCCTGTCATGCAGAGATCGGCAAAGAGCGACCCAGCCACGTTGATTTTGCCTTCAATACGTGCGCGGACGCGGGCTGTCACAATTATCACGACAACCGCGCTCTCTATGAGGATTTCCTTGAAAAGCACCTGAATGAACCTGCGGTCAAGACGGTCGCGCGGCTGTCGCCGATCAACTGGGATGTGCCGGATTTCGGCGGTGTCGAATTGAAACCGGTCGCAGCACCGGCGATCAAGCCGGATGCGCCGAAGGAAATTGCCGCTGATGCGCATGTCATGTCCGGTTGGCTGGCCAGTGCGCACGCCAGGGCCGATGTCAACTGTTCGGGCTGTCATCAGCCCAAAGGCGCGCGCGCGGCGGACATAGCGACATGGATTGTAAAGCCTGGACTTGCCGAATGTCGCAGTTGCCACGTCGAGCAGGCCAAGGATTTTACCAAGGGCAAACACGGCATGCGGCTCGCCGATGATATGTGGACGGCTAAAGGCTGGCCATTTGGCATCATCGAAGACAAGGTTCTAAGCCCGATGCGGCCCGAGCTTGCGCGTGCGCCGATGAAGGCAAAGGCGCATGGTTCTGAGCTACAGTGCACGACCTGTCATCAGGCACATGATTTCAACCTGAAACGGGCAAAAGTCGAAGCCTGCGTCTCGTGCCATGACGACAAGCACACAAAGGCGTTTTTCGCTTCACCGCATTATCAATTGTGGCAGGCCGAGCTTGCCGGGAAGGCGCCCAAGGGCACGGGCGTGACCTGCGCTACCTGTCATTTGCCGCGCACCACACATCGCGGCAGTGACGGCGTTGAACGATGGATTGTCAACCATAACCAGAACGACAATTTGCGTCCCAACGAGAAAATGGGTCGCGGGGTCTGCATGACCTGTCACGGACTCGGCTTCACGCTCGATGCG
>JBFKAE010000230.1:0-3510 GCA_041621755.1 Sphingomonadaceae bacterium | reverse complement strand
GGCGATGTTCTGCGCCGTGTGGCGCGCTGCGGATGCGATAATGACGGCATGTCTCAGGCGTGCGGGATAATGCGCGGCAAGGTCGAGCACCTGCATCCCGCCCATCGAACCGCCGATCGCGGCAAACAGCGTATCAATGCCCAGATGATCAAGCAGCAGCGTTTGCGCCCGCACCATGTCGCCAATCGTAATCACCGGGAAATCCATGCCCCATGCCTTGTCCGTCGCAGGATTGATGGACTTTGGCCCCGTCGTGCCCATGCACGAGCCAAGCACGTTCGCACAAATAACAAAGTGACGCGACGGATCGATCGGCTTGCCCTCGCCCACCATGCGCGCCCACCAGCCGGGCTTTCCCGTCACCGGATGCACGTTCGCGACAAATTGATCGCCGGTCAGCGCGTGGCAAACGAGTATGGCGTTCGACGCATCGGCATTGAGTGCACCATAGGTTTCGTAGGCAACGTCAAGCGGCGCAATCTCTGCGCCCGAATCGAGCCTCAGCGGACCATCGAGCCGTATTTGCCGATTGCGCCCGAACCGCTGATCCTTATCTGCGTCCGTCACCAGCACCCGCCTTTGTCCACGCCCCCGTCATTTGGGGAACACCTTTTTCCACGGCGTCACAGCGACCGACGCAAAAAGGCCCGCCTGCGCATAAGGGTCGTCGGCGGCAAACTGGATCGCGGCTTTGCGATCTTCAAAATCGATAATGAGCAGCGATCCGATCGGCGCGCCCTCGTCGTCAAGCAGCGGTCCGACGACAAGCAATTGCCCGGCCACGCTTTCCACGTGCGCCAGATGATCGGGGCGCACGGAAGCGCGCAGTTCGGTACTGGACGGTTTGTCGATACAATGAATAGCGTAATAAGGCATGTCCGACCGTCTAGAACGGAACGGCGGACGATAAAAGACCCGTTTGAAAAAGGCAGGAATTTACCGCCACTCAAGGTTGACGCAGCGGCGTCTCTAAACTATAGCGCCGCACTTCTCAGGACAGACCTGAATTCAAGATTCGAGGACGAAGATCATGTCGCGCGTTTGCGAGCTGACCGGTAAAGGTCGCCAAGTGGGTCATAATGTTTCCCACGCCAACAACAAGACGAAGCGGGTTTTCCTGCCGAATCTGCAGAAAGTTACGTTGATGTCCGAAGCGCTTGGCCGTTCGGTGAAGCTGCGTGTATCGACCCACGGCCTGCGTTCGGTTGAACATAATGGCGGGCTGGACAACTGGCTGATCAAGACCAAGGCTGAAAAGCTGAGCCTGCGCGCACGGCGTCTGAAACGCGATATCAAGAAAAAGCTGAACGCTGCTTCTGCTTAAAGCGCGCGCTTGAAGCCCAGGCACAAGACGCATTTCAAAAGCCGGTCGGGTTCGATGAACGCGGTCGGCTTTTTGCTGTCCGGCACAAGCTCGAATTTCAGCAGCAGCGTGCGTTGCAGCGGCGAAAAATTATCGTCGCTCGCAATGTAAAGGAATGTTCGTCCTGCCACGCGGCGCACAGCGAGAGCTTCAAAATTATCAATATTGAGTGGCGGACGGAACGCCGCGATCTGCTCGAATGCGCCGCTTTTCATATCAACGCGGCCAAGCAACGCGGAAACGCCGCGCATAGGGGAATAGTCGCGGGCCAGCAGCAACAGCGCGTCGCCTGCGAAATCGGCATCGGTGGGCTTGTAGGGCGCGGGCAGATCGACCGCTAGCGGCTTGCCGGTTTCCGGCCAGCGTTCACAGGCATCGCACGCGAACACGCGCCCGCTCGCACGGCCGGTTTTCTCGTCGCGCACATCCTCTGAAAATGCAGCCCAGACCCCGCCTTGCCCGGCGAGCGCTTCGACTGCGCCATTCGATGGCTGGTCCTTCAACCACTTGGGCAGGAGGCCGGTCTCTGTCGCTGCGCCCGGCCTGCCGTTCGCGTCAAGCGGATAGGACCAGATTCGACGACGATGTTCGAACCCGATCAGCGCACCTTCCGCGACACAGGCACCTCCGTTTTCGTCGCAACGTTCGATCAGGCTGATCGATTCTGAATCGAGCATACTTTTTCTGGACAGTGGCCGACCATCAAGGTCCGCCAGACGCCCGATGTCGACGGCGGCAATACCATATAGCTGCCCGCCTTTTTCCTGCGGGGACATCAACAGCCAATCGCCGCGGTCGGTGATCGCCAGCAGGCGTGACACGGCCTGCGGTTCGCCCTCCGGCCCGCGCACCGCCGACAGCCAGCGCAACCCCGATATACCGCCAAATCTTTTGTCTTTCGCGGAAAGCTGCAAGCCGCCCATATAGCGCAATTGACCAATATTTTTCTGTGCCGGATCGTACCAGTTGAGCGCAATGCTTTTTGTCTGAACGTCGATGCTGTCGCCGTTCGACGCATCGGAGGTCGCACAGGATGCAAGCAGCAGCAGGACAAGGATAAATCGCATGCCGCCGCTTAGGGTCCGGGCCTGCAAAAGACAAGCCATCATGGGCAAGAGCGGGACGAGCCGCAAGAAAATGCCGTTATGGCGTGGTGCTGCCTAGCAGAGGCGGGCCTGCGCTGCTATCCCCGCAGCTCCATGCGTGATCCTTCCCAAGTTCTTGCCGAAGTTTTCGGCTTTTCCAGCTTCCGGCCCTTCCAGCGCGAAATCGTCGACGCCGTCATGGCGGGCGAAGACCGGCTGGCAGTGATGCCGACGGGTGCGGGCAAGTCGATCTGCTATCAGATTCCGGCAATTGCGCGCCCGGGTACCGCCATCATCATATCGCCGCTCGTTGCCCTGATGGAAGATCAGGTGCGGGCGCTTAAAGCTGCGGGCGTTGCAGCGGGCGCGATCACGGCAACAACGGACACAGGCGCACGGCGTGCACTTTATGACGCGCTCGACGCAGGGACGCTCGACCTACTCTATGTCGCGCCCGAGCGGGTTTCACTCAATGGCTTTACCGAGCGGCTGTCGCGCGCGAAACTGTCGCTGATCGCGATTGACGAGGCGCATTGCGTTTCGGAATGGGGGCATGATTTCCGTCCAGATTATCGCCGCTTGCGCGACTTTTGCGACCGCTTCCCCGGCGTCCCGCGCGTCGGCATGACGGCGACAGCCGACCAGATCACCCGCAAGGACATCCTGCAACAGCTCGGCATCGATGAAAGCGGGCTGGTCATTGCCGGGTTCGATCGGCCCAATATCCGCTATACGATCACCGCAAAGGACAATCCTTCGCAGCAATTGCGCAGTTTTCTCGAACGCCGACGCGGGGAAAGCGGCATCGTCTATGCGCCAACCCGCGCCACGGTCGACCGCACCGCCGAAATGCTCGCCAAGGCCGGGTTCACCGCGCTACCCTATCATGCCGGGCTTGATGCCTCGACGCGCAGCGCCAACAGCCACGCCTTTAAATATGACGACAATGTCGTGATGGTCGCGACCGTCGCCTTTGGCATGGGCATCGACAAGCCCGACGTGCGCTTTGTCGTGCATGTCGGCATGCCAAAATCGATCGAGGCCTATTATCAGGAAACCGGC
>JBFKAE010000229.1:0-3523 GCA_041621755.1 Sphingomonadaceae bacterium | reverse complement strand
TGTACGAGGAGAAGCCGCTTTCTGTGCAGCTTCCCGATCAGGTCGAGGCTGAAATTGTCGAGGCCGATGCCGTGGTCAAAGGGCAGACGGCATCATCGTCCTACAAGCCTGCAATTTTGGCAAATGGTGTCCGCATCATGGTGCCACCGCATATCAGCGCGGGAACGCGCATCATTGTCGATGTTTACGCGCAGGAATATGTAAAGCGGGCGGATTAAGACTATGCCCGCACACAGCGCAATCATCACCATCATGGAAAAAGCCGCACGCAAGGCTGCGCCGCGGCTTCGGCGTGATTTCGGCGAAATCTCGCAGCTTCAGGTATCCCGGAAAGGACCGTCGGACTTCGTATCGAATGCCGATCGGGCCGCCGAGGAAACCATCGTTGAAGTGCTGCAGCAGGCACGCCCTGACTGGGGTCTCGTGCTCGAAGAAGGCGGCGAGATTGAAGGTGACCCTTCAAAGCCGCGCTGGATCGTCGATCCACTGGATGGTACAACGAACTTTCTGCACGGGATTCCGCATTTCGCGATCTCGATCGCCGTCGAACAGGATGGCGCGATCGTCTCGGGGCTAATCTATCAGCCGCTGACCGATGAAAGTTTCTGGGCAGAGGCGGGCCGGGGTGCGTTCCTGCACAATTTGCGCTTGCGCGTCTCGTCGCGCAGCGATCTTGGTGATAGCCTGATTGCAACTGGCATTCCGTATCGCGGTCACGGCGATTTTGAAGAATTCGACTCCATCCTTCAGGCTGTTGCGCCGAATGTTGCGGGGATTCGCCGCTTCGGATCGGCCGCGCTCGATCTCGCATATGTCGCGGCGGGCCGCTATGATGGCTTTTGGGAGGCCGGACTTAACGTCTGGGATGTCGCGGCTGGCATCTTGCTCGTACGCGAGGCGGGTGGCTTTGTCAGCGACTATCGTGGCGGTGAAACCCCTATAGGACGGGAAGAAATCATCGCTTCGAATGGCAAGATCCAGTCAAAGCTGCACAAGATGATCGCGGGCGCAATCAGGAACCGCTCGGCAGAGTAAAGACAGGCAGCGTGCGAGAATGATGCCTTCAATGTCGCAGGAGGGGCGATCCTCCCTTGCAAGGGCAACACACGCAGCCTAAAAGCGCGCCAAATCCATAGGGAAAGAGCTTATGCAATCGGTCGCGGTGGAGTATCTGCCGATCCTCTTGTTTCTGGGTGTTGCGCTCGCGCTGTCGGGCGTGTTCGTCGGCCTGCCGGTGCTGGTTTCGAACCTGACCGGTGTCCACAAGCCCGACGCAGCCAAACTTGCCGAATATGAATGCGGTTTTCCCGCGTTTGAAGACGCGCGCGGTCAGTTCGATGTGCGCTTTTATCTTGTGTCGATTCTGTTCATTATTTTCGATCTTGAGGTCGCATTCCTGTTTCCCTGGGCGATCAGCCTGGGCGCGATCGGTGTGTTCGGCTGGGCCTCGATGATGGTGTTTCTTGGCATTCTCACTATCGGCTTTATCTACGAATGGAAGAAAGGTGCGCTGGAATGGGAGTAGAAACACCAGCGATCGCCGCAGGTTCCAATATTATCATGCCCGAGCAGGGGTTTGTTGATGATCTTGGCAACGAGCTTTCGAACAAGGGCTTCATGGTCACTTCGACCGAAGAATTGTTCCAGTGGGCGCGCACGGGTTCATTATGGTGGATGACGTTCGGCCTTGCTTGCTGTGCGGTTGAAATGATGCATGCCAATATGCCGCGCTATGACATTGAGCGCTTTGGCGTCGCGCCGCGCGCTTCGCCCCGTCAGTCGGACGTGATGATCGTTGCTGGTACGCTCTGCAACAAGATGGCCCCGGCACTGCGCCGCGTTTACGATCAGATGTCTGAACCACGCTATGTGATTTCAATGGGCAGTTGTGCCAATGGCGGTGGTTATTATCACTATAGCTATTCGGTGGTACGTGGTTGCGATCGGATCGTGCCTGTTGACATCTATGTTCCCGGTTGTCCGCCAAGCGCTGAGGCGTTGCTCTATGGCATTATGCAGTTACAGCGAAAAATCCGTCGAGTAGGGACGTTCGAAAGATGAATTCTCCTGCTCCTGTTACAGCGTCTGATGCGGGCGTCATCGACGCTGCGCGTGTCGCTCTTGGCAATATGCTTGTTGAGGCGAGCGAACATGTTGGCGAAGTGACATTGCACGTCGAACGCGCCAATATTCTCAAAGTGCTGACCGCGCTGCGTGACACGCCTGGCCTTGAGTATCAGCAGCTCATGGAAATGGTCGGCGTTGATTATCCTGAGCGGGCAGAGCGTTTCGAGGTTAATTATTGCCTGCTGTCACTGACATTGAATCGTCGTATCCGCGTCAAGATCATGACCGATGAAAAAACGCCGGTGCCAAGCGCCGTCGACGTCTGGCCCGTCGCGGGCTGGCTAGAGCGCGAGATCTGGGATCTTTATGGTGTGCTTTTTGACGGAAACCCCGATCATCGCCGGATTCTCACAGATTATGGCTTTACCGGTCACCCGTTCCGCAAGGACTTCCCGCTGACCGGCTATGTCGAACTGCGCTATTCTGAAGAGCATAAGCGCGTCGTCTATGAACCCGTCAAACTGGCGCAAGATTTCCGTTCGTTCGATTTCATGAGCCCGTGGGAAGGCGCGGATTACATCCTGCCGGGTGATGAAAAGGCGGAAAGTCAGGGTAAATCATGAGTTACGCGCTGCATCCCGAAGTCGAACGCGACACGAAGATTGAGAATTATACGCTGAATTTCGGACCGCAGCACCCTGCGGCGCACGGTGTTCTGCGGCTCGTCATGGAAATGGATGGCGAAATTATAGAGCGTTGCGATCCGCATATCGGCTTGTTGCATCGCGGCACCGAAAAGCTGATCGAGTACAAGACCTATTTGCAGGCGCTGCCTTATATGGACCGCCTCGATTATGTTTCTCCAATGTCGATGGAGCACAGCTATGTGCTTGCCATTGAAAAGCTGCTCGGCCTCGAAGTGCCACTGCGCGCGCAATATATTCGCGTCTTGTTTGCCGAGTTGACGCGCATCGCAAACCATATCCTGAACACCACCGCACATGCGATGGACGTTGGCGCGATGACGCCAATGCTGTGGCTGTTCGAGGAGCGTGAATTTTTGCTCGAATTTTACGAGCGCGCATCGGGCGCACGCTTCCATGCGGCCTATTTCCGGCCCGGTGGCGTGCATCAGGATCTGCCGCCGAAGCTGATCGCGGACATTGCCGACTGGGCGGAGAAATTCCCGAAGGTGCTGACGGATTTTGAAACGCTTGTCGTCGGCAACCGCATTTTCAAACAGCGCAACGTCGATATTGGCGTGATCAGCGAGCAAGACGCGGTCGCTTGGGGCTTTTCGGGACCATGCATTCGCGGTTCAGGCCTGCCGTGGGATCTGCGTAAGTCGCAACCTTATGACGTTTACGAGCGCATGCAGTTCGACGTGCCGGTTGGCAAGAACGGTGACTGCTATGACCGTTTCATGGTCCGCATGGAAGAAATGAAACAGAGCCTG
>JBFKAE010000228.1:0-3533 GCA_041621755.1 Sphingomonadaceae bacterium | reverse complement strand
GGCGGTGATGACCAGCCGCTTTCCGGCCGAAATAATCTCGTTCATCGTGTGGAAGAATTCTTCCTGCGTCGAATCCTTGCCAGCAATGAACTGCACATCATCGATCATCAGCAGATCGGCCGAACGCAGCTTTTGCTTGAAACTGAGCGTATCCTTGGAGCGCATCGCCGAAACGAATTCGACCATGAATTTTTCAGCCGACATATAGACGACTTTGGCATCGGGCATTGCGCGGCGGATTTCCCAGCCAATCGCGTGCATCAGATGGGTTTTGCCAAGTCCGGTCGTGCCGTGCAGGAAAAGCGGGTTGAAATCGATCGGCCCGCCTTCGGCAAGCGCACGCGCGGCGTTATAGGCAAGCTCGTTCGCCTTGCCGACGACGAAACTGTCAAATGTATAGCGCTGCTCCAGCGAGCCTGCGTTCCCGGCGCTATGCGTGTTGACGCTGGCGCCCGCCTCCGTCTCGAGGGGCAGAGCCGTGAGCACATCAGACCCGGTTTTCAGCGCGCCGCGCTGTACGATGATGCGAACATGTTTGATATCGGACGCCTGCGCCGACCATAGCAGGCGCAAACGTTCGGAAAAATGATTGCGAATCCAGTCGGCGGTAAAATGCGTCGGCGATGCGAGCGTGACCGTGTCGCCGACAACCTCGACGAGGCTGACCGGCTTCAACCAGCTATCATAGGTGCGACCGCCATATTCGGCCCGCAAGTGGGCGCGAATCGTCTCCCAGATCTTTTCTGCACCATCACCGTTCGACAAGAACATGGACACGCCCTGCATCCCGCTTGATTTGTACGCGCCTGATGCCGCCGGACGTGTTCTCCCGATTGTCATTGCCTTCGCGCTTCCCTTCCCGCTTAACGCGCGTCAAATGACGCAGTATTTGTGCCGCCAATCCCCACATCCCGCGCATCAACCGCGCACAGACATGAAAACTCCCCAACGCCTACCAAAGACAACAATATTTCCGCCACGCATTCAAAATACTCGTCACGCCCTGAAGACAAAAAATCACACACCTCCTCCAAGACTTCTGTCCATGGAAAGATTCGGTATGATGACTTGCAGAGGGAAAACTATGCTTCCCATTACGGCGCCCACCTGAATCGTTCATAGGCCCGTGCGAGGGAGTCGAGCAAGGGCTGTGAGCGCAACAAAAATGAAATAAAAAAGTTGACTCCCGGACCTTCACGATTCGCTGCACTGCGTCAGTTCATTACGGTCCAAATGCGGTGACTTGCAGCACCCACGGGACGAGTCGTCACGCGCGCAAACAAAAACGCCGCCACAATCGTGACGGCGTTTGAAATTCGCAAATCTGCGTGTTTTTTAGCCGAGCGCTTTCACACGCTTGCTGAGACGCGACAATGTCCGCGCGACCGTATTCTTGTGCAGCACACCCTTTGACACGCCGCGCATCATCTCGGGCTGTGCAGCCTTCAGCGCAGCAGCCGCATCGGCCTGTTTGCCGCTTGCGATCGCCGTTTCGACACCCTTTACGAAGGTACGGATTCGGCTGACGCGCGACGTATTGATTTCGGCGCGGCGGTCGTTGCGACGGATGCGCTTGCGCGCTTGCGGTGTATTCGCCATCAGATCCTCAAATTCTCAAAATATACGCTGGCACAAGGACAGCGGCGGCAAGGGGTACCCAAGCCGGGAAAGCGCGCTCTCTATAGCGAGAGACCCGCCGGGTCAAGCATTGCGATCAGATTTCCCGACTTTTGCCAAGCGCCCTATTTCTGGCACGTCGAACAATAAAAGCTCGACCGGCCCGATTGAACGATTCGCATGACCGGTCGACTGCAAACGTGGCAGGCCTCGCCTTCGCGGCCATAGACACGGAATTCGTGCTGGAAATAGCCAAGCTCGCCATCGGCCTGCCGGAAATCCTTGAGGCTCGACCCGCCTTTTTCAATGGCGCGGTTGAGCACTTCGGGAATCGCCGCAGCGAGTCGCGCCAGTTCTGCTTTGGTCACCTTGCCGCCAAGCCGCTGTGGACGAACGCGCGCATCAAACAGCACCTCGCAGACATAGATATTGCCAAGCCCCGCGATAATCTTCTGGTCGAGCAGCAGAGCTTTAACAGGCGCGTTTCTGCCTTTGAACGCGGGCGCAAGATCAATGCTCATCCCGAGCGGTTCGGGACCGAGGCTGCGAATCAGGAAATGGTCGTCAAATGCCTCGGTCGCAACCAGATGCACAGAGCCGAAACGGCGTGCATCGTTGAACATGATGCGGTGTCCGGCGTCGGTCTCGATGAGAATGTGATCATGCTTTTCCGCAATAACAGGATCGATTCGCATGCGCCCCGACATGCCAAGATGCAGGATCATGGTGTCGCCACGATCAGTTTCGATCAGCCCGTATTTGGCACGGCGAGACACGCGCGTCACCACTGCGCCGGTCAGTCTTTGACGCAAATCCGGCGGAATCGGCCAGCGCAAATCGGGCCGCCGCGCTTCAACGTTCGTCAATCGACGGCCTTCAAGAACCGGCCGCAGGCCGCGCATCACTGTCTCGACTTCGGGAAGTTCAGGCATCCTCGCGACATATGGCCTGTTTGCGCCAGCGGCAAGCTCGGCTAATGGCTTCATGCATGAGCAAAACAGTCTCTTATGGATTTCAGGACGTCGCGCCTGAGGAAAAAACCCGGCGCGTCGGATCGGTGTTCGAGCGCGTTGCCGCGCGCTATGACCTGATGAACGATTTGATGTCGGGCGGTCTGCACCGGTTATGGAAAGACGACTTCGTACGCGCGGTCAGCCCGCGTGCGGGCGAGCGCATACTCGACGTCGCGGGCGGCACTGGCGACATCGCCTTTCGCATGGCAAAGCGCGGGGCAGAGGTGACGGTCGCGGACATCAATCCGGCGATGCTTGAGGTTGGCAAGCAACGTGCTGATAAAAAGTCGATTTCCGGACTCAAGTGGCGCGAGCAAAACGCCGAAAAGCTCGACTTTGAAAGCGCGACATTTGACGCCTACACGATCGCCTTCGGGATCAGAAACGTCACCGACATCCCCGCTGCACTGCGCGAGGCGCATCGTGTGCTCAAATTTGGCGGGCGGTTTTATTGTCTTGAGTTTTCAAGCTGCGAATGGCCGGTTTTCGGCAAGGTTAGCGAGCGCTATATGATGGACATCGTACCGAAGATCGGCAAGGCCGTCGTCCACGATGAAGAGGCCTATCAGTATCTCGTCGAATCGATTCGACGCTTTCCCGACATGGCTGCGTTCAAGGCGATGATTGCAGAGGCCGGTTTCGGGCGCACGACAGTCCGGCCAATGCTTGGCGGCGTCGTTGCCATTCACAGTGGCTGGAAGATTTGACGAGCAGCGTTCGCCATGCCTTTCGCATCCTGCGCTGGGGTCGAACCCTCGCGCGGTTCGGCGCGCTGCGCGAGATTGAAACCGCGCCCGCGGCGCCGCTTGCCCTGCGCCGACTGGCAAGGTTCGCCCGGTTTGGCGCACGCGCGCCAAAAACGCCGCACTATGCCGATGCGTTTCAGGCGATCGGCCCGGCGGC
>JBFKAE010000227.1:0-3552 GCA_041621755.1 Sphingomonadaceae bacterium | reverse complement strand
GGTCAGACCCACTGCCAAACCCGGCTCCTGAAGAATTCAAGCACTTGGTTGCGCCTCTATAATTGCCGGGGTCGGAAGCGGACAGCTTGGCCGAGCAAGCGCAGGTCATTGCGGGTTGGTACTTGGCTCCAAAGCTAAGGCAGGCTTTAGGCCGGGATTTGCTGTCGACCAGGACATTGCTGCAGAATCTCACGAAGCATTCTCGGGAGCTGTACAAATTAAGTGAGGATGTTTCGCTAACCCTTGAAGTGCTCTTGGGGTTTATACGACACACCGAACCCGGTGTGTTGGACAAAGCAAGTGATTTTGATCTCCATATTTTGGGTAGGACATTACATGATCTATCGCTTGTGGCCGATCGATTTCTAATAATTACTACGCCGCATACTGGCAGAAACTCCGAGCATGTGCGTGATACGACAATCAGCCTGTTGATCGAGGCGGCAAGATCAGCCGGCCTGGATGATCTCACCATCTCACGCGGCACGGCTGAAATTCCCGAGCCACATCTCAAAGGCCGCACGGGACAGTTTCTGAAAGGCTTTTTCGCCTTCGTCGCACCCGAAAGATCCGAAGCCAGTCTCACACCGGTAATCGAACGGGTGCGAAGGCGAATGAAAGCATAGTCCTGTTAACCGGCACGTAAAACAACACTGTCGAATTGAGTGTGTTGTTGAACTTTCGCTGGCAAAAAATCCGCATAAGATAGGCCTCCACTTTCCTACAGGTGGAGATGTTCCATGAATGCCAAAGTGCCCGAGATAGCCCTGCAGGGTATCACTTATCGCGAGACAATTTCCCTCAAGCCCTACGCCAAAAATGCGCGTGTCCATCACGAACGACAGATCCACGCCCTGATGAAGAGCCTGCGCGAGTTCGGCTTCACCAACCCGATTCTCATTGATGACCATGACACTGTCATATGCGGTCATGGTCGGCTCGCGGCGGCGATGCGTCTTGGCATGCGCGAAGTGCCGGTGATTGTCCTCTCGCATCTGAGCGATGCGCAGCGCCGGGCTTATATCCTTGCCGACAATGCTATTGCAGAGAAGGCCGGCTGGTCGAACGATGTGCTGCGCATTGAGCTGCAGGGTTTGATCGATCTTGGTTACGAAGTTGAACTCACCGGCTTCGATACCATCGAGATCGATACGTTGCTGGGTTTCGATGTGTCCGACCCAGGCGCTGTCAATGATGAAGAGAAGGTCGAACTCCCGGATGACACGCCGCCCGTGTCGCAGCCTGGCGATCACTGGATTATCGGCCGCCATCACCTCCTCTGCGCCGATGCGCGCGACAGTGCAGCGTTCGAGGCACTTCTAGGTAATGATCGGGTTGAGCTCATATTCACCGATCCGCCTTATAATTGCCGGATCAGCGGCAATGTCTCGGGGCTCGGCAAGATCCGCCATAGCGAGTTCGTCATGGGCTCGGGCGAGATAAGCGATGCTGCATTCGTGCAGGACCTGCTGCGCCCGGTCATGCGTAATATGGCAAAGTTCAGTCAGGCCGGCGCCATAGCGTTCATCTGCTCGGACTGGCGCGCCTATCCCCATATGCTCGATGCTGCAGCAGGCGTGCTGCACGAACAGAAGAATCTCATCGTCTGGGCAAAGACCAATGCCGGCATGGGCAGTTTCTATCGCAGCCAGGTTGAGCTCATCGCAGCGTACAAAATATCGCGCGGAAAGGTGATCAACAATTTTGGTCTGGGCGCA
This sequence comes from Sphingomonadaceae bacterium, assembly GCA_041621755.1. GTDB lineage: Bacteria > Pseudomonadota > Alphaproteobacteria > Sphingomonadales > Sphingomonadaceae > Sphingosinicella. The sequence continues at coordinate 1,834 of JBFKAE010000227.1, read as the reverse complement.
GGTGGCAGGCATCGCTCCTACCTCTGGACCTATGCCGGCGCCAACAGTTTCCGCAAGGGTCGGATGGACGATCTTGCCGACCATCCGACCAAAGAACTCGCCGAACTGGTGGCCGTCACCGAAAACGGCAAATCGCGCAGACTGAGCAAACGCCGACTCATCCTAAAAGCGATAATCGCGAAGGCGGCCCGCGGCGATGTCAAGGCCGCCCATGGGGTTCTTGATCTATATATCAGGATGTTCGGGTTCGAATCAGAGCGTGACGACAATGGCAAGCTTACGGCACGCGACCAGATGATATTGCAGCATCTGCTTAATCCCCAAACCGATCAAGCCGCAGGGCCGGAGAACGAGCAATGATTAAGCAAACGATGCGGGCCGATAATCCACAGCGCCTGATGCGCGAAGTGCTGCGTCAGGACTTCGGTTCATTCCTGATCCGTGCCTTCCCGTATATCAATGGCGGCAGAGAGATTGTGTATAACTGGCATCTTGATGCCATCGCTCAGGCGCTCATGCAGGTTGAGCAAGGGGTGAATTGTCGCCTGCTAGTGACATTGCCGCCACGCAATCTTAAGTCGATCGCGATATCGGTTGCATGGGTGGCCTGGATGCTGGGCCGCAATCCCAGGCTCAACTTCGTCTGCGTCAGCTATTCAGGCGAGCTTGCCGCCAAGCTCGCGCGCGATTGCCGCGCGATCATCAATTCTCTATGGTACCGCGAACTCTTCCCGGGCAGCCGGATCTCAAACAAGCGCACCGCCTCCAACGATTTTGAAATGACCGCAGGTGGTGGGCGGCTTGCCACTTCGGTGAGTGGAACACTGACCGGCAGAGGCGGAGATATCATCATTATCGATGATCCGATCAAACCCGACGAGGCTTTGTCGGAAACGACACGCAACGCGGTCAATAACTGGTTCCATACAACGCTTGCCTCGCGCCTCAACGACAAGGACAAGGGCGCCATCATCACCATCATGCAGCGTCTTCACCAATATGATCTTGCCGGCCTGCTGCTCGAGACCGGTGATTGGCAGCATCTGTCGCTGCCGGCAATTGCGCAAGCCGACGAGCGTATCGCGATCGGACCAGACCGCTTCTACCAGCGCCGCACCGGCCATGCGCTGCACCCGGCGCGTCAATCCCTCGCCATACTTGATCAGCAACGCCGCGAGATGGGCTCGGCAAATTTTGCCGCGCAGTTCCTTCAGGACCCAGTGCCGGCCGCAGGCAATCTGGTCAGGGCCGACTGGCTGCAAACCTATGAGCCGACATTCGATTGTGCGTCAGAAGGGACAATCATCCAGTCCTGGGATACGGCGAGCAAGGACAATATCGATAATGACTGGTCGGTGTGTATCACGGCGCATGTGCACGCCCGCGAGGTGCGGATACTTGATGTGTTCCGGCGCAGGCTGTCGTTCCCCGATCTGTTGCGACACACCGTGCGTCTCGCGCGCGAACACCGGGCAAATACATTGCTGATCGAGGATCAATCGTCAGGCACGCAGCTTATCCAGTCGCTGCACAGCCAGTCTCACACTGACGTTCCCCGGCCGCTCGCGCAGAGGCCCGAGGGCGACAAGGTCTCTCGCCTTGCCGGCGTCAGCGCCATGATCGAGGAGGGGCAGCTGCTCTTGCCCCATGATGCGTCGTGGTGCGCCGCGTTCAAGAGCGAACTCCTCGGATTTCCGAATGCGCGTCATGATGATCAGGTCGATGCGCTCTCGCAGCTCCTTGCCTATGTGCGTACGCTGCAAGCCAGAGGAGAGCCGAGGATCAGGATTTTGTAGGGTGAGGATTTGATGAAATGATAGGGCATAGGCTTTGG
>JBFKAE010000226.1:0-3622 GCA_041621755.1 Sphingomonadaceae bacterium | reverse complement strand
TGCGGCGAGTTGATCGCGCCACCCGACACGATGACTTCGCGCGCGGTTACGGTCACCGCGTTGCCGTCCTGATGATAGGTGATGCCGGTTGCCCGGTTGGCGGCAATGGTTATGCGTTCGACGGTAATGTCGGTCAGGATATCAAGGTTGGGGCGCTTTTGCGCGGGTGTCAGATAGGCTTTTGCCGCCGAGCAGCGCTCGCCGTTGCGGATCGTTGAATCGTAGCGCCCGGCGCCTTCGAGCTGTGGTCCGTTGAAATCGTCGGTTACGGGATATCCCGCTTCTGCGACCGCATTGATAAAGGCATCGACGAGTGGCGACGGCATTGAGCGGTCGGTGGTATGGAGCGGGCCGCTATTGCCGTGTCGGTCGGTCTCGCCGCGCGTGCTGGTTTCCGATCGTTTGAAATATGGCAGGACATCGTCCCAGCCCCAGCCTGTGCAACCCATTTGTGCCCAGCGGTCATAATCGCTGTCATGACCGCGCGTATAGACCATGCCGTTGATTGATGATGATCCGCCGAGCACCTTGCCGCGCGGCCAGAAAAGACTGCGGTCGTTCAACTGCGTCTGGGGGGCGGTCCAGTAACCCCAGTTCGCCGGATGTTTTTTTTCAGGTGGCACGAGCTGCGACAGGCCGCCGGGCATGTGGATCATCAACGAACTGTCCTTGCTGCCCGCCTCGACCAGCAAAATGCGGGCCTTCGGGTCAGCCGACAGGCGGTTTGCGAGCACACAGCCCGCCGATCCTGCGCCGACGATTATATAGTCATATGTCGAACTCATGCTGCTCCTTCCGCACCTGCATCACTGGCGTGAATGTAGCAGGGTCTGATCCTGGGCCAATTGTCTTTCCCTACCTTTTTTTGATTGCTGCTATTAGGGTGGTGGCGATGATGTCTTATTCTGGAATGTGTACGTGACCACTTCTGTGCTGTTTGTCTGTCTTGGCAATATATGTCGCTCGCCGCTTGCCGACGGTGTGATGCAAAAACTTGTCAGTGAGGCGGGTCTTCTTATGCGTATCGATAGCGCGGGTACAGGCGATTGGCATATCGGGCGTCAGCCCGATCCGCGCGCGCAGGCAGAAGCGCTGCGGCGTGGACTCGATATTTCCGGCCTGCGCGCGCAGCAGGTGACGCCTGCGCATTTTCATGACTTCGATTATATCGTGGCGATGGACACGCAGAATCTTGCGGATCTTGAGGCCATGCGCCCGGACAATGCGCGCGCCATGCTGTCGCGGCTGCTCGATCATGCCGACGCGGGTATGGGGGATGTTCCCGACCCCTATTATGGTGGTGAGGAAGGTTTTGCAGAAACGTTCCGGCTTGTGGAAATGGGCGCGCGCGGCTTGCTTGAGCGCATCGTGCGGGAACATTTTTCCTAGGCCGTGTTGTCATTCAGCCCTGCCGGTCAGCAAATGCCGCTTTTCCGCGCTTCCGATGCTCACGTACCTGTAGTACGCTGCGCTTCGGGTCACGGAAAATCAGCATTTTCGCCACGGCATCTTCTGAATGACAACACGGCCCAGGGGCAGTGCCCTGGCTATTCGAGCGCCTTTTCGACGCTCGGCGCGATGCGTTTGACGATCACAGCCACGCCCTTGGGATTGGGATGCATGCCGTCATCAAGCAGCAGGGCTTTGTTTGCGGCGACGCCTTGCATGAAAAACGGATAGAGCGGCGCGCGATATTTGCGCGCCAGCGCGGGATAAATGGCGTTGAATTTGCTGGCATAGGCCTTGCCGAGATTGGGGGCCGCGTACATGCCCGCGACCAGCACCGGAATACCGCGCGATTTGAAATTCGCCATCATGGCGTCGAGGTTTTTAAAAGGAATATCGGGATCAAGTCCGCGCAGCATATCGTTGGCGCCAAGTTCCAGAATGACGAGATCGGGCTTTGTCTTTAACCCACCGAGAACCCAGGCCTGCCGCGCATGTCCGCCTGCTGTCGTATCGCCGGAGACCCCGGCATTCTTGACGCGAACATCATGGCCACGCGCGCGCAGTGCAGCTTCGAGCTGTGGCGCAAAGCCTTCATTGGCTTTCAGCTGGTATCCTGCCATCAGCGAATCCCCATAAGCGACGATCAGCTTCTCGGCCGCGAATGCCGATCCCGTATGTAGAATCAGTAAGACGGCAACCGTCAAGGCATGGACAATGGCCAAGAAAGCGCCATATGAGTGGGACTTGAAATTATCTGACAAAGTAGTGCCTCTTGAACACGCTGACCCCGGATCTCGCCAATATTGTCATAGACGCGATGAATGTCACCCTAACGCTTGGCCAAGGCGCGGCGCGGGTGGAGATTTTACGCGATGTCAGCCTGCACGTATCGCGCGGCGAAAGCCTTGCCATCCTTGGCCCGTCGGGATCTGGAAAATCATCATTAATGGCAGTCCTTTCGGGGCTGGAGCAGGCGAGCAATGGGCAGATCGAGGTCGCGGGCGAGAATTTCGGTGCGCTGGACGAAGATGGGCTGGCGCGCGCGCGGCGAGGCCGCATAGGGATCGTGTTACAGGCCTTTCACCTTCTGCCAACGATGACCGCGCTTGAAAATGTAGCGGTGCCGCTGGAACTTGCGGGCGTTGATGATGCGTTTGACCGCGCGGCGGACGAGCTGAAATCGGTTGGCCTCGGCCACCGTCTGACACATTATCCATCGCAGCTTTCCGGTGGCGAGCAGCAGCGCGTCGCGATTGCGCGTGCAACAGCGCCAAGGCCGGCGTTGCTGTTCGCCGACGAGCCGACGGGCAATCTTGACGCGGCGACCGGCCACGAGATTGTCGAACTGCTGTTCGAGCGGCAACGGGCGCAGGGCACGACGCTTGTCCTTATCACCCATGATACCGATCTCGCCGCGCGCTGCTCTCGTATTGTCGAGATGCGTGACGGCAGAATTGTCGCTGACAGGCAGGCCGGATGAACAGTCTTTCGCTGCCGCTGCGGTTTGCGCTGCGTGAACTGCGTGGCGGCCTTGTCGGGCTGCGGTTGCTGGCCATCTGTCTGGCGCTTGGCGTTGCGGCGCTCGCTGGCGTTGGCAGTCTGTCGTCGGCAATTGTGACGGCGCTGAATGCGCAAGGTCAGGCGATCCTTGGCGGCGATGTTGCGGTGACCTTGACGCAGCGTGATGCCGATCCTGCCGAACTTGATGCCTTTGGCGCCTTTGGCGATGTTGGTCGCGTCGTTCGTATGCGCGCTATGGCGAGCCGCCCTGACGGTACGGAAAGCCTGCTGGGCGAGTTGAAAGCGGTCGATGCGACTTATCCTTTCTATGGCGCTGTGCGACTGACAAGCGGCAGACCGCTTGGTCTGGCGCTTGCCGGATCTTCTGTGGTGGTCGATCCGGCGGCGCTTGATCGGTTGCGCGCGCGGATTGGCGATATGGTGATAATCGGCGATGCGACGTTGCGCATCAGCGGGACGCTGGCCGAGGAACCTGACAAGGTCGGCGAGGGGTTCACGCTTGGCCCGACATTGTTGATGTCGCAAGCAAGCTTTGCTGCAACCGGTCTGCAACAGCGATCCCAGCGGCGGCTTCGATGATGCGTAGTGGAAGCGAAGGCAGAAACGGAAAGGAGGAAGATCGTGAGCAAGGTGCGCGAGCGACCAGCGGACC
>JBFKAE010000225.1:0-3641 GCA_041621755.1 Sphingomonadaceae bacterium | reverse complement strand
CTGCCTTCGGTGTCGAGGGCGCAAACGCTTGAAACATCCGCATCGGATGCCGTCAATCAGGTCACGCACTGGGTGACCGCGACGCGCGACAATAATGGCTGGCCGTTCATCGTCATCGACAAGATCGCCGCCGAAGTCTTCGTCTTTAATGGCACGGGCGCACTGGTCGACAGGGCGCCAGCATTGCTTGGTTCGGCACCGGGCGATGAGTCCGTTCCCGGCATCGGCGACCGTCAGCTCAACGAGATCAAACCGCACGAGCGCACGACCCCCGCAGGGCGCTTCGTCGCCAATTTCGGCGTGGCGAGCGGCAATCGTCAGGTGCTCTGGGTCGATTATTCAACGGCGATTTCGCTGCACGCCGTCATCACCACCAACAAGCAAGAGCGGCGTCTGGAACGTCTGCAATCGCCAACCCCGGACGACAACCGCATCTCTTACGGCTGCATCAACGTCCCGACCGATTTTTACGCAAACATCGTGCGCCCGCTGTTCACGAACACGCTGGGCCTCGTCTATATCCTGCCCGAAGCCAAGTCCCTGCACGCGGTCTTCCCGGCCATGAAGTCCACCAAAAAAGCCCGCCACTAGGGTCAAAACCCCTTCAAAACCGCTGACATGTGCGAAGCGCCGTCCGCATCGCCGCGCCCGATCCGGCAAGCGCCGCCTCCCCCTCCATCCGGTCATTGATGCGCAGATAGGCCTTCCCCGACTGCCGCATCAACATCGGCAGCAAGGGCGATCCGCTCAGATACGCCTGCCAGAATGTCCCCTCGCGGTTGCTGCGCGCGACCTGCACATCGACCATCCCGCCCGCGAACACCCACGACACTTTCAGCATATTGCCCCCCAGCGACTTGTTGGTCAGCATCGCCATCGCCGGACGGCCCTTGTCGCAAAACAGGCTGAACGACTTGATACTCGGCGAAGCCGCCGCATCGACATAGGCAAGCGGCGTCCGGCCCTGCACCGGCACCACCTCCCACGGCTTGCCCGGCGCCGCCACCGCATGTTCAGGCGGGCTTGCGTCAAGCATGCGCTTGATATCCGCGGGCAGCGCAATCTGTCCCGCCCGCGCGCCATAGGTCGTCAGCTTGCCCCGCTCCCAAAGCCCGACCTGCACGGCCTTGCGACCCGCATCCATCAATATATAGGCCTGATCCTCGCCGCCCTGATGCGGCGCATTGCCCGACAGGTAATAAAGCGCGCCCTGCCGCTTCAACGGCCCGGCCACCGCCATATTCGCCTTCAGAACCGCCATCTTGTTGCCCATCAACGCGCGCAGCGCAGAGGCAATCGGCCCCGCATTGAACGCGTCAAAATCCCCGTCATACTTCCCGGCAAGCGCAGCAAGATTGTTCCAGTCAAGCGGAACCGCCCGCGCAGACGCAGCAGCAGCAGTCCCCGTCGCCTTCCCCGCAACAGACGCGGGCGCAGATGCCGCAGGTGCAGGAGCGGCCCCTGACTTCCCCCGACATAATGACAGCGGCGAGGCCTTGACCAGCGCCGCTTCCATCGCGTCGAGCCGCTGTCCCGGCCCGACATTGGAATGAAAGCCGATTGTACCGCGCTTTTCATCCTCGTTCACGATCATCAGCACACGGCCATAATCATTGTCGTTGACCGGAAACGGAAAGAACACCGCGGCAATGCCATTATAGCTCGGCCCCATATAGGAAACCGCCCATTCAAAACGCTTGGGTTGCACCGTGCGACCATTGGCGAGAAACGTGAACCCGGCGTCGTCAATCGTGACGCGCGGTGCCAGCGCGCAATCCCCGCGGGGCGCATAACTGCCGTAATTCGCCGCGAACCCCTGATTTTTCAGACCGTTCAGCGTCACCGCCCGCGCCTGAAAAGAAACCATCACCGCCGCAATGAAGGGCAACCCACAAAACAGCAACCGGAAACCCATGACCATGACCAGAGCCTCCCCCGCAGGATAAGGAATGCCGCACAATATATGATTCCCAACACCCCGCCATCAGCAAATTTCACGCGCTATCCGTAAAAATCGCATATCCGTAATTTTAAACTTTCCTACAGATAACCATATGGGTTATTTATTTGTCATATGAGAAACCGAAAACCCTACGCTCCCAATGGCGGCGCCCCCATCCCCGACTTTGAACCGGTCCCGCGCCGCTATCGCCACGATGGCTGGACGGCGGAGCGGCAACGCGCCTTCATCGACGCGCTTGCCGAAACCGGCAGCGTCTCGCACGCCGCCAGCGCCATCAATATGTCCCCAGAGGGCGCCTATTACCTGCGCCGTCAGCCGGGCGCGGAAGGCTTTCGCGCGGCATGGGCCGCCGCGCTCGATTTTGGTGTCCAGCGCCTGACCGACATCGCCATGCAGCGCGCCATCGAAGGCGTCCCCGTCCCCATCATGTATCACGGCGAACAGGTCGGCGAGCGCCGCCATTACAACGACCGCCTGCTGATGTTCATCCTGCGCCACCATTTGCCTGAACGATACGCCTCGCTAAAAGCCCTGCGCCCCGGTACAAAGGCCGCCGAAACCCTGATCCGCGAAGCCACCGAAGCGGCCGAGGCCAATATGACGCAAGTCACCGACAAGATTGAAGACGCCATCGCTGGTGACGCGGCCCTCGAAAATGCCTGGGACGAGCTTCACTGGCTCCTCGTCAACCGCCGCATCATTCCGCAATGCGAAGGCAAAACCTGCATTTGCCAAAACGCCCTCGAGGAGCTGCCGGCAGGGTGGGCAGAACGTTTTCAAAAATTAGACGAAAGGAAAAGAGCCGACCTCGACAAATACAAACAAAGCCCATAGCAGCCGCCCCGCCGGACCATCATCCCGAGCGAAGTCGAGGGACGTAACGCGGGCTGCCGCAGCGTTTGTGTGATCAAATCGGAAATGACGCCCCGAAACACCCGCTGCCATGGCGCATATGCCAGACTAACCGCCAGACTAACATGCATAGCACAAACGCCAGCCCGCCTACCTGCCATCCATTTTACCCGGCATTACATTACCACGTTTTCCGGCGTCATTCCCGCGCAGGCGGGAATCCATTAGTGGGAGCCCCTTTGGTGATCTGCCGGAGATATCGTGCGGAACGCAGGCGCAAATAGATTCCCGCGTTCGCGGGAATGACGATGGGAGAGGAGTAAGGAAATTTATTTAAAAGAGTGACTCTATAATAAAGCGAACCTTCGATTGGCGTGACTAGAATGGCACATCTGATAAATCTGGTTCGCTGGCACTGATATTTGCGACGATAAATTTAGCTCGATGGAAAAGCTCGTCAAAAGTCAGAATTTCTGGCGCACGGATGTTCCTGCGATACAGTTCGAAGCAGGCGATCTTGTCGCCATTGCCAATGAGTTCACTCAGCTTGCCCACGACGAGAAAACTACGTGGTTCAATCGAATATACCGATACATCAGTATCAGCCCCGTTCTTATCCTTCAAAATATCTCTCATACGGGATCGGTCGAATTCGAAAACTGTCTTTTGAATTTGAGTGACAGCGTTAGAAACTTCATTCGACACGCCCCAGCATCCCGCTCGATAAGGGGCTCCAGAACTTAGCAGCGGTGTACTGGGCTTCTTAATTTCGACAAGCACATATTGGCTAACTTCGGCTCTAGTGCGCATAAGAGCATCAACAGTT
>JBFKAE010000224.1:0-3687 GCA_041621755.1 Sphingomonadaceae bacterium | reverse complement strand
CGGGATCCATCGTGGTATCGCGCAATTGCTGCGGCGACATCTCCCCAAGGCCTTTGAAGCGGCCGATTTCGACCTTTCCGCGACCCGCAAATTCGGTCTCCATCAGCTCGTCTTTATGGGCGTCGTCGCGGGCATAGGCGACCTTGCCACCCTGTGCGAGACGATAGAGTGGTGGCTGTGCGAGATAGAGGTGCCCACTGCGCACAAGGCCGGGCATCTCCTGAAAAAAGAAGGTCATCAACAAGGTCGCGATATGTGCGCCATCAACGTCGGCGTCGGTCATGATAACCACCCGGTCATAGCGCAGCGCATCGGCATCGAAGCGGTCATGCGTGCCACAGCCAAGTGCGAGAATGAGGTCTGCAACCTCTTGGTTCGCCATGATTTTTGTTGTGTTAGCCGAGGCGACGTTAAGAATTTTGCCGCGAATGGGAAGTACGGCCTGGGTCTTGCGGTTGCGCGCCTGCTTGGCCGAGCCGCCAGCGGAATCGCCTTCGACGATAAAAATCTCCGTGCCCTCGGCGCCATCACCCGAACAGTCGGTCAGCTTGCCGGGCAAGCGTAAATTGCGCTTGTTGGTAGCGGTCTTGCGTTTGACCTCTTTTTCAGCGCGGCGCAACAGCCTCTCGTCCATGCGTTCGAGCGCAAATGTGAGCAGCGCCTTGCCGCGTTCCATATTGTCGGCAAGGAAATGATCGAAATGATCGCGCACGACCGTTTCGACATATTTTGCCGCCTCGGGGCTGGTCAGCCGGTCCTTGGTCTGGCTTTGAAATTGCGGTTCGCGGATGAAGACCGAAAGCATGATTTCCGCGCCGTTGAAAACATCATCAGCGGTGAGGCCGTCGCCTTTTTTCTGGCCGACGAGGCCGGCAAAGGCGCGCATGCCCTTGACGAGTGCGGTTCGGAACCCGGCTTCGTGTGTACCGCCCGAAGGTGTTGGAATCGTGTTGCAATAATAGCTGGTTGAGCCTTCGCCATAAAGCGGCCAGGCAATCGCCCATTCGGCCGAGCCCTGATCGTCGGCGAACTCTGCGCGACCGGCAAAAAATTCAGACGTTGCGCATTCGCGTGTGCCAAGCTGTTCCTTCAAATGGTCGGCAAGGCCGCCGGGGAACTGGAACATGGCATTGGTTGGCGTGTCGTCGGTGATGAGCGCTTCATCGCAGGACCAGCGTATTTCTACGCCGCGGAAAAGATAGGCTTTTGACCGCGCGAGCTTGTAGAGGCGCGAAGGTTTGAACTGTGCCTTGGTGCCGAAAATTTCAGGATCGGGAAGAAAGCTGACCGTTGTGCCGCGGCGGTTCGGGGCCGAGCCTGCCGGTTCAAGCTTTGTGACCGGCTCACCACGGGAAAAACGCTGACGAAAAAGCTCTCGCCCGCGCGCGACTTCGACGACCAGTGATTCCGACAGCGCATTCACGACCGAAATGCCGACGCCGTGCAACCCGCCCGATGTGGCATAGGCCTTGTTTGAAAACTTGCCGCCCGAATGCAGCATGGTGAAAATCACTTCGAGCGCTGATTTGTCAGGATATTTCGGGTGTGGGTCGACCGGAATGCCGCGGCCATTGTCGGAAATGGTCAGTGTGCCATCCGCGGTAAGCGCAACTTCGATCCGGCTGGCATGGCCTGCGACCGCCTCATCCATGCTGTTGTCGAGCACTTCGGCAGCAAGGTGATGGAGCGCGCGTTCGTCCGTGCCGCCAATATACATGCCGGGCCGTCGCCGCACGGGCTCCAGACCTTCAAGAACTTCGATTTCCTGTGCGGTGTAGTCGGACGCATTCGCCGCGCCCTGGAAAAGATCACTCATGCATGTCTTATAGGGGGGGCGGGCGGAGAGGAGAAGAGCGCTTAGCTGCCGGGGTCTAAAGATTTGCTCTGTGCAAGGCGAATATGGTGCTGACGCCAGCACTTGTCGGTCTCACACTGGTCGGGTGAATCAGCGATGAAAGCATGTCGACCCGTGCATCGATTTCTGCGGCAAGCCGTCCATATGCTTCGGCCCGCTCGCCGATATCCGTATATGAAGTTGCGATATTGTTCAGGCGTTCGATGATGAACGTGCCGAGTTGTTCTGTGTCCCTGTCGAATTCCACGCGGGTCGCGTCGGGGCAAAGGCCATAGGCCTCCAGAATGAGGTCAAGATCCTTGAAGCAACTCGCGCGAAAATGCTCAACATAGCTGCGTGGTTGCCAGCACTCGATGTCTTCGAGCATGTCCTCGTTGTCAGATATCATATTAAGTACCATCGATACTTCATTGAACTGATTTAGGAAGTCGCTCGCAAGGCCGGTGGTTGCATTAATGCCCATGTGTACGGTTTCAGCAATCGTACGCAGGCGCAGCTGATCGTCCAGATTTGATGTGTTTGCGCCGAGTCGGCACCCATCGAATGCTGTAATTTCAGGGAAAAATCCCGAATGATCAGTCTTATTCATCAGCATAGTCATAGGGATAAGCCGTGAACATGAACTTAATGCGTGACTGCGACAATTTTCGCATTGCAATATGTGTTGCTGCAGTGCAATATAACTTTGCCTTCATGGCAATCCTCCCCAAGGATATACTTAAGGCCCGGTCTTCCTGATCGGGCCTTTTTTTGTGTCAAAATCATTGTGTTGTGAAAATGGCACATATTTTTGCGCAGGCATCTCAGAGCATAAAATAATCTTGTGCGTCGCGATAAACATGTCGATAAAATTCATGGAAGTCGCAAGACTTTCAAAACAAAATCACCGAGCGAGCAGCATCATGCTGACAATAAAGGTGGAGAAGGAAAAATTATGAATAAACTTATGGGTTTAAAAGGGGTTCGTTCGGCATTACTGGCCGCGACCATGATTTGTGCAGCCGCGACGCCAGCGATGGCCGAAGATGGCAGCCTGCTGAGCGGTCTTGAAGTCAGCGGCAACGCTGGTCTTTATTCGGACTACCGTTTCCGCGGCATTTCGTTCTCGGACGAAAAGCTTGCAGCACAAGGTGGTATTGATCTCGCGCATAGCAGCGGTTTCTATGTCGGCGGTTGGGCTTCGAGCCTTGCAGGTTGGGGCAGCTTCGGCGGTTCGAACGTCGAGCTCGACCTTTATGGCGGTTTCGGTGGCGAATTCGCCGGCGGCAGCTATGACATCGGCCTGCTCTGGTACATGTACCCAGGCACGACCGGCACGGATTATGCCGAAATTTATGCATCTGTAAGCGGTGCGCTTGGTCCGGTTGAAGGCACGCTCGGCGCTGCTTATGCTCCTGACCAGAGCTCGATCGGCAGTGCTGATAACCTCTATGTCTATGGTGACCTGGGTTATGGCATTCCAAACACGCCGGTTTCGCTGACTGCGCATCTTGGATATTCGGATGGTTCGCTGGCTCCGACCGGCAGCTATCTTGACTGGTCGGTTGGTGCAGACATCGCCATTGGCGAAAAGCTGACGCTCGGCGTTGCTTATGTCGATACGGACCTCAAGAACATCGAATCTCTGACGCTTCTTGATCCGACGAAGAACATTGCTGATGGTACGGTTGTCGTATCGCTCGGCGTAAGCTTCTAAGATCTGACAAGATAAAGGCCCGGTCCCGGATTTCCGGGGCCGGGTTTTTTTGTTTTGTCGAGGCGGTTTCAGCTTTGAATGTCGCCGGAACAAAAAACACCCCGGAGTGGATCTGTCCACTCCGGGGTGTTTTTTT
>JBFKAE010000223.1:0-3788 GCA_041621755.1 Sphingomonadaceae bacterium | reverse complement strand
GTTGGGACTGGATGTTCCGCCATATATTCGCATGACTCCATCAACATCACGACCGGTCTGTGTGATGACTTGCAGGACACCGATGGCCACCGTCGGAATGATTGCGGCGGTAAGAGTCTTTATGCCCTGGCCTGAGGTCCTGTCGACAGAGGCTGCGGCAGACATTTCGCCCAGTCGTAAGCCGAAAGCGTATATATACAAAAAGCTTATGGAAACGCAGATAATATAACTGCCTGCGATCAACCCCTCGACGCCAAAATTCGATGCGCTGTTGGCCAGCCCAATAAATTGGATGCCGATAAATGCCACATGCGCGCGCGTCAGCGTGTCCCTTTTGATTAAGGCAGGCAGTTGGCCAGCTGTCAAAACAAGGGGGGTCGCAATGAGCAGCCAGGGGACCAAACCGAAATAGCTGATTTGCAGAGTCCAGTCGGGTACGCCCACGCCGCTGCCTTTGGCGCCGCGCGGCCAATCAGAGATGAAGCGAAACGCCAGCCATCCCCAGAATAGGAGGAATACGAGGTGGAGATTACGACGGGTCAGCGCAATCCTCCCGTATATGTCAGTAGAGATTTGACGATCGCATCATAGTCGATGGGCTCGCGGTTATAGCTACAGCGGTACATTTCTCCATAGAGATCATAGAGCGTTTGATCGACGGTATCGCCATCCACGATTGTGTCACGAAGCGCCAGTAAGTGTTGTGGTAGGTCGCGGCTGTCACTGACATGCTGCGTCATGCCGAGCTGTCCAAACGACCAATGACCCAGGACGAGAACCGGTTTGCGGTGGAGCAAAGCCTCAAACGCCACGGTCGAGTTGATTACAATCACGCCGGCGCTGCCTTTGATCACTTCGTGTGCGTTCACGTTGCCCTTTAAAAGGACAACATTGTCAAGCTTCTTCATGGCACGCAGGAAACGCGTAGGTACAGCGCCGTCAAGGCCCGGGTGCAGTTTGACGACGAGCTTCATGCCGTGCGGCATAACCCGGCTGATGTGTTCCAGCACCCAGGCTTGATCATAAAATTCAGGATTCCTGACGGTAATCTGGGAATCGTCGAATACATGCAAAGGGAAAAAATAATAGGGCTCGGCCGGGATTGAACGCGACGCAACGCGGTTCGAAACAAAGTGCCGGACTCGAAAGCGCTGGAGTTCCAATCGGCGCCGGACAAGGTCGCCAATGAATTCATACTCTTTGTTGACCACCATCGACGAGAGGAAGCGAGCCGCCTCCGACCATCTTCTCATACCCACAAGCGGGTAATGTATAACCTCCTTGCGGTCGCGAATACGTATCAACATGTCTCGAAAATCTGCATAGCTGACGTCATCGTCGACATTTTTGGGCGGGGGTTCGACTGTGTCGCGTTCGGACCAGATCTGGTTGTGGAGAAACGTACGGCCCTTGAAATGCCCCGGGAACGTACCGAACAGAACCGACTTTATCCCGTGGACTTCCGCTTCATGCATAGCGCATCGACGGATGAGTTCCGCGCCCAGCTTGTGTATCATGCACCCAATGTCAATTACTTCCCGAAGACGCTCAAACCCGTCGAGTATCGCCGCCACACGCCGAACCAGCTTTGGCCTGCTGGTCATGTAATAGCGCTGCTCAGGGAAAGTGAAGTCTCGCAGACTGCTCGGTAGCCGTGCCTCGATTGCCTGCCATGCCGACGATTCGATCCGCGGTAACGGGCCGGGACTGCGCAGATTGAAGAAGGGGACGTCGGCCTGACGATGCAAATTCTCGACATAACGGCTTACATAGCCGACCACGGCAAAGGATTTGCCGCGGGCAGCAAAGGCATCCCGTAGCCCGGTAATAAGCGGCTCGTCACATTCGTTGTACGACGTGATATATACGAAATCAAAATTCTGCATCAGCTCGGTAAACTCGATTGTTTGGAAAGTGATGGGGCCTCGGCGGGCGCACCAGTTTGGTGTGGTTGTGCATCGATTGGTAAATGCCGCCGTGCGTGCCTGTCGAGAACCACGTATACAATACCATTCGTCAATACACTGATCGCCGCAGCGACGGTTATTCCGAATATGCCGACGAGGCAAAGGTTCAATAGCAGTGACAATAGAGTTGCGCTGGTGAGCGTCACCGCGAGTTTGCGATCATCGTTCGCGGCATACAAAACTTGATAGGGTACTTGCCAAAGCGTGTTCATACATGCCGCTGCGGTCAGCAGGCCAACAAGCAGGAATCCGGCTGCAAATTCGGATTTGCCAAGCAATAGAGGCACCCACGGCGATGCGACGAGTATGGGAACCGTGACAACGGCTGAAATCGCAATTGTCTGAAGCAAGAAACTTTTGCGCAGCTGCATGAACTCCTGAACCTTGCCGCGTTTGCTTGCTTCGACAAGCCTTGGCAGGAAATGCATTCCCGCCATAGCATATACGACGACAGGCAGCAGTGACGTTATGCTTTGCCAGAATGCATAGCGTCCGACCTGCTCGACAGAGATCAGCTCTGCAATCACAAAGCGATCAAGATAAGCAAGGCACATGGTTGTGACCGAGGTCAGGTAAAAAAGACGACTGACCTTAAGACCTCGGCGGATCCACATGCGATAATCTTTCGGCAGGCTTGTCTTGACGCCAGACAGCATCCGCAGGGCGACGCTGCCGCCAATCAGAATCGCAAGAATATCGGCCACAAGCCAGGCCAGATAGAAACTGTCCGCAGACGCGCCAAGCCACCCAACATATATGGCTCCAGCCCCTACCCACCCCCATAATCCGGTCTTGATGGCATAAATGATATTAGCGACATGTGGTCGCTTCAAAATCAGGAAGAGACGTGAAAACTCCTGCGCCAGATGATCCAGCACAAGAATTGCGGCAAACCACACAAGCGGGACAGGCAGCAGCGCCGCCGCCCCGCTGATGATCAGTATCAAGCTGATACCAAGCACGGCAACATAGATTGCACCGTTCATCGTCGCTTGGCCAAACACAATGCGCGCGCGCGCTGCCAGCGTGCGTCGTGCCAGCAATTCCCGGATGGCGAACAGGTGAAAATCCAGGCCAATCGCAAAAAGCAGAACGTTGATTGCACCGAAAAATAGCGCGAAGTGACCGACTTCTGTCGTACCGCCTACGTCGGCAAGAACCAGCATGGCGACAAATTTGCCGCCAACGCCTGCGAGGCGCAGAATAAGGGACAGTAAAGCCCGCATGTATCAGGCCACGTATCGATTGGTATAGGCATCATAACCCAGTGTGCTGTTTACGTTCGCCTGTTCGCGCGCAAAGACGCTGGGGAAACTGCTGTAACGTACCTGGAACACAAGCCTTGGCCGAGAGGAGGGGACCGCACCTTTGTGCAACCCAAATGTGTCTTCGAGGAAGGCCTGGCCAAAATTGCCAGCCATATGTTGAATGCGATTATGGCCAAAGACTGTCCTGACCTCCTCGTCTTGATACCGCCGACGCTTCTCCAGCAATTGATTATCGCGATGGCTTCCGCTGACAAAGACGTGCGCGCCTTCATCTGTAGTTACATCACTTAAGTATATAAATAATTTTACGAAACGGACGGCATCGTTATCGCGATGAAAATATTGTTCTTCTTTTGGCGCGGGTCGCCCGGGTAATGACCACCATGCATTGATATCATCGATTGTTGGCAGGCATCCCAGATAGTTGGACACGACCGACAAGACGAGGGGATGGTTCGCCAATGCAAACGCTTCTGGCATGGAGTCTATGCCGCGAATGCGGGCATTGTTGGTCTCTGCGGGGGTGTTTTTAACAGTAAAGTCACCGATGCTT
>JBFKAE010000222.1:0-3829 GCA_041621755.1 Sphingomonadaceae bacterium | reverse complement strand
TCGGCCCGGCGGCGATCAAGCTTGGCCAGGCGCTCGCGACCCGTCCCGACCTGATCGGGGCAGACGCGGCAAAGGACCTGACCCGACTGCAGGACGCACTACCGCCCGCGCCTTATTCAAAAATACGCGATGCGATTGAGGACGCGCTTGGCGGGCCGATTGAAAATTTTTACGCCAGCATTGATGAAGTCCCCGTCGGGTCGGCATCCATTGCGCAGGTGCACCGCGCCGTAACGACAGATGGCCGCGACGTTGCTGTCAAGGTTCTGCGCCCCGGCATCGAGGCGGATTTCGCCCGTGCCATTGAAACCTATGAATGGGCCGCGATTCGCATCGAAATGATCGGCGGCGAGTTCACACGCCTGCGGCCGCGGGCAACCATCGCTTATTTTCGTCGCTGGGTGGAGCGCGAATTGAACCTGCGCATGGAGGCCGCGTCGGCTTCTGAACTGGCAGAAGCGCTGACGCCGGAGATGAATTTCGTCATTCCCGCCGTCGACTGGAAGCGCACCGCACGGCGCGTGCTGACCATTGATTGGGTCGATGGCATCAAACTGACCGATCTTGATGCGGTCGATGCCGCCGGGATCGACCGCAAGCCGTTGGCCGCCGTGATTGTACGCAGCTTTTTGCGGCAGGCGATCATGGGCGGATTTTTCCACGCCGACATGCATCAGGGCAATCTGTTCGCGCTGCGCGATGGCGGCGTCGCCGTTGTCGATTTTGGCATCATGGGCAGGATCGAACGCCGCGCGCGATTGTGGCTCGCCGAAATCCTGCACGGGCTTCTGACCGGCAATTACCGCCGCGTCGCCGAAATCCATTTCGAAGCGGGTTATGTCCCGGCGCATCATAATATGGCGGAGTTCGAAACCGCACTGCGCTCGGTCGGCGAACCGATAAGGGGCCTGCCGGTCAAGGACATTTCGATCGCCAACATGCTTGATGGGCTGTTTGCCATTACGCGCCAATTCGACATGCAGACACAGCCACATCTGCTTTTGCTGCAAAAAACCATGGTGATGGTCGAGGGTGTGGCGCTTGCGCTCGACCCCGACGTCAACATGTGGGAAATTTCCGGACCGTTCGTGCAGGAGTGGATGCGCGACGAGCTTGGTCCCGAAGCCGTACTTGCAGACGGTTTGATCGAACATGTACGGCTTTTGCGCCGCCTGCCCGACCTGATGCGCCGCCTTGAAACACTCGTGCCCGACCCGGGCGCCGCGCCGCCATTGCCACCCCTTGCCCCGCTCCCGCAAAAACGGGTCACGTCACCCCTTGCATGGCTTTTGCTCGGCTCTGCCTTTGGCGCGACGCTTGGCTGGGCCGCAATGGTACTTTAGCGTTGCGCGGCGCGCGTCAAAACTCCCCATCATCCCACAAAAAGTCCATCATCCCGAGCGCAGTCGAGGGACCGCAAAGGCTGTGGAGACATCGTGCGTCCCTCGACTACGCTCGGGATGATAGGGTGTGATGCTCAGGACAATGGAGGGTGTGAGCACGTCAATGATGATCTTTAATGTAGCGAAGTTTCGATTCGCATGACTAATAACACACACATGACCGGAAAACGCATTCTACTCATCGTCTCGGGCGGCATCGCGGCCTACAAGTCACTTGAACTTGTGCGCCTTTTGCGGCGTGAAGGCATAGCCGTGCGCGCGGTCATGACGGCTTCCGCGCACGAATTCGTCACACCGCTCAGCCTTGGCGTTCTCACCGAAGATCAGGTTTACGGCGACATGTTCGACCTGAAGGAAGAGCGCGAAATCGGGCATATACAATTGAGCCGCGAAGCCGACCTTATCGTCGTTGCGCCTGCGACAGCCAATATCATCGCCAAGATGGCAGGCGGGCTTGCCGATGATCTAGCCTCGACCGTGCTGCTTGCCACCGACAAGCCCGTGCTTGTCGCGCCCGCGATGAATGTCCGCATGTGGAACCACGTGGCAACGCAGCGTAACCTTCAGCAACTGCGCGACGATGGCATCATCGTCATGGACCCCGACGAAGGCGATATGGCCTGCGGCGAATATGGTCCGGGCCGTCTGCCCGAACCTGTCGCGATCGTCGAGGCCATCCGCGCCGCGCTCGGCTCCACCTCATCGTCCGCGCCCCCAGTGCCAATATCGACAGACAAAGCTGACACCGGCCCCACCGATACGGCCAACGCTCGCCCACTTACCGGTAAACACGCCATCGTCACCGCAGGCCCCACGCGTGAACCCATCGACCCCGTCCGCTACATCGCCAACCGCTCGTCGGGGCGGCAGGGCTTTGCCATCGCTGGCGCGCTCGCGCAGCTCGGTGCGAATGTCACGCTGGTCGCTGGCCCGGTCAATCAGCCGACACCTGCAGGCGTGCGCCGTATCGACATCGAAACCGCACGCGACATGCTCGCCGCTGTCGAAGCCGCGCTTCCTGCTGATATCGCCGTCATGGTCGCTGCCGTCGCAGACTGGCGCACGGACGGGGCCGAACAGAAAATCAAAAAGGGCAAGACCAGCCCCGCCACGCTCAGCCTTGTCGAAAATCCCGACATTCTTGCCAGCCTTGCAAAACACACGGCGCGCCCACAGCTTTTGATCGGATTTGCCGCCGAAACCGAAAATGTCGTCGATCACGCACAGGCAAAACTTACGCGCAAAGGCTGCGACTGGATCATTGCCAACGATGTTTCGGGCGATGTCATGGGCGGTGCAAACAATCGCGTACATATCGTCAACTCTGACGGCGTCGAAGCCTGGCCCGAAATGGACAAGGGCAGCGTCGCCAAAAAAATAGCCAAAAGGATCGCAGATGCTCTCACCCATTGAAATCCGCCTGAAACGCCTGCCCCACGGCGAAGGTTTGCCGGTGCCTGCAATGGCGACAAGCGGCGCTGCGGGCATGGATATTGTTGCTGCCGAAGACGTCATCCTGGCACCGGGCGCACGCCATGCGGTCGCCACCGGCTTTGCCTTCGCCATTCCCGAAGGCTATGAGATTCAGGTTCGCCCACGCTCTGGCCTTGCCATCAAGCACGGCATTACCTGCCTCAATACGCCGGGCACCATCGACGCGGATTATCGCGGCGAGGTGAAAGTCATCCTCGCCAATCTCGGCTCGGAAGCCTTTGCCGTAAAGCGCGGCGAACGGATCGCACAGCTGGTTGCAGCACCGGTGCAAGCCGCCGTCTTTGCCGAAGTCGACGAACTTGACGAAACGCTGCGCGGCAGTGGCGGATTCGGGTCAACGGGCCAATAGAGGCGCAGTGACACGCCTGACCGACACGCAGCTTGACCGCTATGCCCGCCACATCATCCTGAAGGAGATTGGCGGCGCAGGGCAGGCAAAACTGCTGTCGGCAAAGGTCGCCGTCATCGGCGCGGGCGGGCTGGGCAGTCCCTGCCTGCAATATCTGGCGGCGGCAGGCGTCGGGCATTTGACCGTCATTGACGACGATGCTGTCGACCTGTCCAATCTTCAGCGGCAGGTGTTGCACGGCACGGATGATGTCGGTCGCGCCAAAACGCAAAGCGCCGCCGACGCGATTGCAGCGCTCAACCCGGATGTCAGCGTGACACAAGTCGCGGCGCGTCTTGATGTCAACAATGCCGAACGGATACTTGCCGGGCATGATGTGATTGCCGATGGGTCGGACAGTTTTGAAACCCGGCGCGCGGTTGCCGACGCGGCCCAGGCACTGCGTATTCCGCTCGTCGCTGCCGCTGTTGGTCCCTTTGAGGGCCAGATTTCAACCTATCGCGGATATGAGGCTGATTTGCCGTGCTGGCGCTGCTTTGCAGGTGCCGCCGCCGATCGCGAAGGCGCGAGTTGCAGCGACACC
>JBFKAE010000221.1:0-3856 GCA_041621755.1 Sphingomonadaceae bacterium | reverse complement strand
GGGTATGGTCATGACGATCGACACAAGATGCGAGCCATTCGCCGCGTTGCTTCTCATTCTGGCGATCATTGCGCTGGCGTTTGAAGCGTTCATGTCGCTGAGGCGAGAATTCGGAAAATGATCATCACGACGCAAGTGGACCGTTTTTAGACCTACTCGCGTCGTGATCACGATCGAAAGCACATAACCAAACAGGCGCCGCCTTGTGACTGCAAGCGGCCGCCGGACTTGAAAGGATAGGACAATGTTAGTTGAACCCCACTACGGCTGGCATGAAGACGTCTATGAAGACGCCAAGGCTATTGGCGCGCTCATGGGAATGGATATTGAGAATATCTATTTTTCCGGCTTCAGTTCGCAAGGTGACGGCGCATGTTTTGAAGGCTCGCTGCACTATCGCAAGGGATGCGTTGCGGCCGTCAAGTCTTATGCAGGACGTGACACAGAATTGCACGATATCGCGACACGCTGGCAAGAGGCGCACGCCAAGCACTTCTATCAGTTAAGCGGGTCTGTGAAGCATTCCGGGCATTATTATCACGAATTCAGCACGTCATTCTATTGGGAACGATCGAACACTTGCTACGGCTGGCTTTATGAAAGCGATGACGTCGACACGCTCCAGGACATAGCGCGCGACTTCATGCGATGGATCTATCGCCACCTGGAAACAGAATACGAATATCAAAGCGCCTGGGAAGCGGCGCGGCAATGGCAAGATGCGCAAGAGGAAATGACGGGCGCGCGTGCTAAGGCGCGGGTGTTAGTCGCGGACATGCGCAAGGCGATAAAGTCCGGGCAATTGGCAAGCGACTCTATTTGCAAAGCCTTGCGGGCGCAGTTGCGCGGCTATCTTTCAGAATGGGAAACGCTGCGCGAAACGCGCGACGAATTGGCGAGCGACTTTCACTATTGGCCGGATAACGGCAAGTCGCAGACGATCGAACAATTCGCGACTGAAAACCTTTAGTTAAACCAAATGCGGGCGCGCGTGACTGCGCGCGGCCGACTGACAGGAAAGGACATGAAATGGCTATCCAAATTTCATTCAAAACCGACAACGCGGCATTTTCAGAATTGCCACTTTATGAAGCGGCTTGCGTGCTTCGCACCGTCGCGGACCGTATAGAAAAGGGCTCGTTAGTAGACCATTTTCCCATTCGCGATTTTAACGGCAATACATGCGGAGAATGCCATGTGAATATTAAAAGCGAGGATCTTTGACATGGCAAAACTATCAAAGGCTGAGCGCAAAGCGCACGCGGAGGCCGAACGCATTTTGACCAAAGATCGACTAACGGACGACGAACGCGAATTCGTTATTAAAAACTGGCATGAAGCGGCAACGCATGAAGTCGGCGCCGTCGGTGCGTTTTTCACGCCTTGGGATTTAGCGTGCGACTTTGCGTTTGATGCGGGTTGCTATGGCCGGGCTATCGACATGTGCGCAGGCATTGGCGGGCTATCCCATATTCTTGATTACAGGTCGCGGCAAGGGCATGGGAGCGCCGAAATAAGCGAGCTTGTTTGCATTGAACAAAACCCGGCATATGTCGAAATTGGCAAAAAAATTGTACCCGATGCCCGCTGGGTATGTGCAGACGTATTCGACATTCCCAAGCTGGACCTTGGGCGATTCAGAATGGCTTTTGGCAATCCGCCTTTTGGAAATGTGGCGCGGTCGGGCAATGGTCCACGATATCGCGGCCGGCGCTTTGAATATCATGTGATCGACCTTGCCGCGACAATTGCAGATCATGGCGCTTTTATAGTGCCGCAAATGTCCGCAAGTTTCCGTTATTCAGGCGCACAATACTTTGAACGTCACAAGGAAGGCGAATCCGTCGAATTCGAACACCTGATCAATTGCGTTATGGATGCGGGAATCGGGATAGATACAAGCTACCATATTGATCAATGGCGAGGTGTCGCGCCGATGTGTGAGGTCGTTTGCTTTGACTTCAAAATGCCAATTGTTGACGAACCCGCACCCCTTCCCGCACACGTCCAGGCCGATTCGGCTGACTTGTTCGCGTTCGCGGCTTAGTTTGAATTTAGGATGTCGAAACGCGCCGCAACCATGCCGCGCGTCTGCCCCGGACTGGCCGCCGGGCATTGATAAGACAGGCCATGACTAGACACTGACAGGAAAGGACTTTGACCTATGGAACATGCACCTATTCGCGCCCAGGGCGCCACCCTTGCCGCGTTTGCAGGCACATTTGACCGCAAGGCACTTGCGGCTGTTATGACGCGCGCCAAGCGTATCATTGAGGCAAGAAACAGTATTCCGATATTGGACCATGTGCTGTTGTCGATCGACGCGGCCGGCGGCGCCAGTGTGACGGCAACGGATCTTGATATCTGGACGACCGAACGCCTTGCTTGCGAGCACGCGGCACCAGGCACTGTTACAGTCGGATGCAAGGCGCTGCTCGATGCACTCAAAAAGGCAAAAGGCGACAAGGTCCGCTTGCAGTCTATAGGGTCTCACTTGTCCCTGATTGCCGTCGAAACGGGCGCAATGGTACGCTTGGGAACCTTGCCGGTTGCAGACTATCCATTGCCGGGCGATCCCATAGCCAGCGACGTGGCCGCCTTCTCACTTGATGCAAATACGCTCTATTCAGACATTGCGCGCCTGCAGCCTGCTATATCGACCGAAAAGCCGCGCTATTATCTGAATGGCATATTCCTGCACGCGACGCATGACCAGGCTGCCTGTGATGAACCTGTGGACGTGCTGCGCCTGGTTGCGACAGACGGGCACCGCCTGGGCCGGATAACGCGGCCTGTACCAACGGGCGCGGAAACTGTGCCCGATGCGATCCTGCCGACAAAATTCTGCAATATCTTGAAACTTGCGATCGGCGCAAAAGGCGTGGGCGACGTGCAATTGCGCGTTTCAAAAACCAAGGTCGAAGCGACGTTCGGTAATATCGTCATCTTGTCGAGGCTGATTGACGGCACGTTTCCAGACTATACGCGCGTTATTCCGACGCGAAACGACAAGCGGCTGTCTATCGAAAGCAGTGCGCTTGCCGATGCCGTCGACAGTGTTGCAAGTATCTGCACGTCAAAAACCAGGGCGGTCGGATTCTCAATTGGTTCTGGCTGGCTCGTGGCGAGTGCTTCAGATCCCACAAACGGGCGCGCGGCAACGGTCATAGAGAATATAGGCTGGACTGAAGACGAATTTACGATCGGCTTCAATGCGCGTTATGTCGGCGATATCTGCAAGGCGTTTGGCGATGTGGCGCTGACCGTCGACATTGCCGATGCGGCCGCGCCGACGCGCTTTGAAAGTCCCGACATGCCAGAACTGACCTATGTGCAAATGCCGCTTCGCGTGGACGTCACGGTTTTATCACCGGATGACGTGCGCAAACTCAACAGAACGCCTGACCAGGCATTTGCAGAAGATGCACCGGGCATTGTTGCCAGGCTGCAAGAGATTGCGACCGATGAAAATATCGGAACATATGCGCGCAAAGAGCAGTTGCAGAAATTCGGAGCGCTTGCCCGTGCCTATGTGGCGCACCTTGGCGGCGACCGCATGGCGCATTTGACTGTTGCACGCGAAGCTGCAGCGTTGCGTGGTGATGATGCGGCGGCCTGGCGTGCTTGTCTGGAAATGGCGGCGCTACGCGGCAAAGCCATGGCGCCTGTGCAAAAGGTCCAGACAGTCGAGCAGGTCAAGACGGCGGAACCAGTCAACCAAGTATCCGACCGCGTGATCATCGTTTCCCATGACAGGAACGGCGCACGCAAGATTGATCCTGCTGTTATCGGACTTGGCGAAATAAAGGCCATTGAGCACGTCGAGACAAAAGCGGACGCTGAACCCGTCGAGCCT
>JBFKAE010000220.1:0-3867 GCA_041621755.1 Sphingomonadaceae bacterium | reverse complement strand
TTGACACGCTGATCGAAGGGCTTTCGACCAAAAGCGCCGTTGGTCTTGCTGGCGCAAAACGGCTCGCCAACATGACGCTCGACACCCCTTACGCCGAAGGGCTGCAGCGCGAGATCGCCTACGTCCACAATTATGCAACGACTGAACCCGACGCGACCGAAGGACTGGTCGCATTCAAGGAAAAGCGCCCGCCACGTTTCGGCGCAGCGAAGAAAGACTGAAGATCTATGTTCAAATTACGCGACAAATACGCAATCGCCGGTATCGGCAATACGGATTACAGCAAGTTTTCGGGCCGTACCGTGCGCAGCCTTGCCACCGAAGCCTGTCTGAAGGCGATTGAAGATGCAGGCCTCGACGTTTCTGACATTGATGGCATTGTCAGCTTCAATTTCAATGACAGCGCGCCTGCCATGGGTGTCGCAACCGAGATGGGCATCGAGAATGCCGGATATGCGGTCGATTATGCGGCGGGCGGCAATGGCGCGAACCTGATTACGCTGGCGGCAACGGCGGCGATCGAGGCGGGACTTGCCAAAAATGTTGTCTGCTTTCGCGCCATGAATGGCCGGTCGGGTTTCCGGCTTGGCGGCGGGCGCGACATGTCGGCCTATGGCGTGACGCAATATACCGCGCCGCTTGGCTGGATCACCTATCCGCAGGCGATGGCGATGTGGGCGCGTCGCCATATGATCGACTATGGCACGACCGAGGAGCACTGGGCGGAGATTGCAACGACGTTCAGGGACAATGCCGTGCTGAACCCGCGCGCCATGATGCGCAAGCCGCTGACCAAGGATGACTATTTTTCATCGCGCGCGATCGTCGATCCGTTCCGCATGTATGATATCTGCCTTGAAAGCGACGGAGCGTGTGCGGTCGTGATAACAGCCGCCGACCGTGCGAAGGATTTACGGCACAAGCCGGTCTATATCATGGGCGGCGCCTATGGCGGCGGTCCAAGCCAGGGCGACGATCTGTTCGACGCTATCCGCTGGCCGAGCCATTCGCACAATTGCTTCAAATATCTTGCCGACGATTTGTGGGCGAGCGCGGGCATCGGTCCCGATGATGTCGATGTTGCCGAAATCTATGACTGCTTCACCTACAGTGTGCTGATGGCACTTGAGGGGCTGGGCTTTTGTAAAGAGGGCGAGGGCGGGCCATTTGTCATGGACGGGCGTATTGCGCGCGATGGCGCACTGCCGACCAATACGCATGGGGGGCTGCTTTCCGAAGCCTATATCCACGGTTTCAACCACGTCATCGAAGCCGTCGAACAGCTTCGCGGCCATTCCGGCGAGCGACAGATTAAAGGCGCGGAAATCGCCCTTACCACTGCAGGCGCAATGACCTGCGGCAGTGCAATGATCCTGAGGAATTGATCGTGATAGAGAACGCCACCTACAACAAACCCCTGCCGGTTCCCGATCCGGAAAGTACGCCATATTGGGATGGTATGCGCGAGGGCCGATTGATGGTGCAGAAATGCGCTTCGACCGGCGAGCATCTTTTCCCGCCCGTTACCTTTTGCCCCGGGTCGCTTGAAAAGCCCGAATGGGTGGAAGCCAAAGGGCGCGGCAAGGTCTTTAGCTGGATCGTCGTGCGGCATCCGGTGCCAAAGGATATTTATGCCGACGAGGTACCCTATGTGGTTGCGCTGGTGACGCTTGACGAAGGTTGCCGGATGACCGGCAATATTGTCGGGTGCGAACCCGAGGACGTGCGCGCGGATATGGAAGTCGAGATCGTCTATAACCGTGTCACGCCCGAAATCACGCTTCCCGCGTTTCGTCCGGTGGAGGGTTGAGCGATGACGTCTCCTGCGGTTGCCGATCCTTTTGCCGCATCGCCGCTGTTGCGCCGTTTCGCCGACACGAGCCGCGAACAGCTTGAAGTCTATCAGCTCAAAAAAGTACAGGCTCTTTGCGCGCGGCTTTATGCCAAGAGCGACTTTTACCGGGCAAAAATGGACGAAGGTGGCCTGAAGGGCGGCTCAGTCGACAGTCTTGATCGTTTCACCAAGGCGTTTCCGACGTCGAATAAGGCTGACTTCCTTGCCGATCAACAGGCTGCGCCGCCTTTTGGTACGCGGCTTGGCGTCGATCGCGACGATGTCGTTCATATCAGCATGACCAGCGGTACGTCGGGTCAGGGTCAGGAAACCTATGGCCGCACGCAGCGCGATATTCACATGCTCGGCTATTTGCATGCCTTGCCCTGGTATATGGGCGGACTGCGCAAGGGTGACACGGCCTATAATTGCGTGCCTGCCGGTGGTCTGACGACGGGTGGCTGGGGACCGGGCGAAGCGCTGCGGATTATCGGCGCGACCGGCTTTCACGTCGGCGGCAATACGTCGACCGAGGCGAAGATCGACCTGATGATGAAGGTCGGCGGCATGAATTTCATCTATGCCTCGACCAATTATCTTCACACGCTGACCGAAGCGCTGCTGGCGCGCGGGATCGTGCCGCGTGAAGCCTTTCCCGACATGCATGGGCTGTTCATCGCCGCGGAAGGCTATCCGCTTGAGTGGGCGGCGAAGATCGAGGAGCATTGGGGCTGCCGTCTGCAGGAGGGCTATGGCAGCACGCAGCTCAACGGATTTGGCGGATCGACAGGGTCGGCGGGTGTTTTTCGTGGCGACGGGCGCGGTCTAATTCGCCTGTTCGAGTGGGAATCGATGGTTGAAATCGTCGATCCTGAAACCGGGCTGCCCGTAAAGCCGGGCGAGCTTGGTGAAATGGTGGTGACCAACCTGTCTGTTGAAGGCAGTCCGGTTGTGCGCTTTCGCACCGGTGACGCCGCGCGCTACGTACCGTGGCAGGAATGCGGCGGTGGCGCGTGGAATGCGATTGAGTGCGGCACCATTGGCCGCTTCGACGACATGATGAAAATCCGCGGCAATAATATCTGGCCTTCGATGATTGATGCAGCCGTGTTTGAACATCCCGAAGTCGGTGAATATGCAGGCCGGGTCTATACGCGTGACAGCAAGACCGAAATTGAGGTCCGCATCGCCGTTGCCGAACATCAGTCCGGCCTATCGGCAGAAGAGCGAGAGAAACTGGTGAAGTCGGTGCGCGCGGCGATCAAGGCGCGGACCAATGTCTGGATGGATGTTCACGAAGTGCCGCGCGACGAGTTCAAGGGCTTTGCCTACAAGGCGCGCCGCTGGACCGACGAACGGCAGGACGGCTACCGGCTGTAAGGAGATGGGCATGTCACAAGAAAAAAACGACACGGCGATTCTGACCGAGATGCTGGCAATGGCCGATCGTTTGATCGCGCGCGATGATGCGTTGATGGCGGGTCAATATACGCATCTGCGTTCGCGCATAGCTGCGCTCATTGAAGTGCGCAGCTTTGCCGATATGGAGTCTGCAGAATGACCGGCCTGCAGCGTTTTTCGCTGGAAGGACAAGTCGCTGTCATCACTGGCGGCGGCGGTGGGCTTGGTTCGGCAGGCGCACTGGCGCTGGCGGAAGTTGGTGCGGATATCGTGCTGGTCGGCCGCAATCGCGAGAAGCTTGAGGCATCAGCAGCCGAGGTGGCAGCAACCGGGCGCCGGGTCGAGATTATCGAAGCCGACGTCGCCGATGCGGCCTCGCTTGAAAATGCGGAAAAGCAAGCCAGCGCAGCGTTTGGCAGGGTCGATATTTTGTTCAACAATGCCGGGATCATGCGGCGTTATCCCGCCGAGGAATTCCCGTTAGCGGAATGGGAACACATCATAAAAGTGAATCTGACCGGGATTTTTCTGGCGGCACAAACGGTGGCAGTCGAGGCCATGATCCCTCAAAAAAGGGGGAAAATCATCAACACGGCATCCATGCATGACTTTTTGGGCCGAAAACAGGCAGC
>JBFKAE010000219.1:0-3895 GCA_041621755.1 Sphingomonadaceae bacterium | reverse complement strand
TAACGGAAATTCTCATGCGCTCCGGCCAGGGCCTCAAGCTTTTCGTGATAGTAAAGTTCGCCACGGGACCGCGCACCATAGACCAGAGTGATGGGCAGCGTTTCCCCCTCGTCCAAAAGATCAAGGATCATGGAATGCGGGCTGGACAGGCCGGAGCCGCCAGCCAGAAAGAGCATCGGCACACGGGCGGATTTGCGCACGAAAAAGCGCCCATATGGCCCCGAAATACGCAAGCGGTCACCCTCCGCAAGCTCCTCATGCAGCCAGGTTGTTGCAACACCGCCCGGAACCTTACGGATGTTAAGTTCGATTTCGTTGCCACTGGCCGGATCGTTGGCCAGGGAAAAGGCCCGGACCGTCCTGTTCTCACCGGGAATCTCGAGATTTACATACTGGCCGGCCTGAAATTGCAGAACCCGGTCGAGCTTGAGATGAATTGCGCGGATCGTGGGAGTTACCTGCTCGATACGGATGACCTCTGCATCGAAATCTTCCACCGGAATGCTTTGCGCATCGGGATCTTCTTCAATCTCCGCCTCGATCACGAGGTCGCTCTCAAGCTGCGCGCAGCAGGCCAAAGTCAGCCCTTCATCCCGTTCAAAATCCATCAGCGCGAAGGTAGACGCCTCGCCATGATCGACTTCACCATCGGTGATCCGGATCTTGCACGTCGCACACAGTCCGTGGCAGCAGGCATGGGGCAACCATATGCCCGCACGCAGGCAAGCATCCAGAATGGTTTGTCCCTCGGCAACCTCAAGCGTGTCACCTGTTGTTTCGATTGTCAGCGTATGTGACATCAGATTCCCATACCGCCGAGACCGTCGAGACCAGGGGTCGTGAAGCGAAGCGCATCCTTGTGGATGATACCATTATCCGCGATCGTCGCTGCACAATCCGGGCTAAATGGCTCATCATTGCGGGTCCAGACCGCCTTGCCCCAATCGATCTGGGCCCAGTCAGGGTGGCTGCCAAATGCATCACCCAGCGGTCCGGCCAGAAAATCACCGAACACCATGTCGGGCGCAAGCGGCCA
Organism: Sphingomonadaceae bacterium; assembly: GCA_041621755.1. Classification (GTDB taxonomy): domain Bacteria; phylum Pseudomonadota; class Alphaproteobacteria; order Sphingomonadales; family Sphingomonadaceae; genus Sphingosinicella. The sequence continues at coordinate 2,859 of JBFKAE010000219.1, read as the reverse complement.
GGCATAGGGCGACGCAAACATCATATGCCCATTCCACCCCGCATAGACAATGCGGGCACCGTGGAACTTTGCCTCGCCATCGGAAGGTTCAAACTCGTATTCACTGATCGCGCGCACGCTCACTGGTTTCTCCTCGGCTGGTCAGGAATTGGTCTTGGCAAGGCCGCGCCAAAGGTTAAAATTGGTTTCATCCTCCGATCCGGAGAAGAGGCCGCTATCCTTGCCCGGATTGATCCGCCAGAAATCAAGCGCTGCCGCCGCCGGATCGAAACCCTCTGCACTCGGATCGCAATCGGGCCCGAAGGCATTGCCCTTGAACACTTCATGCCCACCGATCAGCGACTGGATATATTTTTCCGGCTCGTCATCGAATATCTCGCGACAATATTCTGAGCAGAAATGATACTGTTCATCCTCGTAAACCCGGTGCCACTGGGCCAGGGCCAACGGATTACCGGGTTCGGTAAAGAACATCGGAATCTGACAGACCTGACACTGCATCGGCACGCTGGTTGCTTCGAACGGTTTACCCTCGGCCTCCAGCTTCGCCCAATATTCGAAGCGCGGTCGATAATAGCGATCAAATGTGTCGGGGTATTTCGCCGAAAGCCAGTCCATTTCCTCAGCCGTCGGCAACCAGACCTGGAAGTTGAGCGTCCCACGCGCCTGATAAAACTGGCACCATGCCATATGCGAAAGGTGATCCCTTTCCTTGCGAATCTGTTCGACACAGGGCGGCATGGTGATGCCGTAACGCGCCAGATCACGGAACAATGCGCCGCAATTTTCCTCGAAATAGATTTCCCATGCCTCGGCCCAGCTCATCACACGCTTGGGCAGCATATAATCCTGCATCATAGCGACCAGAGTGATCACCCGGGCGCCGCGCCATGTCCATTTGTTGAGCCACTTCTGAATGATCGGCACATTTGCCGGATCCTGCTCAAGAATGAACTTAATGACCTCAAGGCCCAGCGTCATGTGCCGGGCTTCGTCTGACTGGGCCGAAAAGCCGAATGTCATCGCGCCCATATCGCCATTATAAGCCGCGCCCGAAATAAATGGAACAAAGACCAAATTGGTCAGCACATATTCAAAGGCAAAACCGATCGCGACCACAAATTCGAACGGACCGCCGGTTGCCGCATCCTCGAAGAAACTGCGCGGTACCTGTAGATAGGGCAAGTGATCATGGTGATGGCGAAACTCGGCCATACCGTTGTAATAACGGTTATAATTACTGATCGCATGAACTTGCGTCTGTGCATGACGCATCTCGTCCAATGATTGCATCATACAGGCGACACGCGGGCCAACACCGCGGAACTGGCGCGATACATGGGCAAAACCGCGATGCGACATATATTCCAGAGGGGCGAGCCCGCTGGCGAACAATTTCACCGTATTGATGTAACGCGGATCGCTGACCGTAAGATGGCCGTTGCTTTGCGCAAAGGCATCAAGGATCGCGTAGAGCTTACGCTCCTTTTCCGCCTGATATTTCCAATAGGAATCCATCGTCAGCCGGAATGGGTCCTCCCAGGCATCCCAATCATGGATCTTGATCCCTTCAAACGTATCCATCGGAAAGACATCGTCGATCGACTGATAGCTGGGCTCCCAACCTAGCCCACGAGTCATCAGCGCATAACGCTCCTTCAGACCAAGTTTTTTCTTCGAAACGGCAATATCCATTTCTGATTTCCTTTCAGGCGCCTAGGGGCGCTCCCAACTGAGAGTCAGCATATCATCTGTTTCATCAACATGGCCGGACAAGGTGATCATGTTGATGTGCAGTTCCTGCAAATCAAAGGGGTGGCCAACAAGCTCCTCTATCGTCTCACGCCGGACCTCCAGGCGACCTTTCGCATGAATGCGCACCATCGCAGGCTGTTCGTCCAGCCTGGCATGAGGATTGTCAGCAAGGATCGCCTCGATCACCGGGCGCGTCTCATCATTGGCCTGCAATGCCAGGAATACGATGGATTCTTCACCGCTCATTTCGGCATCACCTTGGCTAAACGCGCATCGAGACCTTCGGCCACCTCCTGAAGCGTCTCATCCGCCCGATCTCCCAAAGCGCGCTCCGCCAAGGGCAGAAGCGCAGGTATGATGCGCGCCTTCCATTTGTCGGTCCAGCCGCGGATCAATTGTGTGTTTTCCTCGCTTGCAGCAGCGGCGATCTTGATCTGTGCGTCTATCCATTTCGCGGATTCGGTTGACCATTCCGCTTGGAACTGGGTGAGCATAGCCACCGCCGATCCGCCCTGAGACGCCATCACATCATCAATGATTGTACGATAGACCAGCGAAAAAAGAAGACCGTCCAGAACCAGATTCTGGGCCAGAAGCACCTCAAACCAGTCCTTCTCGACGAACAGATCCTCCACCACCCGGCGCAGCGACTGCCACATTGGCGATTCCATCCAGGCAACCTTCGCGACATCAAGACTTTCCGGCCCGGATAACAACAATCCGGCGCGCGTTATGAACTGGGCAATGCCAAACTGATCCATCGCTGCATAAAGCGCGGGCTGCGTAATCGCCGTTCCGTAACCATAGGCTGCGGCGAAATCATTGTTCATACTGGCACCCCAGGCCACATGGCGCAGCGGCAATAAAAGATCCAGCGCTAGCGCAGTCATTTCAGCGGGCATAAGCTGGACGAGACCGCGACTTTCGACAAACCCGAAGGAATTTTCAGCTGCGTCCTGCTGCCGGGAACGGGCAATCACGTAACTTCCGTAATAATACTGACGGGGATCCTTGAACACATACCAGTCGGCCATGACGATGGCGGTGCGCTGCTTGTCAAAATAATTGTATTCCGGGCCCCATAACGGGCGGTAATGCTGCTGC
>JBFKAE010000218.1:0-3903 GCA_041621755.1 Sphingomonadaceae bacterium | reverse complement strand
TCTGCTGCATGACCTTGGCGCGCGGGTCGTAATTTTTATAAACACGGTGGCCAAAACCCATCAGGCGGAAGGGGTCATCCTTGTCCTTGGCGCGTTTGATATATTCTGGAATGCGGTTCGGGTGGCCGATTTCACGCAGCATATCAAGGGCCGCTTCATTAGCGCCGCCATGTGCCGGCCCCCAGAGACAGGCGATGCCCGCTGCAATACAGGCAAATGGGTTGGCGCCTGATGAACCGGCGAGGCGCACGGTCGATGTCGAGGCGTTCTGTTCGTGATCGGCATGCAAGATGAAAATACGATCCATTGCGCGTTCGATAACGGGATCAACTTCATAAGGTTCGGCAGGCACGCCGAACGTCATCTTCAGGAAGTTGCCGGTATAGGAGAGGCTGTTGTCCGGATAGAGGAACGGTTGCCCGATGGCATATTTATAGGCCATTGCCGCAATCGTCGGCATTTTGGCGATCAGACGGTGGCTGGCAATCTTGCGCTGCGCGGGATCGTTAATGTCGGTTGAATCGTGATAAAAGGCAGAAAGCGCGCCAACAACACCGCACATGACGGCCATTGGGTGTGCGTCACGGCGAAAGCCTCTGTACAGCATTGCGAGCTGTTCATGGATCATCGTGTGGCGTGTGATTGTACGCACGAATTCGTCATGCTCGTCAGGCGTCGGCAACTCGCCGCGCAAAAGCAGATAGGAAACTTCCATGAAGCTGGATTTTTCGGCGAGCTGGTCGATCGGGTATCCACGATGCAGCAAGGTGCCTTCGTCGCCATCGATATACGTGATCGTCGATTCGCATGATGCCGTCGAGGTGAAGCCCGGATCGTAGGTAAATCGGCCCGTTTCGGCATAAAGTTTGCGGATGTCGATAACTTCGGGGCCAACCGACCCTTCAACGATGGGATATTCGGTTTTTTTGCCCTCAATATCGAGGTTTGCGTTTTTTGTGCCCATTATGGCTCCACCCTTTCGCCTTGCTCTGCCGCTTTACCTTATGCGGTCTGTAATCGATCATCGATCCGGCCCAGACTTTCATCACGACCAAGCACTTCGAGAACTTCGAAGATGCCAGGCGACGTCGTTGTGCCAGTCAGCGCAGCCCGGAGAGGCTGTGCAAATTTACCAAGCCCGATATCGGCTGTCGCTGCGGTCTCCCGCAAGGTGGCTTCTATCGCGCACGCGGACCATTCCTGAACCTCGGCAATTGCCTTGCGGGCTATTGCGAGCCTGGAACGACCGTCACTATCTAGCAGGTCATTTGCCTTCTCGTCGAGTATTATTGGGCGATTGCAAAAAAGGAAGTTTGCACCGTCCGACAAATCATTGATAATCTTGGCTCTTGACTTCAAATGCGGGATTGTGCGTAGCAGCAAATCACGCTCATTTTGCGTCAAAGAGCGATCGAGATTGCGTTCGACAAGCGGCAATGTGACATCGAACAATCGCGCATCGCTGGCCGCGCGGATATAATGGCCGTTGATATTTTCTAGCTTTTTCATGTCGAAGCGCGCAGGACCACGACCAATGCCGCCAAGCGAAAAGACGCGTGTGGCTTCGTCCCGGCTGAAAAACTCTTGATCGCCGTGGCCCCAGCCCAGTCTCAACAGATAATTTTCGACCGCTTCAGGCAACATACCCATATCGCGATAGGCATCGATGCCAAGCGCGCCGTGGCGTTTGGAGAGCTTTGCGCCATCAGATCCGTGGATAAGCGGGATATGGGCGTAATCGGGCGCATTCCAGCCAAGCGCATCGATCAAGGCGCGCTGGCGGAAGGCATTGTTGAGGTGATCGTCGCCGCGGATCAAATGGGTGACGCCCATGTCATAATCGTCAACCACCACGGCGAGCATGTAGGTCGGACTGCCATCGGAGCGCAGCAACACCATGTCGTCAAGTTCGCTGTTCTTTACATTTACGCGTCCCTGAACGGCGTCTTCGATTGTGGTCTCGCCGTCGAGCGGGGCGCGCAGGCGGATGACAAATGGCGTGTCCTTGGGGGCTTCATCCGGGTCGCGATCGCGCCAACGGCCATCATAGCGCATCGGGCGCTTTTCGGCGCGGGCGCGGGTGCGCATTTCCTCAAGCTCTTCAGGCGTTGCAAAACATTTATAGGCTTTGCCGTTGGCAAGGAGCTGCTGTGCAACCTCGGCGTGGCGTTCTGCGCGGGCGGACTGAAAGACAATGTCATCGTCCCAGTCGAGATTAAGCCACCGCATACCATCGATGATCGCGTCAATCGCTTCACGCGTGGAGCGTTGTTTGTCCGTATCTTCGATGCGCAGTTTGAACGCGCCGCCATGATGTCGCGCAAACAGCAGGTTGAACAAAGCCGTTCTGGCCCCGCCAATATGGAGGAAGCCGGTCGGCGACGGAGCGAAGCGTGTGATAACATTCGCGATTTTGGAGCTTGCGCTCATAGAATTCCTGTTCGAAACTGAGACCCTCCAGTGAAAGGGCGAGGGTGTCTAACACAGCGCCGCCAAGCGTACAAATGGCGACGAAAAATTGCGAAAAATCAACATATAGCGCGATTGGTGCGGGGATTTCGGCGGTCGAAGTCTGGCTTGCGGCCGAGCGACATCAGCTATTGTTGTTTGCGCCGGTCATGCTTGGTGTTGGGATTTCTGCCTATTTTATCCTGCCGGGGGCTGATTACTGGATCGCGGTGATTCTGTTTGGGGCCGCCATGACCGTATCAGGGCTGGTGGCTCAGGGGCTTTTGCGGCGGGTTTTGATCGTCGGTGGGGCTTTGATCGCACTTGGCGTCATCGCTGCCTGGTGGCGGACAATGAGTGTCGCTGCGCCTGTGCTCGAAAAACCGGTCTTTGCGGCCGATATTGTCGGCACGGTTGTCGGTATGGAAGACCTGCCCGCGCGTGGGCGGACGCGTCTGCTGTTGCGCAATATCAAAGGGCACCCGCAGGCGTTGATGGCTCGTATCAGTCTGCGTGGGCAGGACTATGATGCGATCAATGTCGGCGATTCGATCAGGTTGCGCGCGTCGCTTATGCCGCCACCGGGGCCCAATGTGCCGGGCGGTTATCATTTCGCGCGCCGCGCATGGTATTTGGGCATTGGCGCGAGCGGCTATGCACTGTCGAAACCGGTGCAGATGGCCGCCGTACCCGTAAAAGGGCACTGGTACGACGCATTTGAGGCGTTTCGAAGAGGGCTTACGCGTCGCCTGCAAACGGCGGTCGGGGACAGTGAGGGCGGTGTTGCTGCCGCGCTTGTCACAGGCGACAGGGGGGCAATCGGCGAACAGGCAACGCAAGCCATGCGCGACAGTGGGCTGGCGCATCTGATTGCGATTTCAGGACTGCATATTGCGGCGGTCGTTGGTGGCGTACTTTTCGTGACGCGGCGGCTGTTCGCGCTGAGCACGTGGCTGACGCTGCGGTTTAACATCAAGATTCTGGCGGCGATTTGCGCGGCGGTGGCCGGGATTGGCTATACGCTGTTGGCGGGGGCGAGTGTGCCGACGATCCGTGCCTGTCTTGCCGTACTGATTGTGCTGATAGGGCTTGCCGCCGGGCGCGAGGCGATTTCGTTGCGCCTTGTCGCGGCGGGGGCGTTTGTGATTTTGCTGCTGCGCCCTGAATATCTGTTGGGGCCAAGTTTCCAGCTATCCTTTGCGGCGGTGGCCGGAATCGTCGCGCTTTATCAGTCGCCGGTCGTGCGCAGGTTTTCGCGTAAGGATGAAGACCGCAGCTGGTATGAGCGCGCCGGCTATGGTGTGCTGGCGCTGATTGCGACGGGGCTTGTCGCGGAGCTCGCGCTTGGGCCTATTGCGCTTTATCATTTCAACCAGATGGGCTTTTACGGGGTCTTCGCGAATCTTGTCGCCATACCGCTGACGAGTTTTGTCATTTTGCCGCTGCTGGCGCTGG
>JBFKAE010000217.1:0-3914 GCA_041621755.1 Sphingomonadaceae bacterium | reverse complement strand
CGATGCCAAGCGTGCGCGCTATGTCCGGGAGCTTGGCATCAGCGACTATAATGCCGCAGTGTTGACGGCGGAGAAGGAAACTGCCGACTGGTTTGACACACTGCTTGACCTTTGCGCGAATAAGCAGGGTAAACCGCTTGCCGAGGTTGCAAAGGCCGCCTCGAACTGGGTGATTTCGGACCTGTTCGGTGCGCTGAATGCGGCCGGAAAATCGATCTCCGACAGTCCGATTTCCGCAGAAGACGGTGCGGCGCTGCTGGCGCTACAGGCCGACGGCACGTTGTCGGGACGCATGGCAAAGGATGTGTTCCAGATCATGCTCGACACTGGCGACGCACCCGACAAAATCGTCGAAGACCGCGGTATGAAACAGGTCTCGGATACCGGCGCCATCGAAGCCGAAATCGCCAAGGTGCTCGCGGCAAACGCCGACAAGGTCGAACAGTATAAGGCGGGCAAGGAAGCACTGTTCGGCTTTTTCATCGGCCAGACCATGAAAGCCACTGGCGGCACCGCGAACCCTAAGGTGGTGAATGAATTGCTGCGCAAGGCGCTGGGCTGACGGGCGTCACGAAGCCAATACACAATCGTCCATCATCCCGAGCGCAGTCGAGGGACGCACAAGCGCCTGCCGTCCCTCGACTGCGCTCGGGATGATGGGGTTTGGTGAGAGTGTTTCCTCTCTGGTCATCCTCGACGTGATCGGGGATCCATTAAAATGTGCCGTTCAGGTGATTTGGGAGAATAGGGACGGGAACATCGCGCATATTTGATAGCGCGGATGGATCTCGCTTTTGCGGGAATGACGAGAGAGACGTGTTGCCCTAAGCCTCGCCGACCGTGTCGATCAGTGCGGCGTCGAGCGCTTCGCGTGGTGACTTTCCGGCCCAGACGACGAACTGGAAAACCGGGTAATAGCGCTCGCATTCGTCCATAGCGGCTTCGACGAGCGTTTCGCATTGGGCGAGCGTCAGGTCACCCTCTTCGCCACCATCGGGAAGCAGCGAGGCGTGGCGGAAGATGAGCGTGCCATCGGCTGACCACATTTCGAAATGGCCGATCCAGAGCTGCTCGTTGATGAGGCTGAGGGTCTCGTGAATGACGCTGCGCTTGTTCTCGGGCACGCGGATGTCGGGCATGGCGATGAATTGCAGCACGCGCTCTTCCTCACGCCACAGCGCGCGCAGCTTGTAGATCGCCCAACTGCCTTCGACCGACGCGGTGATTTCCTCGTCGCTCTGTCGTTCGAATGCCCAGCCATGAGCGCCGAAATATTGTTCGAGCATGTCGAGCGGTGGCGCAGATGCCTGTGTCATTTCCAGTTCGAGATCGGTCAAAGCCATGTTGTCATTTTCACCTATAACACCATATATGGTGCGCGCGTTGGTCAACAGACGCAACCCGTCGTCTTATTCTGTGATAATTTTCTTGTGGATAATTATTTGGCTGCGGGCTTTTTCGCCGGGGTCTTGCGCGCCGGTTTTGCGGCGGCTTCTAGTTTGGCGATGCGGGCCTTCAGGTCTTCATTTTCGGCACGGGCTTTGGCGGCCATGTCTTTGACGGCGTCGAATTCCTCGCGCTTTACGAGGTCAAGGCCGCCGATAAATTCCTCGAAGCGTGCTTTCATGCTGGCTTCCATCTCGCGTCCCATGCCCGCGAGCGTACCCATAGCGCCGGTCGCCATCTTGCTGATGTCATCGAAAAAACGGTTCTGGGACTGCATCGTAAAATTCCACTTCGCGCATGTTACGCGGTTAAAATGGTGTAGCGGGCAGCAAAATTCAACTGCCGTCCGGTTCAGGTCACGTCTTGTTCCTGCTTTTGAGAGCAATTTTTGCTGCCTTGTGAAAGGCTGTCGGTAGTCCTGCGGTCAGCACGTCGCTGCGTCGGGTCCACTCGCCCTCGAGACGTTTTCCTTTCGTGCTGGCCGCGTAAACGTCCATGTGCAGTTCAAAATGCGTGAAAATATGGCGCACACGGCCCAATGGCTTTCCCCAGTCGAGCGCAAGCGGCGCTCCCGACTCGCCAGCAGCGTCGGGCGTCGGTGCAAACTCACTCGACGGTAAGGCCAGCATGCCGCCAAGCAGTCCCTTTGGCGGTCGGCGCACGAGCAGAACATCGCCTTCATGTTCGAGCCAATAGGCGCAGGCGTGACGCACCGGGCGCGCGGCCTTGGGCGCGCGGCGGGGGAGGTCAGCGGCGATATTGGCACTATGGGCATCGCAATGCGCGGTCAGCGGACAGGCATTGCAATCAGGCGATTTCGGTCGGCAGATCCCTGCGCCAAGGTCCATCATTGCCTGCGCATAATCGCCGGGGCGCGTGGCGGGGGTCAAACTTGCCGCGAGCGTGCGGAGTTTAGTCTTGGCCGCAGGCAATGGGGTTTCCACTGCGAACAGACGGGCGACGACGCGCTCGACATTGCCATCGACAACGACGGCGGCTTCGTCAAATGCGATCGCCGCGATTGCAGCGGCGGTATAGGTGCCGATACCGGGGAGCTTTACGAGTTCGGCTTCGGTTTCGGGGAAGCGTCCGCCATAATCACTGACGATAATCCGTGCGCAGGCAATGAGGTTACGCGCGCGGGCATAATAGCCAAGCCCCGCCCACGCTGCCATCAGCTCTGCATCGCCTGCCGCTGCGAGCGCTGTGACATCAGGCCAACGCGTCGTGAAGCGTTCGAAATAGGGGATAACGGCGGCGACCGTCGTCTGTTGCAGCATGATTTCGGACAGCCAGACCCGATACGGGTCCGCACGCAACATGCTGGCCGGCGGTGTGCGCCAGGGCAGGTTGCGATGTGCCTCATCGTACCATGCAAGCAGCGGTGCAGCGATGTCCTTACTGGCGATCATCCCCGGCCTATGGCATGACTGGGCATGATGAGGAAACAGGCATGAAAAAGAGTGGAGACAGAACAGGCGACAGGATCGGCCACAGCCGCTCTGTCGCGGAACTGGTTCCGCGTGTCGGTCGACAGGCCTTCCGCCGCTTTGGCTTTGCCGAAAGCGCAGTCGTCGCGCGCTGGGCCGAAATCGTCGGGCCTGCTTATGCGCGGCACAGCTCGCCCGAATCGTTACGCTTTCCACAAGGCCGCCGCAGCGAAGGCACGCTGACATTGTCGGTATCGGGCGCACACGCCCTGACGCTGCAACATGTCGAACCACAGATTATCGAGCGAGTGAACCGCTTTTTCGGCTATCGCGCCATCAACCGTATCGCGATCCGGCAAGGGCGGCCGGTCAATGACGATCGAGTGCCCGAAAAGCCCGAACGCGGGGAGCTTACCGAGGAAATGGCGGGCAGCCTGAAAATGATCAGCAATGACGCACTGCGCGGCAGCCTTGAAGATCTCGCCCGACAGATCAGCATCACGACCGGGCTGCCCAAAATCAAATAAGCTGTGAATAACTCCGCTCAGGGCTTTGACTCGTGTTCACAGCTTCGTCATATTGATCGACGATTTCGGGTAGGTTTTGAGTTTTTCGATAAGTGGACCACCATATGTTGATAAAATCCCGACCTTCGGGTGCTTCGCTTGCAGCTGTTGCAATGGCGTTTTTTCTGGTCGCGTGCGGAGAGTCCAAGCCGGGATCCGCAGATAGCGCCAGCCCTGAAACAGGCAGTGTTGTTGATGTCGCGGCTGAAACGACGACGACCGCACCCGTTGCCGAGATGACGGCAAGCAAATGGCTCGACACCAAGGTTGCTACCGAGGATGGCGGGTTCCGCATTGGAAATCCCGATGCGAAGGTCAAGCTGGTCGAATATGCCTCGCTGACCTGTCCGCACTGCCGTGATTTTCACGAAGCGGCGATGTCAACGCTGCGCGGCAAATATATAGCGACGGGCGATGTGTCGTACGAATTCCGCAATTTTGTGCTTAATCCTGCCGACTATGCCGCAACGAT
>JBFKAE010000216.1:0-3915 GCA_041621755.1 Sphingomonadaceae bacterium | reverse complement strand
TATCGGCAAGGATTGTTCCCCCAAGCCGGTCAATCAGCGCTTCGTCATCGCCTTCGGGCTCTTTGCCCGTGGCTTCAAGAGATTCGAGTATGACCTTGATCGCGTCAATTGCAGCAAGCGTTTCATTGACGATGATAGAATTGACGGTGACATGTCCGTCGCGAACTTTGCCAAGCACAGTTTCTGCGGCATGGGCTAACCGTTCGAGCCGCGGCAAATTGAGGAAGCCGCAGGTCCCCTTGATGGTATGCACCAAACGGAAAATATCGTTGAGGACTTCGCGATTACTCGGATCGCGCTCGAACGTCACGATCTGATTGTCCACAGTCTGCAGACTTTCCTTTGTTTCCGTCAGAAAATCTCCGAGCAGTTCGTCCATTTATCAATCGCCCCATACCAACCCGAATTGGAGGCCCGCGCCGCAACAGCGGACCAGCCTTCACAATGGCGATGATTGGTTAATGGGGCGCTAAAATTGCGGCCTTGAATGAAGTTAGCTGCCGTTTGGTATCGCGGCGCCAAAAATAAGCACACCCTCTTCGGGTTCAGATATCTGAAGCGCACTGTTTGACTCGGTGAGCAGCAGGCATATCAGATACGCCGCAGCAGCGCGGGGCGTAAGATCAGCGGGATCCGTTCCACCTGATAATGCTGTCCGCAGTTCGGGGTCGAGAAGCAAACGCGAGCCTTCAGCGCGCACCGCAATATCGGTCATCTCTCCCGATGCCTCTGCTGCCACACGCAGGTTCCCGCCACGCAGCAGCGCGTCCCCTGCGATCATAGCCAGATTAAGCAGCAGCTTGACCGCATTCTTTGGCAGAGATGCACTCGCGACCATCCATTCGACGCTGACACCGCGTTCGGGACCGAACAGTCCCTCGATCGCCGCCTGCGCTTCACGCGTATCCACCTGATCGCCAAATCCGCCTGCGGCACCAAATGCGAGGCGAAAAAACTTAAGCTTGTTGGCAGTCTGGCGGGCGCTATCCGACAATAATTCCATGCAACGCGCGCGCATTTCGGGGTCATGCTCGTCGGCAAGCAACTCGACACCGTTGTAAAGCGCCCCGACCGGGCCAACGAGATCATGACAAAGACGAGAGCACAACAGGCTGGCAAAATCCGCAGAATTCACGTGTATACTACCTCAATCGATACATATTGTTTCCGGCCTATCCTGTCATGGCAGGCACTGCAAGCTGTTAGCCATTATCTGAAATTTCCAAACCGTCATCGTCAAGCAGACGAATTCCAGCCGCAGCGGTGCGTCCATCGTGAAGCTGGGTCAATTCAAATTCAACACGCTGACCGTCATTCAAGGCCGCCTGCCCTCGGTCAAGCGCCGAAATGTGCACGAAAACGTCACGTGTTCCGACGTCAGGCCGAATAAAACCGAAGCCTTTCTTGCGGTTGAACCATTTGACCTCGCCGCGCGCCACCTTACCTCCTCAAGCCGCCGCCCACTCGACCGGATCGAAGCGCGAGTGTAGCTTTCCATCCACAACAACGCGATAGGCTTTCAACACACCATTACCAACAATAATCCATATCCAACCAGTTTCGCTGGCGCGCATGGCGTCGGTTGGCGATGGTTGTGCCGATCCATTAGGATGAGAGTGGTAGCAGCCGCAGATTGCCGCACCGCCACTGCGCGCGGCTTTGTGCGCGTCAAAAAGCACCCGTGGGTCGACTTCAAACCGGGTCAATGGGTCATCAGCAACGTTTTGTGCGGATCGCGCGGCGACAATGCTGTCACCGCTTCCAAACAACAGTCCACACGCCTCTTGCGGCGCGTGAGCTGCAGCGTCGCGAAGAATTTCATCGCACACAGAGCTTGCAATCCTGACGATCATACCGACATCGCTATACGATGGGGGAAACCAAGTCGATAATTCGCGTGCAGATTCACGCAGACGGTGAACGGCTCGACCGGGCGCTCGCGGCTGCCGTGCCCGAATTGTCGCGCGAGCGGTTGAAGGCGCTGATGCTGTCTGGTGCGGTTTGTGTGGGCGAACGCACCCTTTCAAACCCGTCGGAAAAAACAAAGGCGGGCGAGGAAATCACCATCACGGTTCCCACAGCGGCTCCTGCCAAGGCAGAGGCGCAGGATATACCGCTCAATATCGTTTATGAAGATGACGAGCTTATCGTTGTCGACAAGCCCGCAGGGCTGGTCGTGCATCCTGCGGCGGGCAATCTTGACGGCACACTGGTCAACGCCTTGCTTCACCATTGCGCCGGGCAGCTTTCGGGGATTGGCGGCGTCGCGCGGCCAGGGATCGTTCATCGCATCGACAAGGACACATCTGGACTTCTGGTCGTCGCCAAGACCGATCAGGCGCATGAAGGGCTTGCCCGCCAGTTCGCCGCGCACAGCATCGGACGGCGTTACGCTGCGGTTGTTGCCGGACGTCCCATCCCGGTGGCCGGTCGCATCGAAGGATCAATCGGGCGATCCAGCCGCAACCGCAAGAAAATGGATGTGGTTGAAAACGGACGAGGCAAACGTTCGGTAACGCATTTCGAGACACTCAGACAGCTTGCCGATGCAGCGTTGGTCGAATGCCGGCTTGAAACAGGCAGGACGCATCAGGTGCGGGTGCATATGACGTCAATCGGACACCCGCTGCTGGGCGACCCGCTTTATGGTAGCACACGAAAAAGTCATCGTGATATCTTGAAAAGATTGAATTTTAACAGGCAGGCACTCCACGCAAGAAGCCTGATATTTATTCATCCCCGTACACAAGAAAATCTCGCTTTCGAAAGCCCGTTACCCACTGATATGATGGAACTTATCGCGGCGCTCGACCGTTAACCAACCGAAGCTTCAGGAAGGCACTACAATCCTATGGCAAAGGCAAATCTACCCGCGACGATCCCCGCGCTTGCAGGCGATGTCTCGCTCAACAGGTATATGACGGAGATCAGGAAATTCCCGATCCTCGCGCCTGAAGAGGAGTTCATGCTCGCCAAACGCTGGCAGGAGCATCAGGACCGCAAGGCCGCACACACGCTGGTCACCAGCCATCTGCGCCTCGTCGCCAAGATCGCGATGGGCTATCGTGGCTATGGCCTGCCGGTCTCCGAACTCATCTCCGAAGGCAATATCGGCCTGATGCAGGGCGTCAAGAAATTCGACCCTGACAAGGGTTTTCGCCTCGCCACCTATGCGATGTGGTGGATCCGCGCATCGATGCAGGAATTCATCCTGCGGTCGTGGAGCCTTGTCAAAATGGGCACCACCGCCGCGCAAAAGAAGCTGTTTTTCAACCTGCGCCGCATGAAAGGCCAGATCGACGCACTTGAAGACGGCGACATGCACCCTGACGACGTGCGCCAGATCGCCACCGACCTCAAGGTCAGCGAGGACGAGGTTGTTTCGATGAACCGGCGTATGGCGATGGGTGGCGATGCCAGCCTGAACGCGCCTTTGCGCTCGTCCGAAGACGGCGAAGGCCAGTGGCAGGACTGGCTGACCGATGACGGCCCCATTCAGGATGAAATTGTCGCAGACCGCGAGGAAAGCGATATCAGAAGCGCAATGCTCGCCGAGGCCATGCAGGAGCTGAACGAGCGCGAACAACATATTCTGACCGAACGCCGTCTGTCGGAAGAGCCAAAGACGCTTGAGGAATTGAGCCAGGTCTACGACATCAGCCGCGAGCGTGTTCGCCAGATCGAAGTGCGCGCATTTGAAAAGCTGCAAAAGGCGATGCACAAGTTCGCATCGGACCGCAATTTGCTCGAAGAGGTGTGATCTTGTGATCTTGCGCGCTGCCGCCGCCACGCTAAACAGGCGGAGGTGAAACGAAAACGCGCAAGATCGACAAAACGCGGCCGGCTGTTCCGGTTTCTGGTAAAGCCCGCACTCTATATCGTGGGCTTTAGCCTCGTCTGGGTCGTGCTTTACGC
>JBFKAE010000215.1:0-3929 GCA_041621755.1 Sphingomonadaceae bacterium | reverse complement strand
CTGCCCTTGCACACTTCGCAACGCACGTAGACGTCGGGAAGAAAATGCATCTCGATCTTCTTGATGCCGTCGCCCTCGCAGGCCTCGCAGCGGCCGCCCTTGACGTTGAAGCTGAAGCGCCCGGGCCGGTAGCCGCGCACCTTGGACTCCGGCAGCTGGGCGAACAGGTCGCGGATGTCGGAGAAGACGCCGGTGTAGGTCGCCGGGTTGGAGCGGGGCGTGCGGCCGATCGGCGACTGGTCGATGTCGATCACCTTGTCGAGCTTCTCCAGGCCGATAATCTCCTCGACCTTGCCGGCGCGATCGCGCGAGCGGTTGAGCCTTTGGGCCAGGCTCTTGTAGAGGGTATCGATCACCAGGGTCGACTTGCCCTTGAACTTCACTTCCAGCGTCTCGCGGTTGTAGCGCTGGCCCTTGCAGGCGACGCAGGTGACGTAGACGTCGGGCAGGAAGTGCATTTCGATCTTGAGCACGCCGTCGCCCTTGCAGGCCTCGCAGCGGCCACCCTTGACGTTGAAGCTGAAGCGTCCGGGTTTGTAGCCGCGGGCCTTGGCTTCGGGCAGGCCGGCGAACCAGTCGCGGATCTGCGTGAAGGCGCCGGTATAGGTCGCCGGGTTGGAGCGCGGGGTGCGGCCGATGGGCGACTGGTCAATGTCGATGACCTTGTCGAGATGCTGCAGGCCGGTGATCTCGTCATGATTGCCGGACACGACGCGCGCGCCGTTCAATGCGCGTGCGGCGCTGGCATAAAGCGTGTCGACGGTGAAGGTGGACTTGCCCGACCCCGAAACCCCCGTGATGCAGGTGAATGTGCCAAGCGGGATGGATACGTCGATGTCCTTGAGGTTGTTGGCGCGCGCGCCCTTGACGAGGAGTTGCTTGCCATTGCCCTTGTGGCGCTTGTCGGGCAGCGGCACGGCGCGGCGTCCCGATAGATAATCGCCGGTGAGCGAGGCTGTGCTGGCCAAGATGTCGTCGAGCGTGCCTTTGGCCACGATCTCGCCGCCGTGGACGCCAGCGCCCGGTCCCATGTCGATAACATAGTCGGCCTGGCGGATGGCGTCCTCGTCATGTTCGACGACGATGACGGTGTTGCCAAGATCGCGCAGGCGCTTCAGCGTTTCGAGCAGGCGGTCATTGTCGCGCTGATGCAGGCCGATAGAGGGCTCGTCGAGGACGTAAAGCACGCCCGAAAGGCCCGAACCGATCTGGCTGGCGAGGCGGATGCGCTGGCTTTCGCCGCCCGACAATGTGCCGGATTTGCGGTCGAGGTTGAGATAGTCGAGCCCGACATTGTCGAGGAAGCCGAGGCGCTCGGTAATCTCCTTCAGCACGCGCTCGCCGATCTGGAGTTGCTGTTCGGTGAGGCGCTTGGGCAGGTCGAGCGCCCATTGATAAGCGGCGTCGACCGGGCGGCGGGCGGCGTCGGCGATGGTCTCGCCGTCGATCTTGACGGCGAGCGCTTCGGGTTTCAGCCGCGCGCCATTGCAGGTCTCGCAAGCAGCGGACGACTGGAAGCGGGCGAGTTCGTCGCGCATCCACTGGCTGTCGGTTTCGCGCCAGCGGCGTGAGAGATTGCCGATGACGCCTTCGAAGGCCTTTTTGACGTCATAGGATTTGCGTCCGTCCTGAAATGACAGGGTGATGGCGACGCCGTTGGTGCCGTGGAGCACCGCTTCGCGATGTTCGGGGGCAAGTTCGTTCCACGGGGTTTCGAGCGAGAAATCATAGGCGCGCGCGACCGAGCGCAGGACCTGCATATAATATGGCGAAGGCGGGTTCGATTTCGCCCACGGCACAACCGCGCCCTGTTTGATGGAGAGGTTTTCGTTGGGAACGACGAGTTCAGGGTCGAAATAGAGCTTCTCCCCCAGCCCATCGCAGGCCGGGCAGGCGCCGTGCGGGGAATTAAAGCTGAACAGGCGTGGTTCGATTTCGGGGATGGTGAAGCCGGAAACGGGGCAGGCGAATTTCTGCGAGAACATGATGCGCTCGCCGTCCTCGTCGACGCGTTCGGCAACGGCAAGGCCGTCGGCAAGCTTCAGCGCGGTTTCGAAACTGTCGGCAAGGCGTGGGCCAAGATCGCGCTTCACCACCAGCCGGTCGACGACGACGTCTATGTCGTGCTTGTATTTCTTGTCGAGCGCGGGGGCGTCCTCGATCGCGTAAACCTCGCCATCGACCTTGACGCGCTGAAACCCGTTGCGCTGCCACTCGGCGAATTCCTTGCGATATTCACCCTTGCGACCGCGCACAACCGGCGCCATCAGCATCAGCCGTGTGCCATCGGGCAGCGCAAGGATGCGGTCGACCATCTGGCTGACCTGCTGCGCGGCGATGGGTTCGCCGGTTGCGGGCGAAAAAGGTACACCGATGCGCGCCCAGAGCAGGCGCATATAGTCGTAAATCTCTGTCACCGTCGCGACGGTCGAGCGCGGGTTTTTCGAGGTGGTTTTCTGTTCGATGGAAATTGCCGGCGACAGGCCCTCTATATGATCGACGTCGGGCTTTTGCATCAGCTCCAGAAATTGCCGCGCATAGGAAGACAGCGATTCCACATAGCGGCGCTGCCCTTCGGCATAAATCGTATCAAAGGCAAGGCTCGACTTGCCGGACCCCGACAGGCCGGTGATGACGACCAGCTTTTCACGCGGCAGGTCGACGTTGACGTCCTTGAGATTGTGCTCGCGCGCGCCGCGAACGGAAATATGGGTCAGCATAGAAGCGGGCATCGTTTCCTGTTTGTTCTATGCCGCGGACCATAGCGACAAAGACAGAGCGGGGGAAGGGGGGAGATGGTGGCAGATTGCGCAATTGCAACCCGTCTCAGTCCGAACGCGGGCGGTGGGGCAAGATGCTTTCGCAGTTCGTCAAACGGCGTTCGATCGTATCGGCGCCGTCGACGAACAAATGATGTTCGACATAGCGCATGGTGAGATCGTCGTCATGGAGCGGAAGGATGTTGGTTCGGAGTATATCCATGAAAGGCGCGCGCAACCTGACGCGGCATTTGGAGAATGTGACCTGCGAATTTGCATCCACAACCAGTTTTTGAACATTTGTGGCGCCATTTATGTCCGTATGATTACTGTAATAGATTGTGATCACGTCACCTTCGACAAAAACGAAGGCCTTGTTTGAGGCCAGAACATATTCTGTGGAGATGCTCAGCGGCTTGCCATTGATTGAAATGCTGAAATGATAGGTTCTGCTGCCGCTGATTGTATATTCCATGTAGCTGATGGACTTATTGTCATCCGAAGGGCCGTGCGGTGAATGACAGTGCCACGTGCGCTCGACATTCGGCGGGCCGTTGGCGTTACACGGCCACATGTGCTGCAGGCGTTGTACGATGCCGTCATTTGCCCCGGTCGCGGCTATGGCCGGAACTTCCGGCATGGCGGACAGGCCGAGTATGACACAGCCGATCAGTACATTTAGGAAACGCATAATTACCACCTTAATACAATATATTAGAGTCCTGTATCTTGATCCGCATAGGGGGTGTACGGATAGACATAGTGTTCGTAGGGTTCGATCTTGACGCAGTCCGTCAAACGGTCATCGATGGTATCGGCGCCATCGACAAACAGGTGATGTTCGACGTAGCGCATGATGAGACTCATATCCTGAAGCGGATAGATATTGTCTATAAGGCGTTTAAGAAATGCGCCGCTGAAGTTTACACGACACAGGCTGTATGAGATAACAGATTCACGATTTACAAATATTATTTTAACAACTGCACTGCCATTTATATCGGCATAAGTACTAAAATATATTTTAGCTTCACTGTTTTCAACAAAGGCGAACACCTTTTGTGATTGCATTGTATTTTCTATTCGGAATGCAACCATGCCTGGTTTGCTTATAAAGTCATAGTGCCTCATTGAGTGCTGGTTATTGTCTGTGTATCTGATGATTTGTGT
>JBFKAE010000214.1:0-4016 GCA_041621755.1 Sphingomonadaceae bacterium | reverse complement strand
CGTCCAGGCGCTGCTGCCCGATGCGGACGCCATAGTCACCGAGCGACTGGAAATGCAGGACTGGGTAACGCTCAGCCAATCAGGGCTTGAACCGATCACAGCGGGTCGGTTTTTCGTGCACACCGCCGCCGACGCAGAGCTGCTCCCTGATGGGTCCATCCCGTTACAGATCGAAGCGGGCCTTGCCTTTGGGACGGGCCAGCATGCGACAACGACCGGCTGCCTTCAGGAAATCGACGCGCTCGATCTGGAACCACGCAATGTGCTTGATGTTGGTACAGGGACTGCCATTCTCGCGCTTGCCATGAACAAGCGCTGGCCAAAGGCCCGTGTTACGGCGAGCGACATTGACCCGATATCGATAACTGTGTCCGAGGAAAATATCGCCATTAATGGCGGCTCTGTCGGGACTGGCCCGGGGGAGGTTGCGCTCTTCGTCGCGGACGGCGTGGCGCATCAGCCTATCGTCTCGCGCGCGCCCTATGATCTGGTGGTGGCGAATATTCTTGCCGGACCGCTCATTGCGCTTGCCCGTGATATTGCCGATGTCATGGCGCCTGGCGCCACACTTATTCTTGCAGGCGTTCTTGCCGACCAAGCGGACGGCGTTGAAGCTGCGTATCGCGAATTTGGCGTTACGCCGCGCTCACGCCGCCCGATTGGCGACTGGCCGACTTTGCTGCTTCATAAACATTGAAGCCTTAAGGCCGCCATGCGTGGAACAGAGCAGCGCTCTGACCGCGCGGTGCAATCAACTCTGCAAAGCGCCGTGCTTCGCGAAGTTTGGCTGGCTGCACATTCTGGGTTTCGAATGGCTGTGTGTTCAGCACTCTTGGTTCTGTCTGTGTCATAACAGCTCTCCTTGCCTGTGCCGCCCTTATTGGCGACATGGGCAAGATGGAACATTTCTGCTTACCTGAGTAGGCTTTGCTGCAGTGCAGCAGCTATGCACTTATTGCATGGCTTGAGCTTTTTCGATTCAGAACCGTGTAATTCTAACCATTTGCTTGCGATAGCCATTGGTAAAGGGCGATGGTATCCGCTCGGGCGCGGTCAGCGTCTTGACATTCATGCCGCGACGCAACATTTCTTCTATCAGAATGTAAAGCTGCAGTTCGGCGAGCTTGGACCCTACGCAGCGGTGGATGCCATAACCGAATGAAAGGTGACGCCGGGCATTCGGGCGCCCAACATCGAAACGCGCACCGTCCTCGAACACGCGCTCGTCACGATTGGCGCTGATGTACCACAAGACAATTTTGTCACCCGCGCGGATCAGCTTGCCGCCAAGCTCGGTATCCTCGGTCGCTGTACGACGCATATGCGCGAGCGGCGTTTGCCAGCGCAGCAATTCGGAAACCGCGTCGGCGATCAAACTGTCATCCTGACGCAGGCGATCCCATTCGCCGGGAAACTGGTTCTTGGCGACAACAAGCCCTGTCATCGTCTGCCGTGTCGTGTCCATTCCGCCGATCAGCAACAGCATCAGATTGCCGGCAAATTCCTGCGGCCTCATGTTGGACATGCCGTCCGAAAAGATCATCCGCGACAAAAGATCCGGTCCCTTGCCCGCATTTTGCCGCGCCTGCCAAAGCTCACCGAAATAATCGGTCATTTCCTGCAGCTTGCGTTGCCGCTTGCGGCGCAGAGCCGGACTCACCGCGACGCGAAATTCTCCGGCCCAATTCGCCCAGTCGGCAAGGCGGTGACGGTCTTCGAGCGGTACGTCGAACAATGTCGCCAGCATTTGCGAGGTCAGCTCGGTCGAAACATTGCGCACCCAGTCAAACGGTTCATCAAAAGGCAGATTATCGAGCAGATCAGCCGTGCGCTTGCGGATTGCGCCCGATAGACGCAAAAGCTCGCTACGGCCAAAAGCCGGCGCGACAACGCGGCGCTGCGCAGTGTGCTTTGGCCGGTCCATAGCGATAAACATCGGCAACTGGATGTCGAGATCGTTTTCAAGAACAGTCACGCCCCCGCGCTGCCATGCCGACGAATAGAGTTCGGGCAGCGCTTCAACGTAAATAATGTCCTGGTGGGTCGTCACCGACCAATAAGGCCCATAAAAGCTTTCGCGACAGTAATGCACTGGTGATGTCGCGCGCAAATGAGTAAACATATCGTGCCATTGCGGGCTGCCGCAATATTCGGTGGCGGCCACGTCGATGCTTTCCGGCCATGGCGACTGCTCAATTGCAGCAGAAATCGTCATAATATGCGGGCCCCTGAAATACCGTGTAGGCAAAATTGCTTGTAATTTCTGATATGTCCAGTGAGAAATTCAAGCAAGATGATAGGAGTGGGTGTGGCAGAACAGCGCGAAATGGACTCTGACAGTCTGAACACCGGTACCGATGGCTTGCTTTTTGCCTGCACCCTTGATGGAAGCGGCGGCGCCGTTCTAGCAGATTGGAGCGCCTTGAAAACCCGTACGTTTGACGGTGCGCCCACGCTCTGGATGCATCTTGATGCGGCATCACCGCGCGTTCGTGAATGGCTGGAAAAGGATTCCGGCCTGACACCGGTTACAATCAGCGCCCTGCTCAATGTCGAGGCGCGCCCGCGCGTTTTCCATGGCAAAAGGGGCTATGCCGCGATGCTGCGCGGGGTCAATACCAATGAGGACGCCGACCCTGAAGACATGGTCGCGATGCGCCTGTGGTGTGATGGTAATAGATTGATTTCATTAAGACATCGTCGTCTTTTGACGCCGCGCCACATCCTCAGGCGCCTGCTTTCCGACAGGACGGGACCAAAGACCATTCCCGATTTATTCGAACAATTGATCGGTAGCCTTGTCGATCGGTTTGGCGATGTCATCCTTGATTATGACGCGCGAATTGACGCGATGGAGGACAACACCGAAGACAGTGACCCGCGCAAGCTCCGCAAGGAAATTGGCGAACTGCGTCAGGATCTGGCGCTCGTCCGCCGTCACATGGCACCACAGCGCGAAGCCCTGACCCGACTGCTCGGCGATCCACCTGCATGGCTCAGCGATCACAACCTGCTTATGCTGCGTGAAACCAGCGATCAGTTTCAACGCTACCTTGAAGATATTGATTCTATCCGGGAACGCGCGATCCTCGTCAAAGAGGATGTCGTCAATCGCCTCTCCGAATCAATGAACCGCAACATGTACGTGATCTCGATCGCCGCGGCGATTTTCCTGCCGCTCGGCTTTATTACGGGCCTGCTTGGCATCAATGTCGGCGGCATGCCGGGGGTCGAAGACAATCGCGCCTTCTGGATCACCTGCGGCCTGCTCGTACTGCTATTGATCGGGCAGGTTATATTGTTTCGACGCAAGAAGTGGTTTTAGGATTACAGCCCCTCGCGCCGTCGCAGCGTTCTGATCGCGGTCTCTAGCTGTTCCCATGGCGACAGGGGCCGGGGATCACCCTGTTGCCAGATTTTGTGAACGTCGAGCATGTCGTAATCCGATTGCTGACCCTCGACCTCGACCCGTTTGCCGACAAGATCGGCGACGTCCTGCAAGATGTCGAGCCGCCAGCGGTGGCCGCCTTTCATTTCGAGAATATAGAGATAGTTGAACCGCGTCCGACGCAAAGTGCCAGTGACGTGGTGATGCGTGCCCAATGTCATGTTCGACGTCTCCCCGGTGAAGCCGGATGCGGTGCGCCCCCGCTTCGACTTCACGCCTGATCCCTGGTGATCGGGGAGTTAGTACACCAACCTAGATTGGTCCTGTGACCTTTAGACCCGAGAGCCCTGGACATACGCCACAGGCTCCCCGACCATAAGGGCAGGAGTGTACGCTGTTACGGCCAGCATCCACCGTTCTAGGTTGGGGGTACTATTCCCCAGTGCCGTGCGTGGCGGCACCGCCGATCTGTATGCGACAGCAAGGCCTTGCAAGCAATGATCAATCTGATCACCACACTCCCATCATTCCCGGGTGTGGTCGTGGGCGTGCAAAGCCTTGGGAGCATCGCGTGGGTTGAAAGCGCAAATGGATTCCCGCCTGCGCGGGAATGACGGGTGGGGGTGCG
>JBFKAE010000213.1:0-4024 GCA_041621755.1 Sphingomonadaceae bacterium | reverse complement strand
GGCGGCGGTCGTACCGGTACCGACGAAGCGTATCGTGATGCTTTACGGGATCGATTGGGGGCGCGATCCTGTTTCGTACGCCTATTTCGTCGGATCGAAGATGCATCTTGCGGACTTCGGAAACCGCATCCCCGATTTCGAGGTCGTCGTCGAATGCGCGTGATCACCATCCTGAAGACGGGCGGCGACTTCAAAGCCGAACACTTCGTCGCGATCAGGAAACAGGTCGACAGGTTCGCGCCGGGCGTCCCGACGATTTGCCTGACCGACGATCCTGAAGCGCTTGAACTTCCCGGAACGTTCCCGCTTCGGCACCTGTGGGCGGGATGGTGGTCGAAGATCGAGGTCTTCAGGTTTCCGGGTCCGTGCCTTTATGTCGATCTCGACACCGTCATCGTCGATGACATCGTCCCGCTTCTGAAGGTCGCGCAGACGAACGACTTCACCGTTCTTCGGGACTTCAACCCGCATCAAAGGGTTATGGGTTCCGGGCTGATGGCATGGTCTGGCAGCGTTTACCCGCTTTACGAGTTATTCGAAGCGCAGCCGTCCTATTATATCGACGAATGCAAGTCGCCGCGCTGGTTCGGGGATCAGGGGTATATCGAGCGGATGTCCGATCACATGGGGCTTCATCGGACCTACTGGCAAGACCTTATGCCGGGCGCTGTCGTGTCCTATAAAAAAGACTGTCTGACCGGCGTCCCGCGATCCGCCCGCGTCGTTTGCTTTCACGGAAAGCCGCGACCGTGGCAAGTCGAGCCCATAGGGAAACATGCGCTTCACGGTCGGTGACGTCTTCGTCGACCTGATCGACGCCGATGACATGGTCGTCGCAGCCTTCCAGCGCGACGGCGAGTTCGAACCCGAACCGCTGAAGGCTTGGGGCGATGTCATCCGACGTCAGGGGAACGTGATCGACGTCGGGTCATATACGGGGCTTTATGCTATAGCCGCAGCGGCGCACGGATGCCGTGTGATGGCATTCGAGCCGAACCCGTATGTTCAAGCGCGGCTTCGTCACAACGTCGCCTTGAACAAGGTCAGCGTCGCCGTCAGCGGTTATGCGCTATCCGATGTCGACGACTGTCTCGACCTACACATGAACCGGGCGGTTAAGATGACATCCGCCGCGACGCTGGAAGCGCCCGGATCAAGGATGTTTTCGACGAAGGTCAGATCATACCGGCTCGATACGGTGATGATCAAACTTGTCAGGAAAATCGCGACGTCGATCGACGCGATCAAGATTGACGTCGAGGGACATGAAGAAGCGGTCTTGCGCGGGGCCGCGGAAACGCTGCGCAACTTCGAACCGATCATCCTGATCGAACTTCTGTCTGACGACGCGGTTCGCCGGGTCGATGCGATCCTGACGCCTATGGGGTATAGGGGGGGCCGCTTGGACAGTCGGAACTTCCTCTATGAACAAACCCGAACGGAGGTCTGAAAAATGACAGGGGTCAAACAAGGTCTAATCACTGGCGGACTTTCGTCGGCACAGTTGATCGCGGCGGATGCGGTCGCTCACCGGATGATGCTTCGCCACAAGTACCGGATCGAATGTTTCCGCGAAGGCGAACTGATTTGGGATGACGAGTTCGAAAATCTCGTCGTCACCGTCGGGCGGAATGAATATCTCGACAAGGTTTACAAGGCTTCGGCATATACCGCTTCCCACTTCGTCGGCCTGACCGCTGGAACGCCTTCGTTCGCCGCCGCTGATACGATGGCATCGCACGGAGGATGGACGGAAGTTACAACGTATTCCGAAGCCGTTCGGCAGACCTTCACGCCGGGCACGGTCGCCGCCGGTTCGGTCGATAACTCGGCTGCGAAGGCTGTCTTCTCGATCAACGGTTCGGCGACCGTCGGCGGTGCCTTCCTGACGACGAACAATACCAAAGGCGGCACAACCGGGATTTTGATGGGCGGCAACGCCTTCACGGGCGGCGACCGTTCGCTTCAGAACAACGACACGCTTAACGTCACGGTGACGGCTTCCCTGACGTCGTCATAATTCCGTGGGGATCGGTGCGGCGGCTCCTGTGCCTGTTCAGGTGTCGCCAAGACCCGAACCGAAGCGCTTCCAGCGGCGGGCGCGGAGGTTAGGACAATTTACCCTAGACCGGTCGGGCGACCGGTTAGCCGCTTGCAACTTCAAAGGTGAACCATGAAAGTCAAAATGCTCGATACCGTCGAGACTGGACACACGTTGCTTCCTGATCTCGACCCGCAAGGTCTGGACGCTGATCAGGACGGTCTTCGCGTCACGTCGGCGGTCGAAACGGAAGTCAACGGAATGGCGGGGACGCATTGCGTTTGCTTGCTGTCGGACGGTGCCGAACTCGATCTTCCGGATCGTCTCGCGAAGCGGCTGATCAAGATCGGTCACGCGGAAGAACTCGACGACTGATCCGTCTTCCGAATTCTCCCGATCTGAAGGGGTGACCGATGGCTGAACATTATGGAACGGTCGGAAACATGGCGACGAACGCCGCGACGAACAAGACTATGCTTCGTCTTCTCGGCGGGACAAACGTCGTCATGCGGATTTATGACCTGATCGTCGGGGTTGACGGATCGACGCCAGCGGACGGCGTGTTCATATACAACGCGCAGCGAACGACGACCGCCGGGACGGGGACGGCTGTCACGCCTGAACCTTTGGACGTTGCGCACGGTCTGGCGGCTCGGGGCGCAGGTCTGTCTAACCTTTCTGCCGAACCGACCTATGCGGGCGCTCCTGCGATAGCTATCGCGGCGAACAGTCGGGCAAGTTATCGCTGGTCGGCGGCTCCGGGCGGGGAACTGATGAGCGCACTTGTTGCGAATGCCGGTTGGGGATTTGCATCGCGCGCGCCGGTTCTGACGCTCGGGACGCGCTGCACCGTTCATCATCGCGAATAAAGATGCGGAACGCGCAAGGATACGCGCGGTTATTCGGTCCCGGACTGGATAACGTCAGCGATCCCGGACAGGCGGCGCTAAATCGGGACGGTGAATGCGACACGTTCACCTGTAAGCATTGCAATTGCGTCGTTCACGTCCCGGCGATGACCGATCCGTCAAATATCGGCGGCATGTGTCGTCAATGCATGGGTTTAATCTGCCCGAATTGTGTGAACGTCGGCGCTTGCACTCCGTTTGAAGCGCAGATCGAAGCGCAACTGACGCGAGCGGCGCGGCTTAGGGAATATATCTAGGTGCCTGAATGGGGGAAGGCTCAATACGACGCTTACTATCGGAGCGGCGCGGAACGATGGGGACACCCTAGCACGCGACCGCAGATCACTCTTGGCTATCACTGGTTTAATATACTGTCGTTTCAGGCCGGACAGTCGCATCACGGCGTGATCCCTTATCGTGACTTTGCGGGCGACCTGATTTCCGTCCTCGGGCTGACTTCAGGTCAGGCGATCGTGCTGGTCGGATGCGGCTTCAACGCGACCGGTGCCGGTCTTCAGGCGCGCGGGATCAGCGTCGTCGGGACTGAAGTCAGTTCCTACATCGACGCGCAGCGCGGTCAGACGGAAGAAGCCGAAATTCGCGCCGCCATAGTTGCCGCCGGTCTGAACCCGGACAGCGACACGGTATGGGGACCGCCGGGGAATGTTCGGGTCAACCCGCTCGACCTGTTTCTCGAAGGCGGTCGCGCGGCTCCTGTGGTGCGCGGGAAAGGGAATATCGTCATAGAATCCATGGCGACGCGACCTTCTCGGAACAGCGTCAAGAATGCGGTCGGCGGCGCCCGTTATGTTGTTACTGAAGAAGTGATCAATTCGATCCCGGACGCCGAAGCGCTGGCGGTCTGCGAAGCCTGTCAGCGGTTCGTATCGGAAAACGGCGGGACGGTCGCGCACATGGTTCGCCCGTCGATCGCTGGTTCTTCCATGCACACGGGGCTGAACTGGAAGACTTACGGCGCTTGGAAGACCTTCCTGACCGTGAACGGGTTCCCGCTTCACCGGATCATCCCGACGGTCGACGCGGCTGATCAGGGCGTCACGATGCCGATCACGGG
>JBFKAE010000212.1:0-4041 GCA_041621755.1 Sphingomonadaceae bacterium | reverse complement strand
GGACGGCGGCCCGAATTTCAATGGTATCCGCCCGCAACTATACTGGACAGGGCCGGAGCGGCGGCTGCTTGAATTGCCATTGACGTCCACATTCACCGGGGGGCTGCGCATCTTTGGGGAGCGCGTCTTCTATGCCACCGCGCATGTGCCTCGTCTGCACGGTATATTATCGCGGACGTCATTGCTTGGCCGCGTTGCGCTGACGCCTGAAGGCATTCCGCTCAAAGAGGCTGTCGAGGCCATCCGTATTCTGGTTGCCGAAGGTGCACAGCTTTTTTCAATCTCGTTCCACTCGCCCTCGGTCGAGCCGGGGCACACGCCCTATGTCCGGGACTCGCACGATCTGAAGACGTTTTATGGCTGGTGGGATGGTGTTTTGACGACTTTATCGAAAGCAGGTGTGCGCGCAACAAGCGTTGAAGATGTTGTCGCCGCCGCAGAGAAAATTCGTGACGCAGAAACCCTTGCTGAAACCCTTGCCCCGGTGGCTGCAAGCCGTTAATCGCTTGTCTCGCAAGACGGTGGGGCCTGTAGCTCAACGGTAGAGCCGGCCGCTCATAACGGCTTGGTTGGGGGTTCGAGTCCCTCCGGGCCCACCAAACTTCCTTGCCTCTGTCTCTGCCGATCAAAGCGTCTTTATAATTGCCGAGAAATCGAGGCCCTGATTGCCTGCGTCTGCAAAGGCTTTGTAGAGATCGGCGGCGCGGCTTCCCATTGGAACGTCTGCGCCTGCGGATTGTGCAGCGGCCATAGCCAGCGTCAGATCCTTGAGCATCAAGGCCGTGGCAAAGCCACCCTGATAATCGTTATCCGCGGGGCTTTGCGGTCCAACGCCGGGCAGGGGGCAATAGCTTGTCATCGACCAGCACTGTCCCGAAGCCTTGGAGGAGATGTCATAGAAGGTCTGCGGATCAAGGCCGAGCTTCTTTGCCATCGCGAACGTTTCGCAAGTCGCGATCATCGATGCGCCGAGCAGCATGTTGTTGCAGATTTTCGCCGCTTGCCCAGCGCCGCTGTCGCCAGCGTGGATGACGGCCTTACCCATGCAGTCAAGAATAGGTTCAGCGCGCGCAAAAGCGGCATCAGTGCCGCCAACCATGAAGGTCAGCGTCCCGCCATTTGCCGCTGCGATACCGCCAGAGACAGGCGCATCGACCATTTCATATCCGGCATCGGCTGCGGCCTTGGCGACCTTGCGCGCAGTATCGACATCAATGGTCGAACAGTCGAGCAGCAAAGCGCTTGTCGGCGCGTGGCCAATCACATCGGCGGAATAGACACTGTCAACGATTGCACCGTTCGGCAGCATCGTCACCACCGCGTCAACGCCAGCAACAGCTTCGCGGACGTTGGTGAACGTCTCGCAGCCTTGTTCCTTCGCCCTGGCGAGCGCGGCTTCGGCCAGATCGAAAGCGCGGACGCCGTGGCCAGATTTGACGAGATTGGCGGCCATACCGCCACCCATATTGCCAAGTCCGATAAATGCGATCTTCATGTTTTATCTACCCTTCCAGTTGCCGGGGCGCTTTTCGACGAAAGCGGCCATGCCTTCTTTTTTGTCTTCTGTGGCGGTCAGGATCTGGAACAGGCGACGTTCGGTCAAAATGCCCTGCGCAAGCCCGGTTTCGAACGCGAGATTGACCATCTCTTTGTTGATTAACGCGGCCATTGGCGGCATCGCGGCGATCGTTGCTGCGGTCTTCAGCGCCTCGTTGAGGAGGTCATCAGCAGGAACGACGCGCGCAACAAGATTGGCGCGTTCGGCTTCGTTCGCATCCATCATCCTGCCGGTCAGGCACATTTCCATGGCCTTGGCCTTGCCGACAGCGCGGGTCAGGCGCTGCGATCCGCCCATGCCCGGCGCAACACCAAGCTTGATTTCCGGTTGACCGAATTTTGCCGTGTCGGCGGCGATGATGAAGTCCGCGATCATGGCAAGTTCACAGCCGCCGCCAAGCGCGAAACCCGCGACAGCAGCGATCCACGGCTTGCGCGTTGCCGTGACGCGGCTGGTCCATTCGGCGAAGAAATCCTCGAGATAAAAATCGGCAGCAGGTTTGTCGGCCATCTGCTTGATGTCGGCACCGGCTGCAAAGGCCTTGGCGCTGCCGGTCAGCACGGCGCAACGCTGGCTGTCGTCGCGGTCATAGGCACCGAACGCGTCGATCAGATCGGCGAGCACCTGTGTGTTGAGCGCATTCAACGCTTGCGGCCGGTTGAGCGTGATGAGTGTGACGGCATCATGCTTTTCAACAAGGATGGTTTCGTAGGTCATAGGGGTTTCCATTCCTGATCTTTGGGAAGCGGCGCAAAAATGCCATCGAGCATCGCGCCGGTTACAGCTTCGGGTGTCGCCGGATTCCACTTTGGCGCGTTGTCCTTTTCGACGATGACGGCGCGCACGCCTTCGGTGAAGTCGGGCAGGGTCAGTACACGCGATGCGATGCGATATTCAATCGTCATATTATCCGCAAAGCGCGCCGCCTTTGCACCCTCGCTAAGTTGGCGCAGCGAGACCTTGCACGTCATCGGGCTTTTCGTGCGCAGCGTCGCCAGTTCCTTTGTGGCCCAGTCTCCGCCATCGGCTTCCAGCGCGGCAATGATGTCTTCAAGACGGTCAGCGGCGAACAACCGGTCGATCTTATCAATATTGGCGAGGATTCTTGCCTCTGGAGGGGTTGTGGCAAGGTCGTCGAGAATTGCGGCAATATCATCTGGCTTGTCCGCGATGCGGGCTTTCGCATCGGCGAGGCTTTCAGCAGGCAGATAATGCGTAGCCAGGCCGATGGCGAGGCATTCCGCGCCATCAAGACGTGCGCCGGTCAGTGCAAGAAATTGCCCGATGCGTCCGCGAAGCCGCGACAGGTACCAGCCGCCGCCGACATCGGGAAACAGGCCGATGCCGCTTTCGGGCATGGCAAAGCGTGTGTGTTCAGTCGCTACGCGATAGCGGGCAGGCTGGCTGATGCCAACGCCGCCGCCCATGACGATGCCGTCCATGAAAGCGACAATCGGCTTGTCATATTCGAACATCAGATGGTTCAGCCGATATTCGTCATAGAAGAATTTGCGACCGGAGGCGCCATCATCATCGATTGCGGATTTGCGCAACAGATTGATATCGCCGCCTGAACAGAAGCCACGGCCTTCGGCATGGTCGAGCAGGACGACCTCGATTTCGGGATCGTCAGCCCATGTCTGCAACTGCGCGGTCATCGCGCGCACCATGTCGTGGGTAAGCGCATGAATGGTCTTGGGCTTGTTCAGGCTGACAATGCCGACTTTGCCACGGGTGTGAAACAGAACTTCATCGCTCATTTGATCAAATCCCGGCCAACGATCATGCGCATCACCTGATTGGTGCCTTCGAGGATCGAATGCACGCGAAGGTCGCGCCACAACCGTTCGATCGGATAGTCCATCAGATAACCGTAACCGCCATGCAATTGCAGCGCGCGATCGACGATTGCCGATCCGGTATCCGTGGCAAGGCGTTTGGCCATTGCCGCAAAACGCGTTTTGTCGGGGGCGTTGTCGGTGACTTTGGCTGCGGCAAGATACAAAAGCGCGCGCGCCGCTTCCAGCTCTGTTGCCATGTCGGCAAGCGTGAACTGCGTGTTCTGGAAATCGGCAATTGCCTTGCCGAATTGCGTGCGGTCCTTGGTATAGGCGATGCTCTCATCAAGCGCGCGCTGTGCGCCGCCAAGCGAACATGCACCTATATTGAGGCGTCCGCCGTCAAGGCCGGCCATCGCGATTGAAAAGCCTTGGCCTTCCGACCCGACGAGATTTTCCGCCGGGACGCGCACATCTTCAAGGATAAGTTGCGCGGTTGGTTGCGAATGCCAGCCGAGCTTGCGCTCCTGCGCGCCGAAGCTGACGCCTGGCATGTCTTTTTCTATGACAAAGCAACTGACGCCCTTGGCGCCGTCGTCGCTGGTCCGGCACATCGTCACGTAGATTTCGTTCTGGCCGCCGCCCGAAATGAACTGCTTCGACCCGTTGATGACATAGTGATCGCCATCTTTGACGGCCTTTGTC
>JBFKAE010000211.1:0-4066 GCA_041621755.1 Sphingomonadaceae bacterium | reverse complement strand
TGGCTCATATCGACGCCGCTGGAACGTCGGCGGCTGAAGCGGGCTCATGAGGCGTTTCGCGAGGGCCGCTGGAAGCTGTCGGACGAGGATTTTCTGCGGCAAGCCAAGGCCGGGGCGAATGGCGCGGAGATTCTCGGGTGTCAGTTCATCTCCGGCTTCCATATCTGCCGTTACGTAGAGCGACCGTCGAAAAACCTTGGAGCCCTGTTCACTCTCGCTGCTTCCATAAGAAATCGTGCCAAGCGCCTGCGCGGCGACAGTGGTTTCACGCACCAGCGCTGCCACTTCGTCTGCTTCAAGTGAAAAAGCGGAATCCACGCCACCGTCATCGCGGCTCATCGTGATGTGCTTTTCAATTGCAACGGCTCCAAACGCAACACTCGCCACTGCGGCCCCAATGCCCAATGTGTGATCGGACAAGCCGATGTGGCAGCCGAACAGATCGCGCATGTGCGGTATGGTTGCGAGGTTCGAATTTTCCGGGCTGGCAGGATAATTGCTGGTGCATTTCAGCAGAATGAGGTCGCGGCAACCGTTGTCGCGCGCCGTCCGCACAGCTTCGTCGATTTCCGCGACCGTCGCCATGCCAGTTGAAATGATCATCGGTTTGCCGGTTGCGGCCACGCGTGCGATCAACGGTAGGTCAGTATTTTCGAAAGAGGCGACCTTGAAGCAGGGGACGTCAAGATCCATCAGGAAATCGACGGCTGTCGCATCGAATGGCGTTGAAAACCCGATCAAGCCAAGCTCTCGGCAGCGATCAAAGATCGGCTTGTGCCATTCCCACGGCGTGTAGGCTTTCTGGTAAAGTGCATAAAGTGATTCACCGTGCCAAAGACTGTTTTTGTCCGCGATGAAAAATTCCCGCTCGGCGAGATCGATCGTCATCGTATCAGCCGTATAGGTCTGCAACTTAAGAGCATGGGCGCCTGCCTTGGCGGCGAACTCCACGATTTCCAATGCCCTGTCGAGCGATTGATTATGATTGCCGGACATCTCCGCAATGATCAGCGGAGGCTTGTAGGTCGCAATTTCAAATGAGCCGATATGGAAAGGGGTCATGACGTTATCAATTTGCATCCTTGTCTGATTGCGTAATTTGTACATCGGCTACCACTTTGCCGTCGCGAAGCGTTGCACGGGTGAATTCAAGGCGAAAACCACCGATCTCTATAAAGGCCGGTGGGTAATCCTCGGCATCAAGCATGCGGATATAATCGTAAACTTCCTTGAGCGTGGTCGCATTCGCCCAATTCCCTTGGGCCGGCGTCCGCCGCTTGAATGTCGCCC
This sequence comes from Sphingomonadaceae bacterium, assembly GCA_041621755.1. GTDB lineage: Bacteria > Pseudomonadota > Alphaproteobacteria > Sphingomonadales > Sphingomonadaceae > Sphingosinicella. Next base: position 2,776 of record JBFKAE010000211.1, on the reverse strand, counting down.
CTTCTCCCGATTGCGCCTGCGGTGTTGGTCGCTTCTCGATAATTTCGACTATCATGTCCTGAATTATCAGGGAAGCACGCAGGAATATTTCCTGAGCCGACCCGTGCAGGCAAAGTGGCTGCTTCAGATAAATTGGACCGGCATCAAGTGCAGTGACGCAACGCAAGGCAGAAATCATCGTGCTTTCATGCCCACGAACAATCAGATTTTGCAGTGGAGACCCGCCACGGCCATAGGGCAAATCGGTCATGTGAAAGACAATGCACTCGAACGTATCGAATATGACGGCCGGGATCATATGTGACCAATGCGGCAAAAAGACCGTTTCCGCACCCAAGGACTTCAGATGATCGACGTTCAATTGCTCAACCTGATCAATCAGAACGAATGGCCGACCCGTCTTCTGGGAAAGCTGTTGGGCCATTTCCCGGTGCCAGGGGCGATTTGAGGCGATGACGAACACGGGGGCTACTAAGCCTGCGACAGACGGTCGACATGGCGCATCAACACGAATGCTTCTGCGGCTTCGACGCCGACTGTTGCGCCTCGCCAACGCGCCAGAGTTTCAACTGCGCGAGTGGATCGCGGGTGCGGCCAGTCCCGCATTTCCGTTGTATAGGCTCTGAGCGCTTCGAGTTTACGCTTAAGCGTTGTGGAAATGTCGACGAACCAGTTGGGAACAAAGGCTGGACGGCTACCCGGTGGTGTCCACTCCGTGCTCGATACAGTTTCAAATGCAAGCAAGCGCTCTACCGAATGACCAACCGTCGGTCGGCATGCTGTAAAAACGGCGCGATGTGTCAGTTCGTGGTCGATATTCACATCTCCCACATGATGCGTGTAGACAATCTGAGGTTCATGTTCCGAGATCAGCGCTTCAACGATTTTGACAATGTCCAATAGATCGACGGAGTCCATACGGTTGTCGGGCAAGCCCTGGCAAGTGACTGACTGAACGCCTAAAATTTCCCCTGCCTTCTGGGCTGCCAGCCGCAGCGCCTGCAGCTCATCGCTGGCTTCGGCGATATCGCGGTGATCGTTTCGCGAAGTTGAACCTTCGGCAAGAATAGCGATATGTACCGCGTCACCCGCGATGACGTGGCGCGCGAGCGTGCCTGCGCAACCGAGCAGTTCATCATCTGGATGCGCAGCGACGACTAGAACTGTGGCCATTGATCAGCGCTCCATCTCGGGGTTGAGGTGTGGGTCTAATACGCGACGGTATGTTGAGACGAAAGGAGAAAACCCCGCGGCGATGAAGGCGCGATGGGAAGATGTATTTTCGTTCAGGACTTCGGCTTCTATAATTTTGACATCCGGGCGCGTCCTGGACAGCCACTTGCACCCTGCCTGAAGAAGTTGCGATCCCTCGCCGCGTCCTTCGCGACCGGGGACTAGATATATCGAGACTGTGGCTACATCGTCGTGGTGATCGAACCGGATGACGCCCACGGCTTCGTCGGCCAGTTCTCCCACAAGCAAATCTCTGTCCTTTGCCTGAGTGACAGTGGAGAACCATTGGCGGTGCGTGTCTAAATCGACAGGTCGGGAGTCGTGAAAATGGCGTCGAACGGTCTCGGCATTGCGCCATTGCCACATAGAGTCGCAATCGGTCGCTTCGGCGCGCCGCAACGTGATCTCGGGTCCCGTCATATAGGCAACGACGCGATCGACGCCTTTGCCATCAACAAGTTCACCGGCCATGTCTGCCATATGTTGACGCAGCCATACATTGCCAAGAATGATGCGGATGGCGGCTATCAGCTCAGTCTGCGTCGTGTCTTCAGCGTTCCCCAAATAGAGGGCCGCACCACGTTTGCCGACCGCATTGGCGCCTGGGACCTGGTTGTCAGCGATTGTGACGAGAAGGGTTGGAAGAAGGAGGCAAGAGCGTTCCCATAGCGCGGTGCCGCCAGCGCCAATGGCGACATCTGCTGCCGCCATGAGTTCCGCCATATCTGCATTGCCGGGATGAAAATGAACCCAGTCGCGGGTCGAACACCATGCCTCGATCTCGGCACTTTTGGGATTGGCTGGACCGACAACCACGTCGGTCTGCAGGTCGTTTCCACAGACCGCCTCGACCGCTGCAAGTGCTCTTGGCGTTATGCCAGGTAAATCAATGCCGCCAAGAAAAACGAGCAGTCTGCGGACCGGCATGGTGCGGTTCGGGGGTGATTCCTGGCGCTTTGTCCGGAATGTGGGTCGCAGCAAAGCATAGCGCGGCCCAACCAGCTGTAGACATTCCGGCGAAACAAGACCGTGATATCGCGAGGGGCCTTCTTGTAAATTTTGATCCAGCAACAGGTCGCATTCGTGCGGCCGATCCGCGAGATCATCTATGATCAGTACTTGTTGTACCTGCGCCCGCAACTGCCGTTCCCATCGCGCGTCGAGCGCATAATGGTCGACAACCAGCCAGTCATATTTACCTGAAGGGGAGAGTGCGGCCTTGGTGTCCTCTGCATCGTTTTCCCAATCAACGCCAAGCCAGCGAGCGTGTGGCGGTGCATCTGCGTGGGTCAGCGATGTGGTCGGTGGGGGTAAAACGGATACGTCATGGCCGCGCGCGCGCGCGGCATCAATCATATTGCCTGGCAGTTGTCGCATGACAAACAGGCATTTTGCGCCCTTCGCGGTCAGAGCATCAGCCAGCGTCAGGCAGCGTACGACGTGTCCTGTGCCGATTTCGACCGATGCGTCAACGCGAAAGGCGATTTTCATCCTGTCACCGTACTTTGAATAAAGGCTCCAATGGTTTGCAGTGCAGTCGTTG
>JBFKAE010000210.1:0-4132 GCA_041621755.1 Sphingomonadaceae bacterium | reverse complement strand
GAGCTTCTCACGGAACGTGCCGCCGCTTTCGGCAATTTCCTCAGCCTTATCCGCAAATATGGTCAACGAACTCAGCGCAACGTCAAAATAGAGTTCTTCCTTGCTGGAGGCATAATAATAGACCGATGCGCGGTTTAGACCTGCGGCTTTACCAATATCTTCGAGCGAGACATTCCTAAAGCCTTTTTCTTTAAATAGCTTGGATGAAATCTCCCGCAATTCAGCACGGCGATTGCCATATTGCTCACGCTGCACCTCACGGGCCACGACCCGTCGCTTTGCAAGCCCACTGGACTTTCTCTTTTTCCGTGCGTCAATCGCCATTCAAAACATCCCAATCCATGACTGAAGAGTTCAACCAATCACAGTGATAGCTGTCAATGCCCAACGCGCCAACCTTCCACGAAATTAAATCAACAATTTGTTGACAAACCGACTCTATGGAGCGAGGAACCTGTTTCAGAAAGGATAGGTGCTATGAGATTCGGCCTGTTTTATCAGCAGCAAATGCCCAAGCCTTGGATCGAAGGTTCAGAGGTGGAGCATTTCAACAATCATATTGAACAGGCGGTTCTGGCTGATCAGCTGGGATTCGATAGTATCTGGGTCACTGAACACCATTTTACTGAAGAATATTCGCACTCCTCCGCGCCGGAAATCTTCCTTGGCGCAGTAGCAGCACGCACGAAGCGGATCCGCCTGGGCCATGGCATCCGCCATGTCCCGCCGCCCATCAACCCACCTGCTCGCATCGCAGAAGGCGTGGGAACACTCGACGTCATCTCCAACGGCAGGGTGGAATTCGGAATTGGCGAAGGTGCCACCCGCATCGAGCTTGGTGCGCATTATATAACAAAGTCGCACAAGCGCCCCATGTGCCTTGAAGCTGGCGAGCAGATCGCCAACATGATGACAATGACGCCATATCCCGGCTATGATGGCAAATATTTCAAAATGGAATGCCGCAATATCGTTCCAAAGCCGGTTCAAAAGCCTCACCCGCCGATGTGGCTTGCCTGCACCAATCGCGAAACAATCAAGCTTGCGGCGCAACTTGGTCTCGGAGCGCTCGCCTTCTCGTTCGTCGACCCATACGAAGCTGCAACATGGTCCGAAGCCTATTATGACATCATAAAGTCAGATGCCTGCGTACCCCTGGGCCACAGCGTAAACGCGCGCCTCGCCATGGTGAGTCCATTATCCATAGCAAAAGATCGGGAAACTGCTGTACGCAATGGATATCACTGCTACAATTTCTTCAAATTTGCCCTGCAGACCGCCATTATGAGCGACACCATCCCGGGCAGGACCAATATCTGGGAAGAGTATCTAGCCAAGGAAGATTCAGGGATTGGGCTGGAAGCCGCAGTATCCGAGGCACTGGCAGCAGGTGATGAATATCATGACGGCTCTGGCGCACCCGAGGACGTGGCGCGCAGACTGCGAATTTTCGAGGAAGCAGGTGTCGACGATCTGCTGTTCACGATTCAGGGTGGCCACCGCAGCCACCAGAACGTTTGCGAAACCCTTTCGATGTTCGCCGAGCATGTAATGCCTGAATTCAAAACGCGCGGCGAACACCGCCGTGCCAAGCTTGATTTGGAATTACAGCCCTATATCGAAGCCGCTCTTGGCCGCAAGACGCCGGTTCATCCAATGGATGACGCTGAGATTCCGGTCATTCCAGGTGTACGCAACGCTAGCGAAACTGTTTCCGTGCTCTAGCCTTCAGCTGAGCCGAATTAACTGGAGCCGCGGCGCGAAAAGTGCCTGTCCACAAGGGAGGTAAAAATGCTCGACAGCTTGGTTGACAAAATCAAGGTCACGAGGGTCGATGTCAGGGAAGTCGGCCTGCGTGAAGGCCTGCAGTCACACGATATGGTGCTTCCGACCGAAACTAAGGTCGACCTGTTCCGTGGCCTTGTCGAATGCGGGTTGAAGGAGATCAACGCTGTCGCATTTGTGAACCCCAAAAAAATGCCCCATATGGGGGATACCGAAGATCTCCTGCAGGCGATCGCTCCCTATAGTAAAGACATTGACATATCGGGCGTAGTCTTCAGCGAGCGTCGCATGGAAAACGCGCTCGACATGCACGCAAGGGGCTATCTCAATACGATCTTTCTCGTCTACTCGCCCGTACCTGCCAGCATGGCAGCAAACGGCATTACAGCAGACCCGCGCGACCTTATGAAGCAGATTGGGCGGTGTGCTGCAGTCGCGGGAGAGGCCGGGCTTAGAGCCTCTGTCTTCGTCAGTGAAAGTTTCGGTTCACCCGTAGCCGGCTGGACAGACCCAGTAAGCGTGGTTGAGGCAGCACGAGAATTTGCGGCCATGCCCGGCGTCAACGAACTCATCATTTCGGATTCCACAGGCCAGGCCGACCCGGTTCAGGTGCTGGCGCTTTTCACAGAACTGGCCAAGGTGCTGCCAACGGATCAGCGGATTACCTTCCATGTTCACGATTCCCGTGGAGCAGGCATGGCCAATATTTTTGCGGCTTTGATGAGCCCCTTCCAACATTTTTGTCTCGATAGTTCCTTTGGTGGACTTGGCGGTGATTTTCCCTTTGTTCCGGATGCTTTTGGCAACGTGGCGACCGAAGATCTGGTTGGCATGTTGATCGGAATGGGATTCGATACCGGCGTTGACCCTCAGAAAGTCGTTGCTATCGCCAGACGCTATGCAGAAATCAGCGGCAGGCCGCTAGGCTCTCGCTTGAGCGGATGCAAGCATGATCAGGAATGGAAACAACGTCACCGCCTGATCAACCCGGTTTCCGCGCCGGAATAAACCCGGAAGGCCAAATAACATCTGAGGATGGAAAAAATGACACTAAAGCTCAAGGAATACGAATTCGATATCTGCACGATTGCCGGCGTTCTGAAGAAGCAAGCATCTTTAGGTAAAAAGACAGCCGTAATTTTAGGTGAAGACACAATTTCGTATCGCGAGCTTGACGAGAAGGCCAATCGGATCGCCAATGATCTTGCTGACCGGGGAATTTCAAAAGGGCAAGTCGTTGCGACTTACATGCACAACAGTATCGACCACATTCTGGCGTGGTTCGCCTGTGCCAAACTCGGCGTTGTCTGGGCGCCGATAAATATTGCTTTACGTCAGCTCGACCTACTGAACACGCTTCGCGAGTGCGGACCTTCTGCGATTATCATCGATAGTGAGTTAGCCGGGGATTATAATGCAATCCGTAAGCAGCTGAGCGACGATGTCATTCTGGAAATTGTTCGCGGCGACAGCAAAACACCTGCTGGTCACGTGCGTTTTGATGACTTGCTGAAAGGCTCCACCGAAGAACCGCGTGTCGATATTCATTGGAGCGATCCTGTCGGCCTCATATTCACGGGCGGCAGCACAGGGCTTCCCAAAGCGGTACAGGTATCAAGCGCATGGTATTTCGCTGGTATCGGGCGCTATCAGGAAATGTTCCAGCCCACACCTGACGATGTCCAGATCGGTGTCGGGCAACTCTATCACACGATTGGATCGGCCGTTGAAGTCTTGTCGCCGATCTATTTCGGGATGACCAGCGTCATGCCCCGTTGGTTCAGCCCCAAGGAGACGCTGCGCCTTGCACGCAAACATGGCGGCACACTTTCTGTGATGGTGGCACCAGTTCTGCTTGCCCTGCTTTCAGGCACCGAAAACGAAGAAGAATTCTATAAATTCAGAATCATCGCAACTGCATCTGCGGGTGTGGCCGAGGAGAAGCGCATACTGTTCCAACAGCGTTTCGCGCATGATACGCTGGAGATATATGGCCAGACAGAAACCGGCCCGCTTGGTTCTGTGAACCAGCGGCTCTGGGATCGCCCCTACCACTCACAGGGGAAAGGCCATGGCTGGGTTGAAATCATGATCGCAGACCCTTACGGAGCCGCCTGCGCCCCTGATCAGGATGGTGAAATTCTTCTGCGGACAGCAAACCCAGGCACCTTCATGCTTGGCTATTACAACCAACCGGAAAAATATGCCGAAGCGACACGTGACTTGTGGTTCCACACAGGTGACCTTGGGCATCTGGACGCGCGGGGCTACCTCCATTTCATAGGTCGTATGGCCCACGCGCTACGCCGCCGTGGAGAGAACGTCTCCGCGATCGAAATCGAACAGG
>JBFKAE010000209.1:0-4139 GCA_041621755.1 Sphingomonadaceae bacterium | reverse complement strand
GCTGTACGTGGGCGCGAAACGCTCGACAAGATTGCCGCTGGCGAGGCGCGTACGGCAAACCTGCAGCTTGTCGCGGACCTTTGTGATACAATGAAGTTTGGATCACTATGCGCATTGGGTGGCTTTACACCGTACCCGGTAATGAGTGCGATCAGCCATTTTCCCGAAGATTTCGGGCTTGAGGAGGAGGTGTCGTGACCTATCAGCCGCAAGCGGATTTTGGTACGCCGGCGTCGGCATCGTCCGAAACCGTCACGCTTTTAATCGATGGACGCAGCACAACAGTGCCCGCCGGTACCAGCGTCATGCGTGCGGCGGCGGAACTCGGGACGTCGATCCCCAAGCTCTGCGCCAGCGATCATATGGCGGCGTTCGGTTCTTGTCGGCTTTGCCTTGTCGAGATTGATGGTGTGCGTGGCACGCCCGCATCGTGCACGACGCCAGTGCGCGAGGGTATGGTGGTTCAGACGCAGACGGACCGTCTGGCAAAGCTGCGCCGTGGGGTCATGGAGCTTTACATTTCCGACCACCCGCTCGATTGCCTGACCTGTGCGGCGAACGGCGATTGCGAATTGCAGGACCAGGCAGGCGCGGTCGGTCTGCGCGATGTGCGCTATGGCTATGAAGGCGAAAATCATCTTGGTCAGGAAAAGGACCAGTCGAACCCTTATTTCGATTTCGACCCGTCGAAATGTATCGTCTGTTCGCGCTGCGTGCGCGCGTGCGACGAGGTGCAGGGTACATTCGCACTGACGATTTCAGACAGGGGCTTTGAATCGAAGGTTTCGGCGGGACTTGGGAGCGATGATTTCCTTGGGTCGGAATGCGTGTCGTGCGGCGCGTGTGTGCAGGCCTGCCCGACGGCGACGCTCACGGAAAAGGCGGTCGTCGAGATCGGCACACCTGACCGCAGCGTGATTACGACCTGCGCCTATTGTGGCGTCGGCTGCACCTTCCGTGCTGAAATGCGTGGAGAGCAACTGGTGCGCATGGTGCCGCACAAGGATGGCAAGGCCAATCACGGGCATAGCTGCGTCAAGGGGCGCTTTGCGTGGGGCTACGCCAATCATGAAGAACGGATCACGACGCCGATGATCCGCGAGACAATCGACCAGCCCTGGCGGGAAGTCAGCTGGGAGGATGCGCTCAGCTTCACGGCCCGGCGCTTTAAAGAGATAGGTGACACATACGGCGCAGGTGCGCTTGGCGGCATCACATCGTCGCGTTGTACCAACGAAGAAGCTTTCCTCGTCCAGAAACTGGTGCGCGCGGGCTTTGGCAATAATAATGTCGATACATGTGCGCGTGTCTGCCACTCGCCGACGGGCTATGGCCTGAAGACGACCTTTGGCACGTCGGCTGGCACACAGGATTTCGACAGCGTCGAGAACAGCGATGTCATCCTCGTCATCGGGGCAAACCCGACCGACGCGCACCCGGTCTTTGCGAGCCGCATGAAACAGCGCCTGCGGCAGGGCGCAAAGCTGATCGTTGTCGACCCACGCCGTATCGATCTTGTCCATTCGCCCCATATCGAGGCCGCCCACCACTTGCCGCTGCGTCCGGGCACCAATGTCGCCGTGCTGAGCGCGCTTGCGCATGTGATTGTGACTGAAGGGCTGGCCGACGAGACGTTCATCCGCGAGCGCTGCGACTGGGATGAATATCAGGATTGGGCGGCGTTTGTGTCGGACCCCAAGCGCTCTCCCGAAGCGACGGAGCCGCTGACGCGCGTTCCGGCTGCCGAGCTTCGTGAAGCGGCGCGCCTGTTCGCAACCGGCGGGAATGGCGCGATCTATTACGGGCTAGGTGTCACCGAACATAGCCAGGGCAGCTCGACCGTCATGGTGATCGCCAACCTTGCCATGGCGACGGGCAATATCGGAAGGCCGGGCGTCGGGGTAAACCCGCTGCGGGGTCAGAATAATGTGCAGGGCGCCTGCGATATGGGCAGTTTCCCGCACGAATTGTCCGGATATCGCCACATCAGCGACGCCGACACGCGCAAGCTGTTCGAGGACGATTGGGGTGTCAGCCTCGACCCCGAACCCGGCTTGCGCATTCCCAATATGCTCGACGCGGCGGTCGATGGCACGTTCAAGGGTATTTATATTCAGGGCGAGGATATTTTACAGTCCGACCCCGACACGCATCATGTGGCGGCGGGGCTGGCGGCGATGGAATGCGTCGTCGTTCACGATCTTTTCCTCAATGAAACGGCGAATTACGCGCACGTCTTCCTGCCGGGGTCGACCTTCCTGGAAAAGAACGGCACGTTCACAAATGCCGAACGGCGCATCCAGCTCGTGCGTAAGGTGATGACGCCCTTGAACGGACGCGAGGATTGGGAAGTCACGCAGGATCTGGCGAACGCTATGGGTCTCAACTGGTCATACACGCACGCTTCGCAGATCATGGACGAGATCGCGCGCTTGACGCCGACATTTGCCGGTGTCAATTTTGACCGCCTCGACAAAGAGGGGTCGTTACAATGGCCGGTGAATGATGCCGCACCCGATGGCTCGCCAATCATGCATGTCGATGGCTTCGTGCGCGGCAAGGGCAAATTCGTCGTTACCGATTATGTGCCGACCGATGAAAAGACCGGTCCGCGCTTTCCGCTCCTGCTGACCACCGGGCGTATCCTCAGTCATTATAATGTCGGTGCGCAGACACGGCGGACCGACAATGTTGCCTGGCACCCCGAAGATCTGCTCGAAATGCATCCCGAGGATGCGGAAAACCGTGGCTTGAAAAACGGCGACTGGGTCAAGCTTGCGAGCCGCGCCGGTGAAACGACGCTGCGTATCAGGGTCACCGACCGTGTCGCGCCGGGGGTCGTCTATACGACGTTCCACCATCCCGAGACGCAGGCCAATGTCGTTACCACCGATTACAGCGACTGGGCGACCAATTGTCCCGAATATAAGGTAACGGCAGTGCAGGTGTCGGCTTCGAACGGGCCGACTGACTGGCAAGAGGAATATGATGCCTTAAGCACGATGTCGCGCCGTATCGCCGTGGATGTCGAGGCGGCTGAATGAGCACCACGGACAAGCTCGTCTATATGGCGAACCAGATTGCCCGGAATCTCGCCGCGCAGTCGACTGATCCGGCAATGGCAACGGCAGGCCATATCGAGAAATATTGGGACAGGCGCATGAAGGCAATGCTTGCCGAGCATCTCGCAACGGGTGGTGAGGGGCTTGGCGATACGGCTCGCAATGCTGCCGCACTGATTGCAGCAAAAGCGAACGCGTGACAGCGAGCCGCAGCCAGACGGTCATCCGGCTATATCCCGACGGTAGGGACGAGGTGCTACGCCCTGTCGCGGTCGAGGTTCCCGTCGCGGTGGAATATAATGGTATTGGCTATGCGGTGATGATGGCGACGCCCGCTGAGCTTGACGATTTTGCCGTCGGGTTTTCCCTGTCAGAGCGCTTGATCGACAACGCATCGGATATTGAAGACGTGACGGCAACCGAGACGGCAGATGGTTGGGTGCTGCGGATTCAGATTGTTGCTGACAAATTTGAACCCGTACTGAAACGGGCGCGTATGCGCGTTTCTGAAAGCAGTTGCGGGCTGTGTGGGCTTGAAAGTCTTGAACAATTGAGCGCGCCGTTGCCGCCGATCACAGAGGTTCCAACAGCATCGCGCGCAGGAATTTTTGCTGCGCTGTCGGCGCTCGACGCGCATCAGCCCTTGTCCGCCGAGACCGGTGCCGTACACGCGGCGGCCTTTTGCAATGCGTCAGGCGGGATCGAAATCGTGCGCGAGGATATCGGTCGCCACACCGCGCTCGATAAATTGATCGGTGCTTTGGCGCGTGCAGGAAAGACGCCGGAATCCGGCTTTTTCCTGCTGACGGCGCGTTGCAGTTACGAGCTTGTTGAAAAGACCATCATTGCGGGTTGTCCGATGCTCGTCACCATTTCCGCACCGACGACAATGGCGATCGATCGTGCCGCCAGACATGGTCTGACGCTGGTTGCGCTTGCAAGACCCGACGCAATGTTGGTGATGAACGACCCACATGGCCTGATGGTTTAGGGTCAGATAGGACTTTACAGCCCCTCGCGCCGCCGCAGCGTTCTGATCGCGGTCTCTAGCTGTTCCCATGGCGACAGGGGCCGGGG
>JBFKAE010000208.1:0-4179 GCA_041621755.1 Sphingomonadaceae bacterium | reverse complement strand
CCGGGTAGATGTTCGATCCGCCACTTATGATCACGTCTTTCGACCGGTCCTTGAGCGTCAGAAACCCCCGCTTGTCCATCGAGCCCATGTCGCCCGTGAGCAGCTTGCCTCCGACAATGGTCTCGCGGGTCGCTTCTGGCCGGTTCAGATAACCTTTCATGACGATGTCGCTGGTCACTTCGATCTCGCCGACGATGCCTGGGTCCAGGCGGTTGCCCGTTTCATCGACAATCGCGATCTCGACGCCCGTACGGGCAATGCCGACGGAAGTCAGCTGCTCGTCCGACGCGGCTTCGTCGTAGAGATTCTTCGGCATCATGCTGATCGTGCAGGGGCATTCCCCCTGGCCATAGCCGTTGGTGAAGCGCTGCCCGAATGTCGCCAGGGCGCTACGTACGTCCGCAGCAGTGAAGGGAGCAGCCCCGCCGATCACGGTCCGCACATTCTCGACCCGCGCACGGGCAACGCCGCCATGCTGCACTGTCCGGCGCAGCATCGTGGGCGCCAGGAAGAAGGTCAGGTTCTCGGTGCGGTCAATCATCGATGCCAGTTCGGCGGGATCGAACCCGCCTCCGGCAGGCAGGATCTGGTGCGAAGCCTTGGCGATATGTGGCAATGCCAGCAATCCGGACGCATGCGATTGCGGCGCGAGATGGAGCATCGCATCGAAGGGGCCGAGCTGATCGAAGTCGCACAGATAGCTCCACGACATCAGCTGCAGGTTGAGATGGGTCAGCATCGCCCCCTTGGGCTTGCCGGTCGTGCCGCTGGTATAGAAGATCCATGCCGTATCATCGCGATCTGCGGAAGCACAGGCCACAGGGTCGGCGAGCAGCTGCTCGTATTCTTTGCCGTCAACGCAGACGAAGCATGTCAAGCTAGGCATTTCCCTGCCAAGCGCCATCATCTCGTCCATCAGGTCGGGCGTACAAAAGCATGCCTTCGCCCCGCTGTCGTTTCCGATCCAGGCAATTTCCCTGGGGTGCAACTTGGCATTTACCGGAACGACGACCAGTCCGGCATGCCAGACGGCGAAGATCAACTCGAAGTATTGCGCGCAATTTTCCATCGCCAGCATCACCCGGTCACCTGGCCTTAGGCGGAGGCGATCGACTAGGCCTCGGGCCAGCCCGGCGGCGCGTGAAGACATCGTAGCGTAATCTGCGCGCAACTCGTCCCCCACCGAGACGGCCGGCCGGTCGCCGAACGTCCGGGCAGCGCTGTGCAGGATCGATGCGATATTCATGGGCCCTCTCGCCATTGCAACTTAGTATACACTTCTGTAGTACATTTTATGTGAAGCCGCAATTGCCGACTTCTTGTTACGTCTGAAGGAATCTCCGCCAATGCTGACCAGCAAAGATGGCACCGCCCGTTTCGTCGCAACCCAACGTATTCACAATTTCCGCGATTTCGGCGGTTATCACATTGCTGGCGGAGGGAAACTTGCCACGGGTGTGCTGTTCCGTTCGGGAGACACCTCGGGCGCCAGCCAATCCGACCTATCCGTCATCAGCGCGATAGACCCGGTGGTTCTGGTGGACCTGCGCGGTGATTCCGAAAGGGCGGCAGCCCCCTGTCGCTGGCCCCCTGACCTGCGTGCGAGGATTTTCGAAACTGACGGCGAATCGGCTAAAATGGCGTTTCACGAAGAGGCCGCCGAGAACCCGGTGAGCGCCAGTTCGATAACGGAGGAATTCGCTTCGCGTTACGAAAACCTTCCGTTTCGCCCGCACTTGCAGGGAATCTATGCAAAATACCTAGAAGCCTTGGCTACCTGCGACGGGCCATCAATGGTCTTCTGTACCGCCGGGAAAGATCGCACGGGCGTGATCGTCGCCATCTTGCAGACCCTGCTTGGCGTCCATTCCGACGACGTCATGGACGAGTACTTGCTGACGAACTGCGCCCCGGATTCTGATGCCCAGATCAGCCGACTCCGCACGCAGATCGAACACCGCTTCGGCAAAGGCTTGTCCGAAGAGGCCATCCGGGTCGTCACGCGGGTCGATCCGGCATTCCTGAAACGCGCCTTCGACACCATCTGCGAGCATCACGGCTCGATCGAGGCCTATGCCGAGACCAAACTGAACTGCCCGGCCTCGCAGGTCGAGGCGCTGCGTGCGACACTGATCGTATGACCTGCCTGCTCGACCGAGTGGACGAAACCGCTTCTGTTCGCACCGACTGGACCCGCGAAGAGATCGCGGAATTGTTCGACCTCCCGTTCACCGAGCTGCTGTTCCGAGCTGCGACGGTCCATCGCGAATTCCATCCGCCCGAGCAGGTTCAGCTCTGCACATTGCTGTCGATCAAGACCGGCGGGTGTCCTGAGGATTGCGGCTACTGCTCGCAGTCGGTGAATGCAGATTCTGGGGTCGCGGCGACCAAGCTGATGGATGTCCAGTCAGTCCTTCAGAAGGCCGCGCAGGCCAAGAATGCAGGCAGTCAACGCTTTTGCATGGGTGCCGCCTGGCGCAACCCCAAGGACCGCGACATGCCCGCGATCGTCGATATCGTGAAAGGAGTGCGCGCCATGGGGCTGGAGACCTGCATTACACTGGGCATGCTCACGCCAAAACAGGCGGAAATGCTCAAGGGAGCTGGCCTCGATTACTACAACCACAATGTCGACACCGGCCCCGAGTATTACGCGCGCTTAATTTCGACGCGTAAATATCAAGATCGGCTCGATACGCTGCAGAATGTGCGCGATGCCGGGATCAACGTATGCAGCGGTGGGATCGTTGGCATGGGCGAAACGCGGGCGGACCGTGTCGGATTTGTCCACACGCTGGCCACGCTTGAACGCCATCCCGAAAGCGTACCGGTCAATGCACTGGTGCCGGTGAAGGGGACGGTGCTGGGCGACATGCTGGCCGATACGCCGCTGGCCAAGATCGACGATATCGAGTTCGTGCGCACGGTGGCGGTGGCGCGGATTTGCATGCCGCTTTCCATGGTGCGCCTGTCGGCCGGTCGCGAGAGCATGTCTGAGGCGACGCAAGCGCTGGCCTTTATGGCGGGTGCGAACTCGATGTTCACCGGCGACAGGCTACTAACCGCGCCCAATGCGGGCGACGATGCCGATGCGGTTCTGTTCGCACGGCTCGGCCTCACACCCCTGGAAGGCGAAGAGCCGATGCGAAAGTCGTGTCAGGATTGATCGAACTGAAGCCCTGACCGCCCTGCTGAACAGAGGCCCTAAGCTTTGTTCTGTCCTCAGCTGCGCAATGAAATCGACAAGTTCTCCGACTGCAGCTGGATCACCGGCAGGTTGGCAATCTTGAGCAGCGCAGCTGCCTGCGCCAGTTCGGGCGAAGAAATCGTCGGATAATCACGTTTGAGCGGACCGGCGGCGCGCATCTTCTCCAGATCCGTTTGCGGCAGGATCGCGCGCAGCAGCATCTCGTCGTCGTCGGTTGTCCCATATTTCTGGTGTAGCTTCGACAAGCTGGGATGCTCGGGCCGATTGTCACGAACCGTCTTTGCCCGGGGGCTGGACAGAATGCGGTCGAGGATGTCCGGCTCGATCGGCGCCGCCGTCTCTCCGTAATAGCCGAGCGCATATTCGATGATCTCGTCGGGGACGGTCTTGTAGCGCTCACCATTGACGAGGTTGAGCACCGCCTGGATGCCCACAAGCTGACTGAATGGGGTTGCCATGCCGGGATAGCCTAGCTCGCGCCGGACGACCGCCACCTCGGCCAGCACGTCTTCGATCCTGTCCGACATGCCGTGCCGTTCCAACTGGGCACGAAGCGTTCCCATCATTCCGCCGGGGATCTGGTGGCGGATGGAAAGGACATTGTATTCCCCATGCTGGTTCACGAGGTAGCCGGCCTGCTTGCCGACCCTTTCCATGTGATCGGCCACCGGCTTGAACAGGCTCTTGTCGAGATTGTGAGTATGGCCGAGGATCTCGAGATTGTTCACCATCTGCTCGGTAGAAGGAACCGACGGCCCATTTGCCATGGGCCGGCTGGCCGTGTGAACGATGCTGACGCCCAGTTCGATCGCATCGAGATAGTTCTTGGTCGACATGCCAAGCAGGTCATTGCCGTGATACTCCAGCGGCTTGCCGTTGCTGTTCGCGAGGATCGCCGGAATGAGCGTTTCCATCCGCTCTTTTGTCAGCACCCCGGCGGTGTCGTAGAGAAGCAGCGTATCGATGTCCGG
>JBFKAE010000207.1:0-4227 GCA_041621755.1 Sphingomonadaceae bacterium | reverse complement strand
TGCCGACAACAATCCCTATGGCGGCCGCGACAAGATGGAGATTGCAGTCACAGGCCTGTCGATGAGTTCATCCTCGATGAGGTTTGCCGGCGAGCGCGATTACAGCCCCATTTCCTTTTTTGGCGGCACGCCGCAGATGAACGCCCATTGGGACACATGGGCCGCTGCGATGGAATCCAAGGGCCGCACGCCTGACCGCAAACGCTATCGCGTGTGTCGCGACGTCTTCATCGCCGACACGGATGCAGAGGCAAAGCGGCTGTTCCTGAAAAGCGGCATGGCCCGCACGTGGCATGAATATCTCAAGGAAATTTACATCAAGTTCGGACTGTTTGATGGTATCATCCAGGACTCGGGTCTTGATATCGAACCCAAGGACATAGACGATGATTTTCTGGCGGAACATGTCGTGCTGTGCGGCTCGCCAGAAACAGTCATCGAGAAACTTGAAAAGTTGGCCGATGCCTGCGGTGGCTGGGGACAGATCGTCGCCAACCAGCATGACAGCCTTGATGATCCAAAACCTTGGGAAGAATCGCTGCGACGCCTTGCCATCGAAGTCTGCCCCAAAGTCAAAATGCCAGCCTGACCGGCAATAAGGAGATCGACGCCATGACCAAGGGACGCGCAACGGTATTGGTAGAACCAAACCGGCTTGAAACCTGGGAAGTCAACATCGCCGACCCTGAACCGGGCGGCGCGCTGGTGCGTGTTGTCATCGGCGGTGTATGCGGCAGCGATGTCCACATCACCAGCGGTGAAGCCGGTGTCATGCCCTTCCCGATCATATTGGGGCATGAAGGCGTTGGCCGCATCGAAAAACTGGGCGATGGCGTCACGACCGATTATGCTGGCGTTCCCGTCAAGGCGGGCGATCTCGTTTACTGGGCGCCAATCGCGCTCTGCCATCGTTGCCATTCATGCACAGTACTCGAAGAAACACCGTGCGAAAATTCGCAGTTCTTTGAACATGCCGAAAAGCCCAACTGGGGCAGCTATGCCGACTACGCCTGGCTCCCCAACGGCCTGGCGTTCTTTCGCCTGCCAGACGGCGCGGACCCGCTCGCTGTTGCTGCGCTTGGCTGCGCGCTTCCAACGGTACTGCGCGGCTTCGACCGCTGCGGTCCGGTGAAAGTCAATGATACGGTTGTCGTGCAGGGCGCCGGGCCGGTTGGTCTGTCCGCCGTATTGGTTGCAGCCCAGGCCGGCGCACGCGAGATCATCATCATCGACGGTTTCGAAAAACGTCTGGACATCGCGCGTCAGCTCGGCGCGACGGCAACTATATCGTTGTCACAGTCGGTCGAGGAACGACGCAGCGCAGTCTATGACCGTGTCGGCCCGCTTGGCCCCGATGTCGTTGTCGAGGCCGCCGGGTTCCTGCCTGCCTTCCCCGAAGGCGTTGACCTGACCGGCAATCATGGCCGCTATATCATTCTTGGCCTGTGGGGCGCGATCGGCACGCAAGCCATCAGCCCGCGCGAACTGACGATCAAGAATTTGACGATCGGCGGTGCAAGTTTCCCCAAGCCAATGCACTATCACGGCGCCATGCATCTGGCCGCAAGGCTGCAGGATAAGGTGCCGCTCGCCAATCTTATCAGCCACCGTTTTTCGATCCCCGACGCCGCCAAAGCGCTCGACGCCGTTCACAAAGGCGAAGTGATCAAAGCGGTGATTGACCCCGAACTTTGAAATCTTTCGATTGAGAAGGAGCCATCATGGCCGAAACAGACTTGAACAACAGCCGTCACCGGACGCCCAAACCCGACCATGTCCCCGATGCGCTGGTCCGCGAAATCGACATGTATGCGCCCGAAGGTATTGAGGGTGGCTATCACGAGGCCTGGCAGGCGCTGCAACGCCCCGACATTCCCGAACTCGTCTGGACGCCGTTCACAGGCGGACACTGGATCGCCACACGCGGTGAACTGGTAAAAGAAATATACAGCGATCCGACGCGCTTTTCGAGCGAAGTCATCTTCCTGCCAAAAGAGGCGGGTGAGAAATATCTTATGGTGCCGACCCGCATGGATCCGCCAGAGCATACCCCCTATCGCAAGACGCTCGATAAAGGGCTGAACCTTGCCCAGATGCGGCGGATAGAAGGAAATGTACGCAGCATTGCCGCGGAATTGATCGAAAACATGGTGGCCGATGGTGGCTGTGAATTCTCAAGCGCCTATGGCCGCGTCTTCCCGGTCAGGGTGTTCATGGCGATGTGCGATCTGCCGCTCGACGATATCGGAATGCTCAGCAAGTTCGCCGAGCAGATGACCCGGCCCGATGGCGCAACGCCCGACGAAATGGCTGCATCGCTCGAGGCCGCTCAGCGCGGCTTCGACACCTATGTCGAGCCGATCATCGAGGCGCGCAGAGGCGGCAGCGGTGATGACCTGATCACTGTGATGGTCAATAATGACATTAATGGCGAGCCGATCAGCCGCGAACGCGCGATTGGTCTTGTGTCGCTGTTGCTGCTTGGTGGCCTTGATACTGTGGTCAATTTCCTTGGTTTCATGATGACGCACCTTGCCCGCCATCCCGAAATCGTTGCACAGATGCACAGCGATCCGTTGATTTTGCAGCGCGGCGCGGAGGAAATGTTCCGGCGCTTCCCCGTGGTTGCCGAGGCGCGGATGGTTGCAAAGGATTTGACCTATCGCGGCGTCGAACTGAAGCATGGCGACATGATCCTGATCCCGACCGCCATGCACGGCCTCGACGAAAGCCAAAATCCCGACGCGATGCGCCTTGATCTTCAGCGCAAGCGCCTGGCGCATTCCACATTCGGTGGCGGCCCGCACCGCTGCGCTGGCATGCATCTGGCACGCATGGAAGTCATCATCACGCTTGAAGAATGGCTGAAACGGATTCCCGCATTCCGCCTGCGCGAAGATGAAAAGCAGATCTACCGTTCAGGCATCGTTGCGACGATCGACAATGTGCAACTGGAATGGGATGTCTGACGGACAATAAAGCCCGTGGTTAGCGCGTGCCGCAGTGTGGCGGCACGGCGGCTGCGATTTCGAGCGCACGCAATATCGCCTTGCGGCCAACGCCAAGCGCGATGGCATTGCCAAGGTGCAGATTGAAGCCCGGCAGAAAGCGATGCGCAGGCATGGCATCGCACGCCATCGCAACAAGCTCCTTTGTCTTTGCACGAACGGTACCGCTTTTCCACGGAACCGCGCAATATTCGAAGAACGCAGCAAACTGATCGCTCGACAGTCTGAGCATGGCGTCCAGAAAGCCGGGAAGCTCGTGTTCAAACCCTGTCCAGAACGGGTCTTCGCCGACATAGCGATCCCACAGCGCTTGCTGCGCCTTGCTGAGCGGTGGCAAAGGACCGGACGCCCCTTCCCGGTTGATCGACAGGATCGCAGGCGCAGTCACCATAAGCGAATGAACGCCCACGCCGGAAACCAGCGAGATGACTTCCTGCAATTGTTCAGCGCTCGCCCCTGCCGCAGAGGCTTTTTTGATCGCAGCCTCTATGACCGCTCGATCAAGCGCGCATACCGATGCCGAAACACCAAGCTCGATCAGCGCCTCATCCAGAGACGTGAGCGATTCTCCCTCTTCAAGCTCGGCAATACGCGCCTGCGCTCTCGCGTGCAAATCGTCCAGAGTCAGCGGTTTGGCTTCGATCATGGTCTCATAAGTCCTCTATTTCGTGCTATAAAAGCAACAGGCAATTGATACTGTCAACTTATGCGTTGACTATCAAAAAAAGTTCTGTCAACTTCACTGTTGATCGCAGCTGTCGAAAGGCGCGGTCAAATTATGCGAGCCGCAAAAGACCGGCTCCGGCAAAAACATAATGATCGAAGGGGATGAACATGAAGGTTTCAAAACATTATTCGACACTGCTGAGCGGTAGCGCACTCGTCCTTTCGATGCTGGTAGGATCTGCGGCATATGCGCAAGAAGCGCCAGCACAAGCAGGTCCAGATTCGACGGCAGATGGATCAGATGCTCCGGCATTTTATGGCGCCGACATCGTTGTGACCGCACAGCGGCGTGAAGAAAAGCTGTCCAAAGTCCCCGTTTCGGTCGTCGCCTTCAATGATGACTTGCTCAGAACCCGGGTCATCGTCAGCGAACAGGACATGGGATCACTCGTCCCCGGCCTGTTGGTGAAAAACGGTCAGAACTCCAACCAGCTCAGCTTCAGCATGCGCGGTCAGACACTGGACCCGTTTTCGGGAACCAGCCCCGCCGTGC
>JBFKAE010000206.1:0-4246 GCA_041621755.1 Sphingomonadaceae bacterium | reverse complement strand
CTCGGCGGCGGAGGTGCAGGCCGGCCTCACTGTGGTCGCCGAGATCGATCCCAGCGTGACCGAGATCGCGGAGCGCGTGCTCGGGTTCGAGCGGGGCCCAAGCACTGAAATCCGGCACGGAGACGCGCGGCAAGTCCTTCAGGCGCTTCCCGAGGGCACGAGGTTCGACGTGGTATTCGGTGATGCCTTCCACGATATCTCGATCCCGCAGCATCTGGTGACCCACGAGTTCAACGCGCTCGTCGCGTCCCGGCTCGAGGACGGCGGCGTCTACGTCCTGAACGTCGTTGATGCCTTGCGGCGGCCCCGTTTCATGCTTTCGCTGGCGCGCACCCTGCGTGCGACCTTTCCCAGCGTGGAACTCTGGATCGACCGGGAAAGCATCCAGCCTGCGGAAATCAGGACGACCTGGATCGTATTTGCCTCGGACCGACCGTCCCCCGGAGACCAGTTGGCGGCAGAATTCGGCTTCGGCCGAGAATGGGTCCGATTGCCTTTGGATCGGATGGTCGAGATCGTCGGCCCTGACGAGCTCGAGTTCCTGACGGATGACTATGCCCCGGTCGCCCGCCTGCTCGCCCGTGTTCTGCTGAGCGGGGATCTCGCAGAGACGAGCGGTCGCTGATCAGCTCCGGATCACCGATTGGGTCCCGGCGGGCCCGTTTCAGGCGCCGCGCTTAAGGAAATCTGCTTCCACCAAGAGGTAGAGTCCGATCCGGGCGCCGATCAGGATCGATGCGATAGTTACGGGCGCGCTCAGTGACAGAAGTGACAGCGCAGACAGGCCCTGACCGATGGTGCATCCCGCAGCGAGGACGCCCCCGACGCCCATCATGGCTGCGCCCATCATCTGGCGGCCGAGTTCCCGGGCATCATCGCAGGCCTCCCAGCGGAACTCGCTCTTGAAAAGGGAGCCGATCGCGGCGCCGATGCTGACGCCCAGGACCGAGCCAAGCGGAAAATCCACGTTCCCGACATTCGAAGTCATGAGATAGAGGATGGCTTGCCCGAGCGGCGCGATGAAGGAGAAGGATTCGGTCTCGACCGGATCGAAGGCCGCAATGGCGATCGTCGAGGTCGCAAACCAGGCCAGAACGATCGCCAGCCCGGCGACCACCGACCAGACAAGATGGTCGCTCAGTCTACGGAACCGGCGGTCGATCAGCGCCCAGCCAGCCAGAGCGATTGTGGCAATCAGGGCCGGAACAGCGGTGGGGACCGAAAACGCCGATGCGGCGATCTGAGCGATGCCGTGGCCGGAGGTTCCGCCGGCTATCGGCACGACGGGCACGATCCACAGCCGCAAGTCGGCGAGGGGCCCGACAATCGTCGCATAGGCCGCGATTCCGATCACCATGACCATCACGAGGCCGCGAAGATCGCCGCCCCCCGCCCGCGCAAGCGAGCCGAAGCCGCAGGTGCCGACAAGCGCCATTCCAGTGCCGAAGAGCAGCCCACCGACGATCGACCCGAGGGGCGACCACTCGGTTCGGAAGTATCGGGTATCGTTCGGGTCGAACAAATTGAGGCTCAGGAGGCCGAAGGTACCGGCGATCGCGACGGCCGCGGCCATCGCCATCATCCGCATTCGGCCCAGGTCGGCCCCGTAGACTGCATCCTCGACCGCACCCATGCTGCAGAACCGGCCGAGACGGGCGGCGAGGCCAAGCATGACACCGCCGGCCAGCCCAGCGACTGCTGCCAGTTGGCTATCGGTCAATTCGAACATCGTGCTTCCAGGTCTCGATCGGGGTACAGCACGTGCTCGGGCAAGGGCTCCCTGCCATTCGTCCTATGAGTCGTCGTCCGAGCAGAAAAGATTGTAGACGACTTCCAGCATCTGCACAGCCCGGCCATCGGCTACGCGGTAGTAGATGGCCTTGCCATCGCGCCGGGTCTCGACCAGCCCCTCGAAGCGAAGCCGCGCCAGCTGCTGGCTGACAGCGGCCTGACGCTGGCCGAGAAAGTTCTCCAGCTCCGTCACCGTCCGCTCGCCACCGGACGCCAGGTAGCAAAGGATCATCAAGCGCCCTTCATGCGCCAGGGCCTTCAGAAAGTCGGTCGCGCGCTGGGCGTTCTTGACCATCCGATCGACCTCGGCTTTGTCCAGACCCTCTTTGAAAACCGGCAATGCCATCGTTCAGTACCGTATCAGAAATCCAGTTGGTCAGCGATAGCGCCAATCCCCGCCCGGGCACAATCCTCGTCGATGTCCGGCCCCGGCGCGCCCGAGACCCCGACCGCGCCGACGATCGAGCCGGCGGATTCAACCGGGACGCCGCCGCCCAGGACCAGGGCGCCGGGAATATCGCGCAGGCCCTTGCTCAAGGTCCCTGCCTCGATGTTCCGGTCCAGCTCCAATGTGGTGGTGCGGAAGCTGGCTGCGGTCCAGGCTTTTGCGGTTGCGGTATCAACCGTATGCGCGCCGGCGAAGCGATCACGGATCACGACCTGGGTCTGGCCGAAACGGTCAACCACGGCGACCGCGACCTGGTAGCCCCCTGCCTGACAGTTCGCCAGCGTCGCCTGGGCCAGTTCGACCGCGAGCGATGGGCGGAGCGAACTGAACCCAACCAACGCCTCGGAGGATTGGGCCGGTGCCGGCATGCTTGCGGCGCCCGCAGCTAGAAGCACAGCGGCGGCGGTGAAAGCTGGTTTTCTCATTGTTGGTCCTCCTCGTTCGAGTTCTCATGAAATGAAAGCAGGTTTTCCGGCGGCGCCGTGCGAGCGAGAAGCTGCTGCAGCATGCCGTAGAAGAAGCCTTCGCCCGGATATCCTTCGATCCGGCCAACCTCAGCGCCCTTGCTCAACAGCACGAAGGTGGGCGTGTATCGGGCCTTGCGGGCCAGCGCCACGCCCTCGGGCAGGGGGTCGAAGATGCTGGTGCGCATCAGCGGCGCCTGTTTTCCCTCAGCCGTCCGGTGGTAGACGATCCCGACCTCGGCATCCCACTTGTCGCACCATTCGCAGTATGCCTGATCCAGCATCAGCAACCTCAACTGCGCCGCGGCTTGGGACGGCAGCATTGTGGCGCTCAGCGCAACAGACAGGGTCACCATCAAAATCCGCAACACCGCATTGACCTCGCTAGCGGGGACACATATAAAAAAAAATTAATGTAAGAATATGAAAAATGCAACAAGGCATCGCGGCAATTGGGGTTCGACGTCACATACTGGGGAGCGCTGGTCGCGGGGCTGCTGTCCTTCGCGTCGCCCTGCATTCTTCCGATCGTGCCGCCCTACCTCTGCTTCCTGGCCGGCGTCAGCTTCGAGGAGCTGACGGCGACCGAACAGCCACGCGGCCTAAACCGCCGAGTGGTCTGGACGGCGATTGCCTTTGCGCTGGGTTTCGCGACCATCTTCGTCGCGTTGGGCGCCTCGGCCAGCGTAATCGGCCAGGCGCTGTCGCGCCATTTCGACCTCATGCGCTACGTGGCGGGCGGGGTGATCATCGTTCTGGGGCTTCATTTCCTGGGCATGATCCGGATCCCGCTCCTGATGCGCGATGCGCGGCTCGAGGTCGAGCGTCAGCCGGCGAGCCTTCTCGGGGCCTATCTGGTCGGTCTGGCCTTCGCCTTCGGCTGGACCCCGTGTGTCGGGCCGGTCCTGGCGGCGATCCTGTTCACGGCGGGCGCGCAGGAGTCGGCTGCCGAGGGCGCGTTGTTGCTGGCGACGTATGCAGCGGGGATCGGCATCCCCTTCGTGCTGGCGGCGTTCTTTATCGGCCCCTTCCTTGCTTCGATGCGGCGGTTGCGCCCGCATATGGGGCGGATCGAGAAGGCGACAGGTGGACTCTTGGTGCTGACTGGCGTCCTGTTCATCACCAACGCCATGCCGACGATCGCCTATTGGATGCTGGAATACCTGCCTGCCCTGGGATGATCCGGACAGGCATAAAGCGGAGGACAACATGACCCTCAGATCATTGATTGCGGCCCTGCTGGTCGTGCTGCTCCCTGGCCTCGCCCCGGCGCAGGAGAATGGCGGCCTGCACACCAAAGATTGGTTCGCCGTCACATTCAAGGATGTGCGCGAGGACATGGAGACCGCTGCTGCCAACGGCAAGCGCCTGGCACTGATCGTCGAGCAGCACGGGTGCATCTACTGCCGCAAGCTGCACGAGGAGGTGCTGTCGGATGCCGAGGTCGCCGATTACATCAAGGAAAATTATGTCGTCGTTCAGCTCAACATGTTTGGCGCCGAGGAGGTGACCGATCTGGACGGCGAGGCGCTGACCGAGCGCG
>JBFKAE010000205.1:0-4267 GCA_041621755.1 Sphingomonadaceae bacterium | reverse complement strand
TCTTCAGGTGTCATATCATTATCCTCTTCCTAGGAAGATTAGCAATATATTTGGCTAGGTCAAGTTACTTTGGATGAATGATATTTGTGTAGGGGATTACCGACATGACCGACGGTAAATAGGATGGAAAACCACTGAATGCACCTTATTTATAGCGGTATAATCTCGAGCCGTGTATTTTTACGCGTTTGCCGCGCATCGATTATTTTTCTTGCCACCAGCCAGGCGGACTCGCTATACAGAAAACTTCCAAGGAAGATTTATTATGCTCAATAACAGGCAAAATGAAACCATCACTCATGTTGGCCCGGATACGCCGCTAGGCAAAGGTGCTCGGCGTTTCTGGATCCCGGCGATGCTTGCCGCTGATCGTCCCGCTCCAGGAGGGGACCCCGTGAGGGTGACGTTGCTCAACGAGGATTTTGTAATTTTCTGCACGGGTGACGGTGAATTGGGCATGCTCGATGAGCATTGCCGTCATCGCGGAGCCTCACTTATGCTCGGTAGGGTGGAGGACTGCGGCATTCGCTGCATTTATCACGGATGGAAATTCGGGGCGGATGGTACTGTACTTGAAACGCCGAACGTGGCGGACCCCAAATTCCGCAAGAGATTCAAGGCGAGGGCATATCCGGTACGCGAGGCCGGTGGATTGATATGGACCTATCTTGGACCAGAAGAATGCGAACCATCATTTCCGCATTGGTCCTGGTTTGATTTGCCACAGTCGAATATCATTGCCACCCGCCATTTCATTCGCTGCAACTATCTCCAGATTCTGGAAGGCTTGGTGGATTCATCTCATCTTGGCATCCTCCACAGCAACGCACTCGGCGCATCACTGGACACAGATCTGACCTACGCAAACAAGGTTAGTTCCATGCAGTTCGACAAAGCGCCCTCCATTGAAGTGCAACCGACGGAATTCGGCTTCCGCTACGCAGCCATACGCAAGCGCGATGAGGTCGAATATGCACGGATCACCAGTTTTGTGGCACCGTTTACGGTCGTAAATCCAAATGGTGATGTGGTCACGATCGTTGTGCCTGCCCGTGACGACCTGGCCATTTTTTTTCATGTCTTCTGGGATAATTCCAAACCATTGGGTGAAGAGCCCATGCGTGGAGAACATCTGCGATTCATTGGCCTTGACCCCGACTCACTCGATCGCATCGGTGTAAGTCATAGGGATGACCCGAACAGTCCGGCAATTCAAAACCGCTTTCATCAGAATCGTGAGGCCATGCGACGAAATGAAAGTTTCAGTGGTCTTCCGGGGCTCATCGCAGAAGATGCCATTATCTCGGTCGCATCCGGGCCTATCCGTGACCGCAGCGGAGAAATGCTATCGGTGGCCGATCTGGCAGTCGCACAACTATACAAATCCGTTCAAGCCATAGCAAAGGCTGGTGAAGCGGGCTCAGTCCCTACCGGTGTAGGTTTCGATCCCGGTGCGAATGCTCTGCGGGGTTATGACATTGCAGATTTATCTAACGTGGACTGGCGGGAGACGGCCTGATGCCGATTATCGATTCTCTTGAAGACGTAACACCCGCAGTCCTGACAGTAATGGAGCGCACAAAAAATCCCAGACTTCGAGAAATCCTGATTGCCTTGGTTACGCACATCCACGCTTTTGCGCGCGACATCAAGCTTACTGAAAACGAGCTGCAGCAGGCGGCCGCGCTTATCATAGAGCTTGGTCAACAAAGCAATGATCGACACAATGAGGCTGTCTTGATGGCGGGCTCGATTGGCCTATCCCAACTGGTATGCATGATGAATAACATGAAGGCGGGAACCCAAACTTCCGCCTCGCTACTTGGGCCGTTCTGGCGAATGAATTCGCCGAGAATGGTCAGTGGTGAGTCAATCTTACGTTCCGAAACAGTCGGTGAACCTTTGGTTATGACCGGTCGGGTCGTTGATATAGATGGAAACGCTGTAGCAGATGCTGAGGTGGATATTTGGCACTCGTCACCCCGTGGGTTCTATGAGAATGAGGATGATAATCAGGCCGATATGAACTTGCGCGGCAAGTTCACCACCGATGCGGACGGGGCTTTTAGTTTTCGCAGCGTGATGCCGGCGGGCTATCCTATTCCTGTCACGGGGCTTGTCGGTCGGTTGCTCGAAGCACAGGACCGTCACCCATTCCGGCCCGCTCACGTGCATGCCCTGATCTATAAGTCTGGCTACAAGACGATATTTGCGCAGGTATACGTTCCCCATGACCCACACATTGAAACGGATGTTCAGTTCGGCGTCACTAAAGCTCTGATAGGGGACTTTATTCGCCATGATGTATCACACCCGGACGATCCAACTCTTTCTGCCCCTTGGTGGAGCTTGGAACAATTATTCATAATTGAGCCCGGTGAAGCCAAGTTGCCTCGACCGCCCATTCGTTAGAATAACAAGAAAGAGATGGAACATGAATGACTTGGAGATCGCGGCGGGTGCCGCAGCATTGGCTGACGCCGATGCGCGTCGAAAGACAGTAACACAGCTGAGTAAAACCTATCCCAATATTCAGCTGGAAGATGCCTATGCAATCCAACGGTATTGGATGAATAAAAGGGTAGAGAACGGGGCGCGTATTGTAGGTCACAAGATCGGACTAACGTCACGCGTCATGCAAATGACCTCCAAGATTGACGAGCCAGACTATGGCCATCTGCTTGATGACATGCAGTACACTGACGGAGCCACGATTCCGGCTTCTCGTTTTCTGTGGCCCCGCATCGAAGCAGAACTTGCCTTCGTGTTGAAGCAGCCCGTCAGGGGACCGCACGCGAACATGTTCACAGTCTTGGATGCAACAGGCTATGTTGTGCCCGCACTCGAGATTATCGACTATAGAACGGATGTTCCTCGCTCCATTTGTGATACGATTGCGGACAATGCAGCGGCCGGCGCATTCATTACAGGTGGCAGAGTTGTATTGCCCTTCGACGTGGACGTGCGCTGGGTAGGTGCGACGCTTTCTCGTAACGGCATTATTGAGGAGTCGGGCGTTTCCGCAGCGATCATGGGGCATCCGGCTCTGGCTGTTGCCTGGCTTGCAAACAAGCTCCATGCGCAAGGTGCATTCCTAGATACGGGGCATGTTATACTTTCAGGATCTTTCACAAGGCCCATAGAAGTGTTACCCGGAGATACAATTACTGCCGATTATGGGGCATTGGGGGCGATTGGAGTCACCTTTACATGACAACACCTGTCAATGCCTTCAAAGAGAGCTTGATGCAGTCGCGGCCTCAAAGGGGCATGTGGTGCACGCTTGGTAGCGCTTTTGCGATTGAAGTCGTGGCTGGTGCCGGGTTCGATTGGCTGCTGATAGATATGGAGCACTCGCCGAATGATATGCTGACTGTGCTCGCTCAATTGCATGCGCTGGCCGGTTATCCTGTTGCCCCTGTTGTTCGTGTGCCTGAGAATGACAGTGTCTTACTCAAGCGTCTGCTCGATTTGGGTGTGCAAAATTTCATGATTCCTGACATCGCAAATGGTGAAGATGCTAAAAGGGCAGTCGAATCTGTTCGATACCCACCAGCAGGCAAGCGGGGTGTCTCGGCGCTAACGCGCGCATCCAATTTTGGCCGTATTCCAGGATATCCTCAGCGCAGCGACAGCGGTATTGCTCTGATCGCTCAGATTGAGTCTCCTGACGCGATTGGCAACATTGAACAGATAGCGGCGATTGATGGTATTGACGCATTATTTGTCGGCCCTGGTGATCTGGCTGCACGTATGGGATTTATTGGTGAGCCGATGCATCCAAACGTCGTAGAGGCCGTCGAAATGGCTGTACGCACTATCGTCGCGACATCAAAGGCGGCTGGCTTGTTGACATCAGAGCCCGTGTTTGCGGCAAGATGTGCCGATCTTGGCGCTAGTCTTCTTGCTGTTGGTGTGGATGTCGGGATTCTAGGGCGCGGAGCCGACGCGTTAGCCAAAACCCAAGCGTAGGTCGCAAAAGCGCTTATTGAGGAAGTATTGAGGAAATGCTCGTCATTTCACACTCAAGATATTGAAATTATGGTGACCCCTACGGGAATCGAACCCGTGTTTCAGCCGTGAGAGGGCCGCGTCCTAACCGCTAGACGAAGGGGCCGCTGCATTTGTTCATGCGCGGGTGGCAGGTGAGGTAGGGGCGAGGCCGGGTGCTGTCAAGCGGCCTCGCTCGCCTTGTTCTGTTCGATCTCCGCCTTGATGCTTTCGGCAAGCAGGAATGCAAGCTCCAGACTCTGCCCGGCATTCAGGC
>JBFKAE010000204.1:0-4289 GCA_041621755.1 Sphingomonadaceae bacterium | reverse complement strand
TCGCCTCAAACCGTACGCGACCGCTAAAAGGAAAAGCGATTTCGGCGCGATCCTGAACGGCAAGAATGACACCCAACGCACCATTCGTAGCGGCCATCTTCACCCAGTCGAGCGCGCCATCGTCCAGAAAATCACCGGCGGCAACAATGACATCCGACGGACCAAGCGCGGGGAATTCGGGTATGGAACCCGTGCGGGCGGACAATGTGTCGAGCAGCCGTTCGGGTCTTAATGGTCGCATGCGCGGTGGTACGAGGCAGGATTCGTCGGCTTCGTTTGCGGCAAGGCCAAGCGCGCCGACAAGGCGCAACGCGGCATCACGTTTGGTCGGATAGCGGGGAGAGGAAGCAAAATCCATTGACGCCGAGCCATCAACAAACAGCCACAGACGCACAGGGTCCTCGCGTTCACGTTCACGCACGAAAAGATCGTCGGACCGTGCCGAACGCCGCCAGTCGATCTTGTCGGCGGGTTCGCCGGGTTCAAGCGTTCGATATTGCCAAAACTCGCTGCCGCTGCCCGATTTGCGACGCGGATGCATGCCCGCGTGACGCCCGGATCTTGCCCGTGCACGCATAAGCGACAAGGGGCCGATGGCGGCGGCGAGCCGCTCTGCTTCGACGTGCCCGGCAGTCACTCCAGCCCGGCATCGACGGCGCGGATAAGGCTCGTCACGTCGCGTCCCGCGCTTTTTGCAGCATAGGTGAGTTCGACCCGGTGACGTAGCGCAGGTTCGAGCAGTGCGGAGACGTCTTCGAGGATGGGTGCCGTCCGGCCATCGAGAAAAGCGCGTGCGCGGGCGGCGCTGAGCAATGCCTGTCCGCCGCGCGGTCCCGGCCCCCAGACGATATCGGGCTGATCGCTGCCGGGGCGCAGGCTGCGCACGGCTTTCAAAATGGCGTTTACGACGCTTTCAGGGACCGGCATCGCCTTCAGCAGGGTTTGCGCTTCGATCAGGTCCTCGGCTTTTAAAACAGGCCGTGGTGCTGTGTCGTCGTTGCCCGTTGTCGTAACAAGGATCGCGCGTTCATCATCGAGCGATGGAAAGCCGATGTCGATTTGCAGCAAAAAACGGTCGAGCTGTGCTTCGGGTAGCGGGTAGGTGCCATCCTGTTCGATGGGGTTTTGTGTGGCGAGCACATGGAAGGGCGTTGGTAGAGGTCGGCTCAGCCCTGCGGCGGTGACCTGTCGTTCCTGCATCGCTTCAAGAAGCGCGGACTGTGTACGCGGGCTGGCGCGGTTGATTTCGTCGGCCATCAGCAACTGTGTGAAGACCGGGCCTTCGACGAAGCGAAAGGCACGTGCACCTGTGTCTGTGCCTTCAAGCACCTCTGCACCCAGTATGTCGGATGGAACGAGGTCGGGGGTAAACTGGATACGCCGTGTATCAAGGCCGAGCACTGTGCCGATGGTTTTGACAAGGCGGGTCTTGGCCAGACCGGGAAGGCCGACAACAAGCGCATGGCCACCTGCGAGCAGCGCAACAAGCGCCAGTTCAACGACGCGGTCCTGACCGATTATGCTGCGTCCGATTTCGGCACGGGCCGTGGCGAATCCCTCGGCGAGCGCATCGAAGCGGGCTTCGGCGGCCTTGACGTCTACGCCTGGGTTTGGCTCGGTATTCATAAGGTTCGAATCGGTATTCACACGCATGGGGTTACAATCGGTTTGTGGCACTATATTGGAGGCAAGCCATGATGGATGCCAGCACAAACAGCGATATGTCGCTCAGCCTTGCGCAAGTGGCAGAGCAGCTTGCGCAAAACAAGCTGCCGCCGGTTGATACTTGGAATCCGGAACATTGCGGCCATAGCGACATGCGCATAGCGCGGGATGGAAAATGGTTCCATCAGGGCGCGCCGATCAACCGTCCGGCGATGGTGCGCTTGTTTTCGACAATCCTGCGTCGCGAAGCTGATGGCAGCCATGTCCTCGTTACGCCGGTCGAAAAATTGACCATTGATGTAGATGACGCGCCATTTGTCGCCGTTGCCGTCAACAGCGAAGGCGCGGGGCGGTCAAGAAAGCTCGCCTTTCGTCTCAACACTGATGATTATATCATTGCAGGTAAAGACAATTCTGTTGTTTTCGAAGGGAATGGAGATGACGTCGTGCCTTATGCGGTGGTGCGCGGTGGTCTTCGGGCGTTGATCGCACGACCGGTTTATTACGAGTTGGCAAACATGGCGCTGGAAGAGGGCAACGCGCCGCTAGGGCTGTGGAGCGATGGCGCGTTTTTCGCGTTCGAGGCGGGGCGCTGATGGTCGATGTCATCCACGTGCGTGATCGCATTCGCGCCTATCGACCGGGCATTGAATCGGCTCCGCAGATGGATGAAGGCGTGAACTGGGACAGTAACGAGCTGACCGCTGCGGCAGTGTTGGTGGCCGTGATCGCGCGTGCGGAGCCGACAGTGCTCTTTACCAAGCGCAATGCAGAGTTACGCACGCATGCCGGGCAAGTGGCGTTTCCGGGTGGTCGGCTAGATCCGGGCGAAGACGCGATCATGGCGGCGTTGCGCGAAGCGGAAGAAGAAATTGCACTGCCGCGGCATGAGGTCGAGATTCTCGCGCCGATCGATGATTATGCGACCGGCACGGGATTTCGTATCACGCCGGTCGTCGGTATCATTCGCCCTGACCTGCCATTCCGTCCACACCAGGCCGAGGTTGAAAGCGTGTTTGAAGTGCCGCTCGCGCATTTGCTTGATCCGGCAAATCATGAACAGCGCGTTGGGGAGTGGCGTGGAAAGGCGCGGACCTATTACGCGATTCCTTGGGAGCCTGATAGCATATGGGGCGCGACGGCGGGGATGGTGGTGAATTTTGCACGCGTTTTGGGGGCAGTGTCGTGAAGCTGCCGCCGCAGGATTGGGCCAAGACGAAGGGCGGCAGGGCGATTCTGGCGGCGCTTGGCGCCGACGACGGTGTGTCACGGCTGGTCGGCGGCGTGGTGCGCGATGCGCTGCTTGGGCATCAGGTCATGGACGTCGATATCGCGACGATGCTGACGCCCGATATGGTGATAAAGCGGCTGAAAAAAGCAGGAGTTCAGGCGGTTCCGACCGGGATCGCTCATGGCACGGTGACGGCGGTGACTGATGATATTCATATCGAGATCACGACGCTGCGCCGCGATGTGTCGACCGATGGGCGGCGGGCGACGGTCGATTACACCGATGATTGGCGCGAGGATGCGGCGCGGCGTGATTTTACCATCAATGCGCTGTACGCCGACATGAAGAGCGGTGAAGTGTTTGACTATTTTGGTGGGCTTGATGACCTTAAGGCCCGGCATGTGCGGTTCATTGGCGACCCGCTTGAGCGTATTGCCGAAGATCATCTGAGGATCCTCAGGTTTTTCCGGTTTTTTGCGCGCTTTGGCAGTGACGAACCAGATGTCGGGGCGTTGTCCGCATGCGCGGCACGGGCACGGGATCTGATGAGCCTGTCGCGTGAACGAATCCGCGACGAGTTGCTGAAAATATTGGGCCTGCCCGACCCCGTTCCGACAGTGCGGATCATGCTTGAGCATGGCATTTTTGCCGCGATCCTGCCCGAGGTGGATGGCGCTGGCGTCGATGCGCTTGCCACGCTGGTGGCGAGCGAGGTGAGGCTGGGCGCAGCGCCCGCATCGTTGCGGCGGCTGACGGCGCTTTTTCCCGATGATGCGAAGCTTTTGGGAAGCCTCGGCGCGCGGTTGCGACTGTCGCGGCGCGAGGCCAAGCATGTCGTGGCGCTTGCCGATCGTTCAGGCAAGGACGTGCCGGTTGCCGAAGACGCTTATTGGCGCGGCAAAGCGGCGATGACTGACCGGCTGCTGCTGGGCGGTGGCACGGCGGAGGATTATGCGCGGCTGCTTGCATGGGAGAAGCCGAAACTGCCGATCAGTGGCCGTGACCTCATCGCGCGTGGCACGCCTGCAGGGCCCGAGGTGAGCAAACGTCTCGGTAAATTCGAAAAGGCCTGGGTTGCCGCGGGATGTCCAATGGATGCAGATGCGCTCGAAACCCTGATCGCGCAAAGCTAACAGGCTTTGATGCGGCCTTTGGGGTCACCGTTTTTGATAAGGTTTTCTGCAATGTCAGCGGTCATCGGGCGGGCAAAATAATAGCCCTGAGCGATATCGCAACCGAGTGCTTTTAAACGCTCCGCTTGTGCCAATTCCTCGACGCCTTCGGCAATCGTCGCCATGCTGAGATTGGATGCGAGCGACATGATCGCCTTGACGATCTTGTAGCTGTCCTCGGATTCGAGCATGCCGATGACGAACGAGCGATCGATCTTGAG
>JBFKAE010000203.1:0-4291 GCA_041621755.1 Sphingomonadaceae bacterium | reverse complement strand
TTTTCATCGCACAGAACCGCACAATGGCGACAAAGACCGCGTCTCCATTGGCCTTAATTTTCACAGCGAATGGCTGGAAGCATCAACGGCATGGTCAGCGCAACCCGCATCGATGTGGCGTAAATCCGGCGAGGCGCACCCCGCCCCGCCCGGTTACGATATCAGACCTGAACCGACGTATCTGTAGGGGCTGGGAAGCGTTTGCGGTCCCTCGACCCTGCCCCCCTTCGTCATTCCCGACCCGATCGGTAATCCATTAGCGCCCTCAACGAGTCATGGGCTTGCCGACATCCCAAAGCGGTGCGCCCTATTGGATCCCCGCATACGCGAGGATGACGATGGACGCGAAGATGACGAAAGCGCAAAACGCTTGCGATCATTCCGAGCGCTGTCGGCGGGTTAGCCCTTAAAGGTCGAGCACCAGCCGGGTCGGGTCTTCAATGGCTTCCTTGACACGGACGAGGAAAGTCACGGCTTCGCGACCATCAATCAGGCGATGATCGTAGCTGAGCGCAAGGTACATCATCGGTCGGATGACAATCTCGCCATTCACGACAACCGGCCGATCCTCAATGCGGTGCATGCCGAGCACACCCGACTGCGGCGGGTTGAGGATTGGCGTCGAGAGCATCGACCCAAATACGCCGCCATTGGAAATGGTGAACGTGCCACCCTGCATGTCTTCGATCTTGAGCTTGCCATCACGCGCGCGGCGCCCGAATTCACCAATCGCCTTTTCAGTTTCGGCAAATGACAATTTATCGGCATCGCGCAGCACAGGCACGACAAGCCCACCCGGCGAGCTGACCGCAACGCCAATATCGGCATAATCGCGATAGACGATTTCATCGCCTTCGATCGAGGCATTGACCGCAGGCACATCTTTCAGCGCCAGACAGCAGGCCTTGGTGAAAAAGCTCATGAAACCGAGTTTGACGCCATGTTTCTTCTCAAACACGTCCTTATACTGGCTGCGTGCAGCCATCACCGCCGACATGTCGACATCGTTGAACGTCGTCAGCATCGCCGCGGTATTCTGCGCGTCTTTCAACCGTCGCGCGATGGTCTGGCGAATACGCGTCATGCGCTGGCGCTCTTCGTGGCGACCGGAGGTTACGGGCGCAACAGCGGGCGCAGCGTCTGGTGCGGACGCACTTGCCGCCTGCACAACATCGCTTTTGGTGAGGCGCCCATCCTTGCCTGTGCCCTTTAGGGAAGACGCATCAACGCCGGTCTCTTCGACGGCACGCGTCACTGCAGGCGACAGCTTCGCGTCTTTTGCCGGAGCTTCGGGTTTTGCAGGAGAGCTTGCTGGCTTTGCGGCCTTGGCGGGCGCTGCGGTGCCTTCGTCCAAACGCGCGATAATACTGCCGACGCTCACTGTGTCGCCAACTGCGGCCAGTTGCTCGGACAAAACACCGGCTGTAGGCGCAGGCACTTCAACGGCAACCTTATCGGTTTCCAGACTGACAATCGGCTCGTCGGCAGCAACAGCATCGCCGGGCGCTTTCAGCCATTCGCCAACTGTCGCTTCGGTGATCGATTCGCCAAGCGCTGGAATTAGAACGTCGGTGGCCATTGAATATCCTTCTGAATTGCCCGGCTCGCCCTAGTGGCCGAGCGCATCCTCAACAAGTTGTTTTTGCTCGGCGGCATGTCTGCTGGCAAGCCCGGTCGCGGTCGCCGCTGCAGGCGCGCGACCTGCATAAAATGGCCGCGATGGCCCAGTGCCTGCCTCGGCGAGCGCACTTTCAAGATAATGTTCGACAAAGCGCCATGATCCGGCATTTTTCGGTTCTTCCTGCGCCCAGATCAATGTCTTGAGATTCGTCATCCGCTTCAACCGGATGATGAGCGCCTCCAACGGGAAGGGGTAGAGCTGCTCTATCCGCACAATCGACGTCGTCTTGTCCCCCGCCGCGTCGCGCGCATCGGCAAGATCATAATAGACTTTACCCGAACAGAGGACGAGGCGTTCGACCTTGTCATCCTTTGGCGGATTTCTGTCCGACAATATGCGCATGAAGTGGCTGTCGCCGGTAAAATCATTGATCGACGATACTGCCGACTTGTGTCGAAGCAGCGATTTTGGCGTCATGATGATCAGCGGTTTTCGGAACGGTCGCGCCATCTGTCGGCGAAGCACGTGGAAATAGTTTGCCGGTGTTGTGATGTTGCAGACCTGCATATTGTCCTGGGCGCAAAGCTGCAAATAACGTTCGAGCCGTGCCGAACTATGTTCAGGCCCCTGCCCCTCATAGCCATGCGGTAGCAGCATGACGAGGCCGTTTGCCCGCAACCATTTGATTTCACCTGATGAAATAAACTGGTCGATGATCACCTGCGCGCCGTTCGCAAAGTCGCCAAACTGCGCTTCCCACAGCACCAGCGTCTTTGGATCGGTCATCGAATAGCCATATTCAAAACCGAGCACACCAAATTCGGACAAAGGCGAATCGAGCACTTCAAAACGCGGTTCAAGCGCATTGAGCGGCGCATATTTCTTGCCGGTCTTCTGATCAACAAAGACCGCATGGCGCTGGCTGAATGTACCGCGCCCTGAATCCTGACCCGAAAGCCGGACCCCGAAACCTTCACCAAGCAGTGTACCAAAGGCGAGCGCTTCGGCCGTTGCCCAGTCAATGCCATCGCCGGTTTTGATCGCTTCACCACGCGCCGCAATAACGCGCTTCAGCGTCGGATGGATGGTAAAGCCATCGGGTACTGTCGTCAGCACTTTGGCAAGTTTGGTAATTTCGGTCTTTTTAACGCCGGTTTCAACGCCGCGCCGCGCGGTTTCGGGGTCGGCGGGGCGATTAATGCCTTCCCAGCGCCCTTCGAACCAGTCGGCCTTGTTCGGCTTGTAACCGGGCGCAGCATCAAAATCGTTCGACAGCGTTGCAACATAGGACGCACGGTGCGCTTCGGCCCAGTTTTCGTCGATCACACCTTCGGCAACCAGCCGTTCTTCGTACACCTTGCTGACCTTCGCCTTGCCCTTAATGCTCTTGTACATCAGCGGTTGTGTAAAGCTTGGCTCGTCACCTTCATTGTGACCGAAACGGCGATAGCACCACATGTCGATCACGACATCGCGATTAAAGGTCTGACGAAATTCGGTTGCAACCTTCGTCGCAAAGGTCACGGCTTCGGGATCATCGCCATTAACGTGGAAAATCGGCGCCTGAACCATACGTGCGACGTCCGAGGGATAGGGCGAGGAACGCGCATATTGCGGGCTGGTCGTAAAGCCGATCTGGTTGTTGACGATATAGTGGATCGTGCCGCCGGTATTATAGCCGACAATGCCCGAAAATCCGAGGCATTCAGCGACGATCCCCTGTCCGGCAAACGCCGCATCGCCGTGCAGCAGCATCGGCAGAACCTGTTGGCGCTTTTTATCGTCGCGCAATGTCTGTGCCGCGCGGACCTTGCCAAGCACGACCGGGTTCACCGCTTCAAGGTGCGACGGATTCGGCGTCAGCGACAAATGCACCTGATTGCCGTCAAAATCGCGGTCGGTTGACGTACCAAGATGATATTTCACATCGCCTGAACCGCCGACATCCTCGGGATTGCACGACCCCCCGGCAAATTCGTGGAAAATCGCCTGAAACGGCTTTTGCATGACATTGGCGAGCACGTTGAGGCGCCCGCGATGCGACATGCCGATGACGATTTCCTGAACACCGCTCGCGCCAGCATATTTGATGACGCTTTCCAATGCAGGGACCATTGATTCGCCGCCATCCAATCCGAAACGCTTGGTGCCGACATATTTGCGGCCAAGGAAATTTTCGAACTCTTCGGCTTCAATGATCTTGTTGAGGATCGCCCTTTTGCCCTCGTCAGTGAAATGGATCTCGGCATCGCGGCCTTCGATCCGTTCCTGGATGAAGCGGCGCTCCTGCATGTCGTTGATATGCATATATTCAACGCCGACATGACCGCAATAATTGCGCTTCAACACTTCAACGAGGTTGGCGACCGTGATTTCCTCGATCCCCATAACGCCGGCAAGATAGACAATGCGGTGCTGGTTGCCGCCAACGAACCCGTGATATTCAGGCGTCAACTCCTGAGGAAACGGCCGCTCTTCAAGGCCAAGCGGATCAAGCACCGCCGCCAGATGCCCCCGCACGCGATAGGTGCGGATCAGCATCTGGGCGCGAATCGCATCTTCCGCCGCCTCAGCGACTTCTGCTTCACCCGTTACCTTGCCCACGGACTTCGCGGCGGCTTTGATGCGGAAGAAACGGTGGGTATGCTCATTGACGTATCAGATCATCGC
>JBFKAE010000202.1:0-4361 GCA_041621755.1 Sphingomonadaceae bacterium | reverse complement strand
GGTCAAGCAGGCAGGATGAAGGAGGGGTTTGATACACGATGCACATAATCGACCGACGCCTCAATCCACGCGGCAAGAGTCTGGTCAATCGCCAGCGCTTTCTGAGGCGTGCGCGGTCGCTGGTGCGCAAAGCAGTGCGCGAAAGCTTGAGTTCGCGTACGATTCGCGAGATCGACAAGGAAGGCGAAGTCGGTATTCCACCCGACAGCATTGATGAGCCGACCTTGCGGCGCAGCAACAGGGGTGGAAAGCGCGATTATGTATTGCCTGGAAACCGGGTTTTCCGAGCCGGTGACCGTATCAAGCGTCCTCCGGCAGGAGGTGATGGCAGCTCGGGAAATAGCAAGGCAGGCTCGGGCAAAGGTGACGATGCTTTTCGGTTTGTCCTCTCGCGCGAGGAATTCCTCGACCTGTTTCTGGAAGACCTTGAATTGCCTGATCTTGTCAAGCGAAGGCTGACCAGCAGCGAGGCCATCGATGTTCACCGGGCTGGCTTCACAACATTAGGTTCACCCGCCGCACTTTCGGTGCCACGGACGATGCGTAATGCCATGTCCCGACGGATTGCGCTGCGACGACCACCACGCAGCGAGATTGAAGCCATTGAGGAGGAAGTTGCGGCGCTCGAAAAGCGGCATCCGCTCACGAGCAAGGACGATGCGCGCCTTGCCGCGCTGCGCGAGCGCCATGCTGAACTGTCCCTACGGCACAAGCTGATTGCATATATTGATCCGATCGACTTGCGCTACAGACGGTTTGAACAGCAGCCACGTTCTATATCCCAAGCTGTGATGTTCTGTCTGATGGACGTCTCGGGTTCGATGAACGAACATATGAAGGAACTCGCCAAGATCTTTTTCATCCTGCTCTATTTGTTCATTTCGCGCTGTTATAGTCATGTCGAAATCGTCTTCATCCGTCATACCGACAAGGCGCAGGAGGTGGATGAGGCGACGTTCTTCTACAGCACTGAAACCGGAGGCACCAAGGTATCTACCGCGCTTGAGGAAATGGTGTCCATCGTCAAGGAAAGGTTTCCGCCGGATGATTGGAATATCTATGTCGCGCAGGCTTCGGATGGAGATAATTTTGCTTCGGACAATGGCCGGGTTGTGGCGACAATGCGCGATCATGTGCTGCCGCTAGCTCAGTATGTCGCCTATCTCGAAGTGGGAAACGAGCTGCCCGAGATGGCAGCGGCGGGTGCGGCTAGTAATCTCTGGAAAGCCTATGTGGAACTTGCTGATAGTGTCGACCACTTCGCTATGCGCAAGGTGCATAATCGCAAAGATGTCTATCCCGTCTTTCGCGAACTGTTCCGGAGGCGTCTTGAAAGGGCAGCATAATGAATGCCCCGGACAGTAACCCGCTCTATTCGGGAAGCGATTGGGACTTTCCTTGTCTGCAAAGGATTTACGATGCCATTTCTCAAATTGCTATAGGCGAGCTGGAGCTCGATATCTACCCCAACCAGATCGAAGTGATTACCGCCGAACAGATGCTTGATGCCTATGCGGCGACCGGCATGCCGGTCTTCTACAAGCACTGGTCGTTCGGAAAAAACTACCTTGCAAACGAGCATCTCTACCGCAAGGGGTTACGCGGACTGGCCTACGAACTTGTGATCAACGCCAATCCCTGCATCTCCTACGTGATGGAAGAAAACAGCGCGACGATGCAAGCGCTGGTTATTGCCCATGCAGCCTTCGGCCATAATCACTTCTTCAAGAACAACTATGTTTTTCGGCAATGGACTGACGCCGAGGGCATCTTGGATTATATCGATTTTGCCAAACATTATATCGCCCATTGTGAGGAGAGATATGGAGAGAAGATTGTCGAGCG
Source organism: Sphingomonadaceae bacterium (assembly GCA_041621755.1). Taxonomy (GTDB): domain Bacteria; phylum Pseudomonadota; class Alphaproteobacteria; order Sphingomonadales; family Sphingomonadaceae; genus Sphingosinicella. The sequence continues at coordinate 2,516 of JBFKAE010000202.1, read as the reverse complement.
TTTGCTCGATGCGGCTCACTCTCTCATGTATCAGGGCATTCACCGCTACCCTAGAAATCATGCCCGCGATCTTAATGCAGAAGCAAATCGTGAGGCCGAGCGCCGGGCCTACGAGGAAAGCATATATAACGATCTTTGGCGCACTTTGCCGCAGGGATTCGAGACCAGACAGACACCTGTCGACAAGCGACGCCAGACGTTCCATTTGCCGCAGGAGAACATACTTTATTTTCTGGAAAAAACGGCGCCACGCCTGCAAGGTTGGCAGCGTGAAATTCTTCGAATCGTCCGCGTCATCGCACAATATTTCTATCCACAGCGCCAGACCAAGGTGATGAACGAAGGGTGCGCCGTTTGGTGTCACTACCGCATCATGAAACGTCTCCACGAAACTGGCCGGATCGGCGAAGGCGCGTTTCTCGAATTCCTTCACTCTCACACCAATGTGCTGAACCAACCCAAATTCGATGCGGAGCAATATGGCGGGTTCAATCCTTATACGCTGGGTTTCGGCATCATGAGGGATATCGAGCGGATCTGCCAATCGAGCGAGGACGAAGATCGTGTATGGTTCCCGGACATTGCAGGCAAGGGTGATGCGGAGAATGTTCTCAAACATGCATGGGCTAATTTTCGTGACGAAAGCTTTATTTCCCAGTTCTTGAGTCCTCACATGATCCGTCATTGGAGGCTATTCGAACTCTACGATTGCGAAGGTGAGGAAGACATCCGCGTGGCGGCGATCCATGACGAAGCTGGCTACCGCGCAATCAGACGGATGTTGGCCCGCCATCACGACATTGCCTGGCAGGACCCGGATATACAGATCGTCGATGTCGATCTTGATCACGATCGCAAGCTCATTCTGGAACATCTGGTAATGGATGACGTGTTGTTGGCCCATAGTGATGTTGAGCAAGTCGTGCAGCATCTGGCTGATCTCTGGGGATATGAAGTGGTGCTTACGGAAATCAATCGATCGGATGCCAAAACATTGAAACGGCACAAGGCAGAGCCTCGCCAGGATTTGTTTTTCTAGGCAACCAAGCCTTCAAATGACCCCGATGTGGTTCACACGGCACGATAAAAGGCGTAAAATGACTCCGTCGTGGGCTGTCCGTGCCGCGGCCCGGTGACGATGGCCTCATGTGTTTACCCCGCGTTGATACAGGTCAATGCGCAATCAGGAGGAAGTTCAATGAAGAACGGCCTATCCTCGAGTGAATATATCAAACGTGCCGATATGCACGAAACTCTTGCTCAAGCAACTGGCGACGAAGCGGCCCGAGCAATGCACCGCGCCATGGCCGCCGAATACCGGCGCCAGGCTCAGAATATTGTGGGAATTCCACCGCACTCGATTCCACGTTCGGATGGCGTACTTGAGGTTTCGAACCCGAGGATGCTGCAAAACTAAATTTGGTACAAAGCTCCGGACGTTGGCGTTATGCCTACAGAAGTAGAGATATTGTTCTCTCTTCAACCAATATGTTACGCGAGATCGAACATCCGCATAAAAGCCAGTATTGTATTTAAACCGTTCCCTCGTGTGATCTGCCCCCTTCTTAGTGGTCCAAAATCTCTGCTATTTTGGTCTGCTGATGTACCCCCGCTTTGCCACTCCATTGCCACAAGGCTAGTGAACAACGCGGGGGTAGACCTGTACACAAAGCTGAAAAGCCGTATGTATTATCAAGCCTCAATCAGATTATTTGGCTTTTTTCTGTATTTGGCTCTGCGTCATTGCCGAGACCAGAACGTCCCCCGATGCGCTAAAATTACGCGCTGGAAGCCTAGCCAACTTTTTGTCATTTTCCACGATAACCGATTTGACGACACCGGCAGATGTGGTTTTGACTGACTTTACTTGCCCGACCACTGCGCCGGACTGGTCATGAATGGTCATTCCAGGGCTGACAGCGAACATACCGCTTGCGCTGGCGGCACTGGAGCCGGCAAGCGCCAGATGTCCCGCTTTACCGTAAGCCACAGCATTGCCCTGAGTTGCCACACTGGCCGTAGTATTGGTTGTCCCAGCAGCTGAGCGACTCACGCCATATGCAATCGATTCAGCCTGATCCTGTACGCTTTGCACGGTTGCGTTGGCCTTGTTGTTGACGGACGTTGCCATGCTTCGAATGCCGTCGCTCCCGATCGCCTGTACACCTGCGCTACTACTTGTGCGCGTAGATGTTGATCCGGAGGCCGCTGCGTTGACACTGTTTCCAGTAATATTAGTTTCACTGCTTGCATCAGTCGTGGTGGTGCTGGTGGCGTTGCTAGTCACAGACGCACGACCTGAACGTGTATCGGCCTTGGGATCGACGTCAAGTTTATCTCGCCCATTGATCGAGCCAGCAGCATTTGTGCCAACCTGACCCATGGACCCGCCCGCTCCTCCGATGCCATTACCACCACCCAATATCTGAGCCGTGGCTGGCGTAGATGTTACGGATATAATCATAGCAGTATAAGCAATCAGATATGTTTTCATGGCTAAGCCCTTATTATTATAT
>JBFKAE010000201.1:0-4371 GCA_041621755.1 Sphingomonadaceae bacterium | reverse complement strand
TCTTGGCTGCGTCGCGCCGGTTGGCGAACAAGGGGCAGACATCGCGCGTATCGCCGTCTTGAACGCCGACTATGCCGAGACCACCGCAGGGGTTCAGATCAACCGCTTTTGTGCGTCAGGCCTTGAAGCGACCAATATGGCGCTCGCCAAGGTGATGGCAGGTGAAGCCGATATGGCGATTGGCGGCGGCGTTGAATCCATGTCGCGCGTGCCGATGGGGGCCGATGGCGGCGCGTGGGCGATGGACCCGGCAGTTGCCTTCAAGACTTATTTTGCACCGCAAGGTATCGGTGCCGACCTCATCGCAACCAAATATGGCATTTCACGCGATGACGTGGATGCCTACGCGATCGAAAGTCAAAAACGGGCGGCGCAATCATGGAAAGAGGGGCGCTTTGCCCGCTCCATCGTGCCGGTGAAAGACGTGATCGGCGAAATTGTCCTCGACCATGATGAACATATGCGACCCGACACCGATATGCAGTCGCTGGGATCACTGAAACCCTCCTTTGTCGACATGGGCGAAACGATGCCCGGCTTTGATGCCGTCGCACTGCTGAAATATCCCGAAGTCGAGAAAATCAATCACGTGCACCATGCCGGGAACAGTTCGGGCATTGTTGACGGCGCGGCGGGTGTTCTCGTCGGCACCAAGGCCATGGGCGAAAAATACGGTATGAAACCGCGCGCGCGCATTCGTTCTATGGGGTCAATCGGTTCCGAACCGACCATCATGCTGACCGGGCCGGAATTTATTGCACGTAAAGTCCTGGATCGTGCGGGTATGGAAGCCGCCGATATCGATCTTTTTGAACTCAATGAAGCTTTTGCGAGCGTTGTGCTGCGCTACATGCAGGCGTTCAACATCGATCACGACAAAATCAACGTCAATGGCGGCGCGATTGCCATGGGGCACCCGCTGGGTGCGACCGGTGCAATGATCCTTGGCACCGTGCTCGACGAGCTGGAACGCACCGGCAAGGGCACCGCACTTATCAACTTGTGCGTCGGTGCTGGCATGGGCACCGGCACGATCATCGAGCGGATTTAAGGAAACCGATATGACCGACACCATTAAATATGATCTCGACAGTGACGGCATCGCAACACTTGCGATCGACGTGCCGGGCCAGTCGATGAATGTCATCACAAGCGAACTGACCGCAGACCTCGCGACGCTGATCGGAAAAATTGAAACGGACGATGCGATCAAAGGCGTCGTTATTACCAGCAGCAAGCCGACCGGATTTATGGCGGGCGCGGACCTGAAGGGCATGAGCACGACGCTCGAAAGCGCAGCTGGCTCCGGTAAAAGCAAATCAAAGATGGCAGCGCTGTTCGACCGGGTTTTTACACTGAACGCGCTCTTCCGACGGCTTGAGACGTCCGGAAAGCCGGTTGCTGCGGCGATCAATGGAATCGCACTTGGTGGTGGACTCGAACTTTGCCTTGCCTGCCATTATCGTGTGTGCGTCGACGACCCGAAGACGAAACTTGGCCTGCCCGAAGTTCTGGTCGGCATTTTTCCCGGCGCAGGCGGTACGCAGCGTCTGCCGCGGATCATGGGCATTCAGGCCGCGGCCATGTATCTGTTGCAGGGCAAGACGATGAGCCCGCAGGAAGCGCTTGGCTTTGGCGTTGTGCAGGAACTTGCCAGCGCCGCTGAAATCGTCGCCAAGGCCAAAGCCTGGGTGAAAGCCAATCCGAGTGGTGGCGTGCAGCCCTGGGACAAGAAGGGTTTCAAGTTCCCCGGCGGCGTCGGCATGTTCAACCCGAATTTCGTACAGGCCTTTATCGGCGGCAGCGCAATGACGCTGAAAACCACGAGCGGCAATATCAACGGCCCGCATGCCATGCTGTCGGCGGTCTATGAAGGATCGCAATTGCCGATGGACACGGCAATCCGCGTGGAAAGCAAATATTTCGCCAAGGTCATCGCCGATCCGCAAGCGGGCAACATGGTGCGTAGCCTGTTCGTCAGTAAGCAGGCCGCCGAAAAAGGCGCGCGACGTCCAAAAGATATCGCAAAAATGCCGACGAAAAAGATCGGCATGCTTGGCGCAGGCATGATGGGCGCGGGCATTGCGCTCGTCTCGGCGCGTGCCGGAGTGGATGTCGTGTTGCTCGACCGCACGCAGGAAGCGGCGGAGAAGGGCAAGCAATATACGGCGGACAGGCTGGGCAAGAAAATGCCAGCCGACAAGCTGCAGTCGATCCTTGACCGCATTCACCCTACAACCGATTTTAACGACCTTGCAGGCTGTGATTTCATCATCGAAGCGGTGTTCGAGGATCGCGATATCAAGGCGGAAACGACGAAGAAAACCGAGGCAGTTGTCGGCGCCGATACGATCTTTGGATCGAACACGTCGACATTACCGATCACCGGCCTTGCAAAAGCGTGGAGCAAACCAGCCAATTTCATCGGTGTGCATTTCTTTTCCCCCGTAGAGAAAATGCCACTCGTTGAAATCATCGTCGGCGAGAAAACCGGTCCCGAGGCAATTGCCAAAGCGCTCGATTATGTCGCGCAGATCAGAAAAACGCCGATTGTCGTCAATGACAGTCGCGGTTTCTATACCTCGCGCTGCTTCTTTACCTATGTTCAGGAAGCCACAATCATGCTTGGCGAGGGCGTTACACCGGCGCTGATCGAAAATTGTGGCAAGCAAATGGGCATGCCGGTTGGTCCGCTTGCCGTCGCGGACGAAGTTTCGATTGAACTGGCCCACAAGGTCGCGGAACAGACCAAAAAGGACATTGGCGACGCCTATAAGCCGACCGCTGCCGACGCAGTGATTGAAAAAATGATGGCTGAGGGACGTATTGGCCGTAAAGGCAGCAAGGGGTATTACGACTATCCCGAAGGCGGCAAGAAATACATTTGGCCGGAACTTGGCGCGACCTTTGGGCAAAAAGCCGAAGACGCACAACCCGCCCCCGAGGAAGTCAAAATCAGGCTCGCCTATCGCCAGATGGTCGAATGCGCACGCTGTTTTGAAGAGGGCGTCCTTGAAACACCGGAAGATGGCGATCTCGGCGCAATTTTCGGTTGGGGGTTTATGCCTCACACCGGCGGGCCGTTCAGCCATATGGATACGATTGGTATCGACAAGGTGGTGAGCACGCTCGACCGACTGGCCCAGGCCTATGGCGAGCGTTTCGCGCCCACGCAAATGCTGCGCGACATGGCTGCAAAGGGTGAAACATTTTACGGACGTGCGGCACATAAAAAAGCCGCTTAAGGTCGATCACAGAGACTGAAAAGGGCGCTTCGCATGAGGCGCCCTTTTGCATTTTGTTCAAGTCGCCTTAACCAACACTATTTATAATCAGCATAGTCGTAACGAGATATTTGATGCTGAGGATTCCGTTTGGCTTGTTATTGAGTCACTTTGTCGCACGCGTAGAAGCGTTACGATAAATGGGCTTTGATTTTTGGATTCTGCAGCGCAATATAAACCCGTTGGGCGGGGAAAGAATATGACCGAAGCGTGTCTGAGGTCAGCGGATTGCGGGGAATCTGTTGGCCGGATAGTCAATATAGGACGCACCGCGTTGATTGCGGTGATGTTGCTGTTTGCGTCCATCGTCGCGGCACCACACGCAGAAGCCGCCAGTCTTGTTCATGTTCCGAAATACGCTGCGATCCTTGTCGATGCAGAAACTGGTGAAGTGCTTTATTCGCGCAGTGCCGACGCGGTTCGACCGCCGGCATCAATTACCAAGGTCATGACGCTATACCTGTTGTTCGAAGCACTTCACGCCAAGGAATTGAAGCCGACGGACCGGATTTATTTCTCGGCCAATGCCGTTGCGCAGCCGCCGTCGAAACTTGGCATTGCGCGCGGCGGCTGGATCACTGTCGAAGATGCCATTCGGACCCTGACGACGAAATCGGCAAACGATGTCGCGGTCGCGGTGGCGGAACGGCTTGGCGGTTCGGAACTGTCCTTTGCGCGCAAGATGACCGAGCGGGCACAAGCGCTCGGCATGAAAAGCACGACATTCTATAATGCTTCGGGCTTGCCGAACGCCGATCATGTGACGACGGCGCGCGATCTTGCAATATTATCGCGGGCGATGATCAGGCATTTCCCACAATATTATGCGTATTTTTCGCAGCAGCAGTATAATTTCCACGGCCGCATCCTTGCCAATCACAACAAGTTGCTCGGCAAGTTTACCGGGCTTGATGGTATCAAGACGGGCTATACCAATGCTGCCGGTTTCACGCTGGCCGCTTCGGCTGTACGCGACGGCAAGCGGTTGATTGCAGTAGTGCTTGGCGCGCCGACGTCTGCAAGCCGCAACGATAATGTGGCGGCATTGCTTGAGGCGGGATTCAACGTGCTACGCCAACGCCGCTAT
>JBFKAE010000200.1:0-4393 GCA_041621755.1 Sphingomonadaceae bacterium | reverse complement strand
GCCTTCAGGCCGTCAAGCAGCGGCTCAATCTGCGTGATGTCGTTACGTTCGCCGCCTGTCAGGATGAAGCGGACCGGATTGCCAAGAGCATCGGTGGCGGCATGAAGCTTGGTGCTCAAGCCACCTTTTGACCGCCCCAGTGCGTGAGCTTCAAACCGATCTTCGGATCGACAGGCTTTTTTTGGGCACCGGCGCTGTGCTGATGCGCACGCACAATCGTGCTATCCACGAGAACATACTCAAAGTCCGGATCATGGCTTAAAGCCTCGAACAGCCGCTCCCAGACACCGTCCCGGCACCAGCGGTTGAAGCGCTGATACACGCTGTTCCACTTGCCAAACGCGCCCGGCAACACCCGCCAGTGCGCGCCTGATCGCGCCAGCCACAGGACCGCCTCTACAAACAGCCGGTTGTCCCGGCCGGTCCGCCCGGGATCACTCACCTTACCCGGTAAATGCGGCTCTATCCGAGCCCAGACGCTGTCATTCAGTTCCTGTCGATCCATCCATGCTGACCTCCATCCCAGCCAGAAGCTTGAATCACACTTCAGCACATATGGGAATCCTGAATGTCAACACAACCTAGGGTCCGCTCCCTCACCTATCTTGCCCGTGCTTTAGGCATTGCCGCGTAGGAGACTTTGGTGGGCATGCTCGTAAATCTCGCAGAACGGCGCGCCCTAATGGATCTCTGATCAAGTCGGGGATGACGACTATAGCAGCACCTCCCCAAACACACTTTATCATCCCGAGCGCAGTCGAAGGACCGCAAAAGGATTGCAGCATCGTGCGTCCCTCGACTTCGCTCGGGATAATGGAAGTTAGAGGGCCAGCCTCTCCATTGCTCTCATCCTCGGCCTGATCGGGGATCCAGATTTCTTGAGCGCAGCGCTTGCCAGACTGGCTTCCCGCGCAGACGGGAACGACAGATGTGTGGGGGAACATGGGACCCAGACAGATTCGGGATGGCACGTCCGCACAAGGTCAGTTTGGATCCGTAACGATTTTGGGATATTATAGTCTTTGTGATTGCCGAATCGCCGGATATTGGCCGCACGCAGCGGCGTTATTCATCTGGTACGAAATCACGCTGACGCGATGGAATCCAAGGTCACGGACGACCTTCTGGATGCCTTTGACAGGAAACGGAGAGATGGCTGAATTTTTTGATGCACTTGGCGATAAACATATCGCCTTTGTTGAAATGCAGCCGATGTTTTTCGTTGCAACCGCCGCCGAGAATGGCCGCATCAATTTGAGCCCCAAAGGGTATGACGCCTTTCGCGTCCTTGGCCCGCGCCGCGTTGCCTATCTTGACCTCGCCGGATCGGGCAATGAAACCCATGCGCATCTTGCCGCCGACGGCCGCATCACCATCATGTTTTGTGCGTTTGACCGCGCAGCGCTGATTTTGCGTCTCTATGGACGCGGCGTTCCAGTCCTGCCTCAGGATGCAGGGTGGGATGCGCTCGCCACGCATTTTGATATCATCCCCGGCACCCGCCAGATTTTCGATATCGCCATAGACTCGGTGCAGAGCAGTTGCGGTTGGGGCGTCCCTCAGATGACGTTTGAAAAAGAACGCCCGACGCTGAAAAAATGTCACCGTCAGAACGATCCACAGGCCTTGGCCGAACATCTTGCCCTGAATACACGGAGTATTGACGGGCTACCTACACGCGCTACTGATCGCTGTTTCGCACCGCAGGATTGAACTATGGCGCTTGCTGAACTTGGCCGTTACCCGAACGGCGCCGAAGCCGAAATGGTGCGCGCGCGTCTGATGGCAGAAGACATTCACGCTGTATGCTTCGATGCCGGCATGAATATCGCGGACAGCGTCGGCATCATGATTCCGGTGCGCGTCATGGTCGACGCCGATGATCTTGGGGCAGCGCAAAACGTGCTGGACAGTATTGCATAATACCCTCCCCTCACAGGCGCGAATATCAAGCCCGAAAGATCAGTGTCAAAACCACGCCACCGCTCGACTTCGCTCGGAATGATGCAGCTGAACGAGACGCTGACATACTAACATTGGCGATCCCTTTACGTTTGATTAAAAAATAGCCCTTCATATCCTTGTGCTCAAATAATAGGCAATATTTCATTCAAATTGCACGAATTGTCGCGGCTCGGCAGTTGGCACGGGTCGTGCAAGCCTGCCCCCTTGGACTAAACAACCAACAGAGGGGTAAGGCGTGAAACTGATCATTGCAATCATCAAGCCGTTCAAACTCGATCCTGTTCGGGAGGCACTCAGCGACATTGGCGTCGAGGGTCTGACCGTCACCGAGGTCAAGGGATATGGACGGCAAAAAGGCCATACCGAGGTATACCGCGGGGCGGAATACACCGTGAATATGGTACCCAAGCTGAAACTCGAAATCGTCACGACCGACGAACTCGCACCGCGCACCGTCGAGGCTATTCAGCAATCGGCAGCAACCGGCAGCATCGGCGACGGTAAAATCTTCACAACCGAAGTTGGCAGCGCGGTACGTATTCGTACCGGCGAAACCAACGAAACCGCACTTTAAGAAAACGGGGGAACAGGTGAGACTTATGAAACCCATTTCAGCAATCGTCGCAGCCGGGCTTGGCAGCCTGCTGACGGCATCGACGGCGTTCGCGCAGGACGTCGCTCCGACCATCGACAAAGGCGACACCGCCTGGATGATGGTCGCAACCATTCTCGTTCTGATGATGATCGTTCCGGGCCTCGCGCTCTTTTACGGCGGTCTTGTCCGTACCAAGAACATGGCTTCGGTCCTCACCCAGGTGCTCGCCGCATGTGCGCTCGCCATGGTGGTATGGGTCTGCTGGGGCTATACGATGGCCTTTGGCGATGGCGGCAACGCCTATATTGCGGGCTTTAACAAGCTGTTCCTTGCAGGCGTGACGGCAGATTCACCGGCCGCAACCTTCACCGACGGTGTTGCGATCCCCGAATATGTATTCATTGCCTTCCAGATGACATTTGCGGCCATCACGCTGGCGCTTGTCATCGGCGGCATTGTCGAACGCATGAAATTTTCGGCGGTGATGGTCTTTGGACTCGTCTGGCTGACCATCGTTTATTTCCCGATCGCGCACATGGTGTGGGCGGGCAATGGTCTACTGTTTGAAATGGGCGCGCTCGACTTCGCCGGTGGTACGGTCGTTCACATCAATGCGGGTGTGTCTGCCCTCGTCGGTGCAATCATTGTCGGCAAGCGACTGGGTTACCAGAAAGACATCATGGCACCGCACTCCTTGACCATGACGCTGATCGGTACGGGCCTACTATGGGTCGGTTGGTTCGGTTTCAACGCCGGTTCAGCGCTTGAAGCCAATGGTTCTGCCGCCCTTGCGATGATCAACACCTTTGTGGCAACCGCCGCTGCTGTGCTGGCATGGCTTCTTGCCGAGAAAATCTCGGGCCACAAAAGCTCGCTGCTTGGTGCGTGTTCGGGTGTCATCGCTGGTCTCGTCGCGGTTACACCAGCTGCGGGTAATAGCGGGCCGTTCGGCGCGCTCATCCTTGGCGCAGTTGCATCGGTAATCTGCTACATCTTTGTCAGCAGCATCAAACCGAAGCTCGGCTTCGATGACTCGCTCGATGCGTTCGGCATCCACGGCATTGGCGGCATCGTCGGTTCGATCGGCACCGGCATCGTCTTCTCACCAGTCTTTGGTGGGCCTGGCGGTGACGACTATGCCATCGGCAGCGGTGTGGTCATCCAGATCGTCGCTGTTCTTATCGCAATTGCATGGGCCGCCGTCGGCTCGACGATTGCCTTCTACGTCGCAAAACTGGTCACTGGCCTGCGCGTCACGGAAGAAGAAGAGCGTGAAGGTCTCGACCTCGCCGAACATGGCGAACGCGCATACAACTACTAAATCCTCCCCAAGGATAGTAGTGGAGGGCCGGCGCAGCGATGCGTCGGCCCTTTATTTTCAGTCGTCTTTCGTCGGGCGTCGGCGCAGCGCCTTGACCTTGCCGCGTCCGGTCTTTGCCTCGACACGGCGGGCTTTTGCCGCCCGGCTCGGCTTGGTCGCGACGCGGCATTTGGGCGGGATTGCCGCTGTTTTCAGCAAGGCTATCAGCCGCGCACGAGCGTCGGCGCGATTCAGTTCCTGCGTGCGGAAACGTTCGGCGCGCAGCACGATAACACCGTCCTTGGTCAGCCGCTGCCCGGCAAGCTGGGCAGCGCGGCGTTTGACGGCATAAGGCAGATCGCTTGCATTCAGATCAAAGCGCAACTCGACCGCAGTGGCGACCTTGTTGACATTCTGCCCGCCGGGGCCAGTTGCACGGACAAAGTTTTCGGTGAGGTCAGTTGGCGATATTGCGAGGCCGCGCCCGAGGTCGATCCGCGTTTCAGTCATGGGACGGTTTTTTGCTGCGCCCG
>JBFKAE010000199.1:0-4452 GCA_041621755.1 Sphingomonadaceae bacterium | reverse complement strand
GCCGCGATCAGCCCGGCGGCAAAATTCGCCGCCGCCGATGCAAAAAACCACGTCCCCATGATCAGGCTCGCCATATGGCCGGGACTCAACCTGTTCATGGCGCTCAATCCAACCGGCGAAAGGCAAAGCTCACCCGTCGTGTGCAGCAGGTAGATAAGGAAAATATAGATAACCGGCGTCAACTCCGGACCGGCCGCGGCCGCGCCGAAGACCAGCACGAGAAAACCCGCGCCAAGCTGAATGATGCCAAGACCGAATTTCATTGGTGCCGACGGCTCCAGCCCCCGCTTGCCGAGCCACAGCCACAGACCGGCAAACACCGGCCCGAGAAGCACGATGTAAATGGCGTTGACCGACTGGAACACCGAGGCCGGAACATCGAACCCTAAAATGTGCCGGTCGACCGACCTGTCGGTAAACAGGTTGAGCGACGACCCGGCCTGCTCAAACAGCGCCCAGAACAGGATCGAACAGAAAATCAGGAACATCGCTGCAAAAATGCGGTCGCGCTCCTGCGCGGTCAGCTTGGCGGCCGCCTCGTAAAGGACATAGACGACCAGCAACGCACCCGCGATGCCAAGCAGCGTCCCGACCAGCGACTGGTACTGGATCAGCACCCAGACCACTGCGACCGCGACAAAACCCGCGATATAAAGCAGCCATTCCAGTTTGATGCCGGCAACCGGCCTTTGCAGGCGCGCGGCGTCAATCGGCTCGCCCCGGCCCATCAGGAACGGCTTGCCCCACATGAAGACGACAAGACCAAGCAACATGCCAAAGCCCGCCGCGCCAAAACCATAGGCCCAGCCATAGGTCTGGCCAAGATAGCCCGCGATGATCGCGCCAAGCGCGGCGCCAAGGTTGATCCCGACATAAAAGATCGTATAGGCCGGGTCGCGGCGCAGGTCGGTACGGCGGTAAAGCTGACCGACAATGACCGAGATATTGGCCTTCAGGAATCCTGAACCGACGATAATGAAGGCAAGCGCGGCCCAGAAAACGTTGATCGCTGCGCCTGTCTGTCCGCCATCGCCTTCGAACGCCATCAGGAAATGGCCAAATGTCAGCAGCACGGCGCCGAACAGAACCGCCTTTCGCTGCCCAAGATAACGATCGGCAATATAGCCGCCAATGACCGGCGTGATGTAGACAAGCGCAGTATAGGCGCCATAAATGACCGACGCCTGCGCATCGGAAAACAGCCAGTGCTGGACAAGATAGAAAATCAGCAGCGCGCGCATGCCGTAATAGGAAAAGCGTTCCCACATTTCGGCGAAAAACAGTACGAACAGCCCTTTTGGGTGGCCGAGGATCGTGCCCATTGAATCCGTTGCCGGAAGCGCGGAAGGCATGGTGGAATCGCTTGCTTGCGTCATTATATTCCCTTCATCCTGTTTGTTTATGACACTACTCAGGACCAATCAGCTTTGAAAGGCGCTTATCAACATGGGAAAACAAAAGGCATGACCAATTTCAACGACCGGTCGACGCCCATGTCACTGCTTTTGAGCCGTAGATCGGGAAAGGCCCGTGACATGGTCGCGCCGGGGCCGGATGCGGACGAACTCAGGCAGATTCTGTCGGCGGCGATGCGGGTGCCCGATCATGGCAAGCTTGCGCCGTGGCGATTTGTCATTGTGCCTGAAAATCGGCGCGATGCGCTTGCCGACGCACTGTTTGACGCCTGGCGCAGCGAAAACCCGACTGCACAGGACAGCGCTCACAAGGTCTTTCAGGATTTTACGCGGCAGGCGCCCTGTCTTGTCATATCGCTGTTTTCGCCGCGTCCGGAAAGTCCCATCCCATTGAAAGAACAGGAATATTCATCCTCCGCCGCGACAATGACCCTCGCGCACGCCGCCCATGCGGCAGGCTATGTCTCCTGCTGGTTGACCGGCTGGGCCGCCCACTCCGACGCCGTCACCAACCGCATCGCCAAACCCGGCGAACATATCGTAGGCTTCGTCTTCTTGGGCACCCCCGGCGCACCGCTCAAGGAACGCCCCCGCCCCGATTACGACGATATTGTCAGCAGCTATTAAAGAAACGCGGCTTGAAACCCTCGCACCTCTTCGATACCGCAGGCGCGTGACACAAAATATTCTCTACGCCCTCATCCCCGTGGTCCGCGAAGCGGGGCGGCTGATTGAAACCATTCGCAAATCCGGTTTTGACACGCGTCAGAAAGACGATAAGTCGCCCGTGACCGAAGCTGACGAACGCGCCGAAGCGCTGATCACCGATGCCCTCCGCAGGCTCGACCCAGGAACGCTCATCGTCGGCGAAGAGGCTTCTGCCAATGATGGAAAGCCGCCCGTCGAAGACAGGTTCTGGCTGATAGACCCGCTCGACGGCACGCGCAGTTTCCTGGACGGTGGCGCAGATTATTCGGTCAACATCGCCCTCGTCGACCATGGTCGCCCCGTGCTCGGCATCGTAAGCGCTCCACGCACGGGTACGATCTGGGCCGGAGATGTTGGGGCCGGCGCCTGGCGGATTACAGACGACGGCGAACCGCAACCGATTATGTGCCGCAAACTCCCCGCAAAGCCCATTGTCGTGACGAGCCGCTCGCACCGCGATGCGAAGACCGATGCCTATGTCACAAAAATCGGCAATGCCGACGTCAAGCCAAGCGGATCTTCGCTCAAATTCTGTATGCTCGCAGAGGGTGACGCAGACATTTATCCACGCTTTGGACCGACTTCGGAATGGGACACGGCGGCGGCACATGCCGTGCTCATCGCGGCAGGCGGTACGATGTTCGATGTCGATGGCAAGCCATTTTCCTATGGCAAGCCGGGCTATATTAACGGGCCGTTCCTCGCACTTGGCGACGCAACAGCCTATGCGTCATTACCATCGCTTATGTGAGCCGCTTAGGCCGCAGCAAGTCGCGCTGCCCGTTTGCGGATATCTTCAAGCGTTGCAATTTTTTGGGCGCGCGCACCAGAGTCCAGCTGCTCCAAAACGTGCCGCGAGCCTTCATCACGATTTACCGGCATACTCTCCGCAAGCTTTTGAAGCTCCTGAAGATGTTCTGCGGCAGCGGCTTCGGCAACGTCGCTCGTTGCTTTCAAGTCCGCAAGCACAGCGTTTGCCCTGTCGATAGCCAGCGTCAGTGCATCGACAAGGTCGACGAGATTATCGCGCCGCGCCTGAAATGCCTGTAAACGGCGGTTTATCTTAAGACCACCAATCAGCACCATTATCAGCAGCGCTATGAGGATTCCGCCGAACAGGTTTTCAAGAGTCATATCCCAGCTCCTTAACGCGCGAACAACATGATATGTCGCTCATCGTTAAGAAGCCGTTGAACGCTTATTCGTCGCGCGTAACCTTTTCGTCGCGTTCGTGACGTTCCTGCGCTTCGACGGTCATGGTGGCAACGGGACGGGCATCGAGACGTTTCAACGAAATCGGCTCGCCAGTCACTTCGCAATAACCGTATTCGCCCGCATCTATACGGCGCAGAGCGGCGTCGATCTTATTGATCAGCTTGCGCTGGCGATCGCGGGTTCTCAGCTCAATCGACCAGTCGGTCTCACTGGATGCGCGATCAGTGGCATCGGCTTCCTGCAAAGGCTCCTTTTGCAACTGGTTGAGAGTCTCTTTCACCTCGCGCAGGATGTCGCTTTTCCATTCGAGCAATTTTTTGCGAAAATAAGACTGTTGCAGCGCATTCATGAACGGTTCGTCATCGCTGGGCACATAGCCTTCAGGAAGATCGATCTTGTCAGCGTAGCTTTGAATTTTTTCCGGCTCGCCGTCATCCGGCGGAGACATATCCTCTACGGTATCGGTCATAATAGGCTCAACTCTCCCAACTCAATCGATCAGTGCACGAAGACTTTGATCAATCGCTCCCCGGGCGGGCCTATAGCGTTCGTGAAGTTGTGGGACAAGCATCAATATGCGCTGGACTCAGTTCCGTGCGATCGCCGACGACCAATACGGCGCACAAGACGAATCGGATCCGTGTACGAGATGGATCGATTCGCAGCCGTTAGGACATTTTTAGCAGTCCTAAGGATAATCTCCGTGCAAAGTAAGGTGTGCGTATGTGTTCAGGAATTAGCCCGGTTGTAAAAGCGGCGATTATAGCTGCGGCGAGCCTGTGCCCGCTAACAATAGCGCACGCTGCGACATCTGCGAGTCAGGCCGCAGCCTCCATCCTTACACCCTTGTCACTGGTCAAGACCGAGGACCTGCGATTCGGGTCAATTATCCCCGGGCCAGCGGCGGGCACCGTCAATATCAACGCAAGCACCGGCGCGCGGACCAGCAGCGGACCGCTGACATTGGTCGGAAACGACTATGGACAAGCACAATTTGTAGGTTTTGCCGACCGTTTTCGTTTTGTTGTCGTCACGAACAGTGCGCCGCCCGTCCTCACCCGCGTTGGTGGCGGCGCAACCATGAATGTCACCAACCTCCAGCGCACGGGTACGT
>JBFKAE010000198.1:0-4455 GCA_041621755.1 Sphingomonadaceae bacterium | reverse complement strand
ACTGGGGCGGTCAAAAGGTGGCTTGAGCACCAAGCTTCATGCCGCCACCGATGCTCTTGGCAATCCGGTCCGCTTCATCCTGACAGGCGGCGAACGTAACGACATCACGCAGATTGAGCCGCTGCTTGACGGCCTGAAGGCCGGCCATGTTCTGGCCGACAAAGGCTATGACGGGCAGCGGGCGATGAATGCTATCGCTGCCACGGGCGCAAAACCTGTCGTCCCGCGGCGTACCACCACCGCCACATGGCGCAGCTTCGATGCCATCCTCTACAAAGAGCGCAACCTGATCGAACGCTTCTTTAGCAAGATCAAACATTTCCGCCGCATTGCCACGCGCTACGACAAACTTGCCCGTAACTACGCCGGGTTCCTTAATCTCGTGGCAGCACTCAAATGGTGTCGGTGAATGTCAACAGGACCTAGTAACTACACTAGCAGCTACATCTATCGATGCTGCGGCTAGTGACGCGTCTGGAGGAATGCCCGTGCCTCGCGCTGCGCCATTGCGATTTCTGCGACAGTCATATCGGCAGCAACCTCGCTACGATCCATCTGCGCGCGTTCGTCGCCTGACATTGCGGCAAGATTAAACCATTTATGCGCTTCGATCAGATCGACATCAATTCCGTCGTGACCGACCGCATATGCAACGCCCAACTCATAATAGGCTTCCGGCTTGCCTGCCTTGGCAGCCTGCACCCGAGCATTGATGTATTCCACTGGAATTGTTGCGCTATGTGCCATCTTTTTTCCTCCTCACCAAATGCGGTGTAGAGATGGAAATTGTCGGCACTTCTTCAAAAAATGGTTAACGCCAGTTAACCAACTGAAATATCATCCTAAAATATTAGAAGACAATCGCTGGAAGGTGAAAGATTCTTGCTGACCGGCCTTCGTGCTCAGTACACGACCGGCTGGAATCATCACTATTGCCCGTGTACCTTTGCCGCGTGCCGAGAGCAGCTTAAATTCGCCCTCGTGCAACTCTACGAGCGCTTTGACGAGCGGCAGTCCAAGTCCGCTTCCAGGGATCATGTCGGCACGCGCCGTCAGTCGCTTAAAGGGCTGCATCGCTGATTCGATGGAATCTTCTGAAATGCCGTCACCACGATCACGGACCTCTATGATCATGCGTCCGCGCTTGTCGACCGCCGCAGATATCGTCGCCCTGCCCTTGTCTGCGCCATATTTGATGGCGTTGCTGACAAGGTTCACCAATATCTGCCGCAGCATACGTATATCAGCGAACAGTTCGGGTAGGTCGGGCGCTACAGAAATACGGATGGTGACGCCGCGCGCGCTTGCCAGAGTGGCAAGCATACGCGCAACGACCTTGAACAACGCCTCGACATCGATACGCGATTCCACAAGGCGGGCCTCGCCCGATTCGATGCCGGCAATATCAAGAATCGAATCAATAGTGCCAAGTAGCGATTGCGCAGCTTCCCAGATGACGGCATTTTGCTCAGCGGCTGAAACTGTGCGCCCGTGTGCAAGGCCGAGTGCGATCAACTCGCTATAGCCGCTGATCGCACTGACCGGCGTACGAAGTTCATGGCTGAGACTGGCCGCAAGCACCTGCTGGTTACGCCGATGACGTTCGGCGTCCTTGCGCGCCGTCTTTTCGTTGCTCTCACTTTTCAGAAAGGCCTGCCGCAGCAGATCGCGTAGCACCGTTCCCGGAATATAGCCAATTGGCGTCGAACCCATTCCAACGGCAACGCCACTTGCAAGACAGAGTCCTATGTCATCGCGCTGGAGGAGATCGGCAGGCGTTACATGAATATCTATAATCCGTCCCGGCAGTCCGTCTTCGACAGATTCTATGCCTGCTGCCAGCCAGCTATCCATATACAATTACCCCGATACATCATGCACTTGCCAATATATTGACACGTGACATAACGGCCTGTCTGCACGGGTTAATCTTCGTTTAGAAATCCTAACGAATAGTTAATTTGGTAAATATTCCAACGCTTCGACAGCACTGCTCAACGCTCTAGGGTCAAGGCCCTAAGCAGACGCCTCAACGCTGATATTGTCGATCAACCGCGTATTCCCGGCATAAACCGCTGCGATCAATCGTGCCGGACGCGACATGTCGGTCACCGGTTCAAGCGTTTCGGCATCGCTGAGTTCGATATAATCCAGCCGCAGCCCGGCATCCACCAACGCTTTGCGTGCCTTTCCCAGCACGTCCGCAACGGTACTGCCTGTCAGAACCTGATTGCGCACTGTGTTCAATATCTGCGGAAAATGTGCAGCCGCCTTGCGCTCCTCAGCACTGAGATATGCATTGCGCGATGACAAAGCCAATCCATCGCTTTCGCGCACTGTCGGCACACCAATGATCTGTGTCGGGATATCAAGGTCTGTGGCAAGTCTCCGGATTGTCAGCAATTGTTGATAATCCTTTTCGCCAAACAGCGCCGCATCAGCCTGCGCCTGATTCAACAGCTTGGCAACGACGGTCGCAACACCTGCAAAATGCCCGGGCCGACTGGCTCCACATAGGCGATCGGTTATGCCAGTAACATGCACCTCTGTCGCGAATCCCTCCGGATACATTTCCCGGACATCCGGTGCGAACAGGATGTGACAGCCCGCACTTTCCAACGCAGCGGCATCGGCGGCTTCGCGGCGCGGATAACGATCGAGATCCTCACCAGCGCCAAACTGCGTCGGGTTCACAAAAATCGTCGCGACAACCCTGTCGGCAACGCCAAGCGCCGCACGGATCAGCGACAAGTGCCCGTCATGTAGCGCGCCCATCGTCGGCACCAGCGCCACGCGAAGCCCTTCCTGACGCCAGTTTTTAACCCGCGTACGCAGGGCCGCGACGCTACGGACGGTTGAAAATGCCGTACTCATTCGGGTCTCCTTGATTGACACTTCGTGCGGTGTGAACGAAACAGCGCGCGGAAAGCGAAAACACCAATTGGACCAAGCCTGTCTATGAAAAAAGCGCACGTTATTGTTCTCGGCAACGAAAAAGGTGGCACTGGCAAGTCGACGACTGCCGTGCATATCGCGGTTGCACTCCTCCACTCGGGCCTGAAAGTTGCAGCGATCGATCTCGACGCGCGCCAGCGCACATTCGCGCGCTATATCGAGAATCGCCGAACATTTGCCGATGGGCACGGCCTTGATCTCCATATCCCTCAAGTCCAGATCATTGACGAAAGCGACGACAATGCCGCGAACCTGTTTCAGGCGACGTTCGAGGTCTGGGACGACACGGTTGACATTATCATCATGGACACGCCGGGTCGCGACAGCCCGCTTGGCCGAGCGGCTCTGGGACGCGCTGATACGCTGATCACCCCGATGAACGACAGCTTTGTCGATTTTGACCTTATCGGGCAGGTCGATCCCGACACATACAAGGTCAAGCGGCCAAGCTTTTATTCCGAAATGATCTGGGACGCGCGCAAGGCGCGCGCCAAGACCGATGGCGGTACAGTCGACTGGGTCATCCTGCGCAACCGCATGTCGCATCTGGCGGCGCGTAACATGATGCGTGTCGGCGATGCGCTGGAAGAACTGTCGAAGCGGATCGGTTTCCGTATCGCGCCGGGCCTTTCCGAACGTGTCATCTATAAAGAACTTTTCCCGCGTGGCCTTACTTTGCTCGACATCGGTGTGATCGACGACGTCAATATGAGCCACATCGCCGCCAGAAACGAGCTGCGCGAACTGATAACGAGCCTTGCGCTACCCGCATCGACCCCACAGCAACAGAGTCTCGCCAGCTAATGGGTCCACTCGTCGTCATCGGCGTTGGCATAGTCATTATCCTTTGGATACTGGGCTGGCTGACACCGCGGCGATTGAAGTGGCTTGCCGCCATATTGGGCGTATTGTTCGGCTTCCGCTATCTTGCGCTGGGCAACAGCTTTGTCGCTGCGGGCCTGTTTGTGATCGCCGCCTGGCTCGTGTTAAGCGCCAGTAACAGACGAGCACCGACACTGATGAGCCTGGCGGAAGCCCGCGATATTCTTGGCGTTTCTGCCGAGGCGGACGAGGCTGAAATCAAGGCCGCTTACCGCAGGCTGATCGCCCAGGCCCATCCCGACGCTGGTGGCACCAAAGAGGCTTCAATGCGTATTAACGGAGCCCGTGATATGCTGATCAAGCATTTACGCGAACAGCGGCAATCCAAAGAATAAAAGACCGGAGAAATCATGATCGAGCGCCACGACTTTGATCCCACGTCACTGCGCGAATATGACATTCGCGGCATCGTCGGCAAAACGCTTAGCAAAGACGACGCCTATGCCATTGGCCGCGGCTTTGGTACACGCATAAAGCGCGCAGGCGGTAACAGGGTCGCGGTCGGCTATGACGGCCGCCATTCCTCCCCCGCGCTTGAAACCGCGCTTGTCGCTGGACTGGTCGACAGTGGTTGCGACGCCCTGTGCATTGGTCTTGGTCCAACGCCCATGCTCTATT
>JBFKAE010000197.1:0-4465 GCA_041621755.1 Sphingomonadaceae bacterium | reverse complement strand
TTCACAAAACCCCATCATCGCGAAACCTGACCTCAGCCCACCACTCCGTCATCCTCGCGAACGCGGGGATCCATTTGCGCCTTCAGCTCGCACCTCATTTTCCTCATATATCAGCGATTCGTCACCCCCGAATAGATCCCCGCATGCGCGAGGATGACGCTGGAGGGAAACCGTTTCACAAAACCCTATCATCCCGAGCGTCGTCGAGGGACGCACGATGGTTCAAACGCCTTGCGGTCCCTCGACGACGCTCGGGATGATGAACTTCCTGCCTCACCCCGCCACCGCGCCATCCTGGCGGGACACACGCCCCCCAGAGTCACTCCACCGTAACCGACTTTGCAAGGTTACGGGGTTGATCGACATCGGTGCCCTTGTCGACGGCGACATGATAGGCGAGGAGCTGCACGGGAACCGCATAGACGAGCGGCTGGATCAACGGATGACAGTCGGGCATTTCGATGGTGGCGATCGTGCCGTCTCCGGCTTTGGCGATGCCGTCCGCGTCAGAAATCAGGACGATCTTGCCGCCGCGTGCCGCGACCTCCTGCATGTTGGAAACGGTTTTTTCAAACAATGGTCCTGACGGCGCGATGACAATGACCGGCACCTGATCGTCGATCAACGCAATCGGACCATGCTTCATTTCACCTGCTGCATAACCTTCGGCATGGATGTAACTGATTTCTTTCAATTTTAGCGCGCCTTCAAGCGCCATCGGATAGTCTGGCCCGCGGCCGAGATAAAGGACGTCGCGGGCCTTGGAAATCAGCGGCGCCATTTTTTCAATATCAGCATCGTGCGCCAATGCAGCGTTTATCGCGGCGGGGGCTTCGGCGAGGTGTTTGACGATGCTGCGTTCCTCGTCGGCGCTCATCTTGCCTTTGGCGCGCGCAAGGTTGGCTGCAAATGCTGCGAGCACGGCAAGCTGACATGTGAAAGCCTTGGTCGATGCGACACCGATTTCCGGCCCGGCATGCGTTGGCAGCAACAGATCGGCCTCGCGCGCCATCGAACTTGTCGGGACATTGACGACGACGGCAATTTTCTGGCCGTTTGCGCGGCAATGGCGTAGCGCGGCAAGCGTATCTGCGGTTTCGCCCGATTGGCTGATAAACAGCGCCAGCCCGCCTGCTTCAAGCACCGGCTCGCGGTAACGGAATTCGGATGCAACGTCGATATCGACCGGCACGCGCGCGAATTTCTCGAACCAGTATTTTGCGACCATGCCCGCGTAAAAGCTGGTGCCGCAGGCAACGATGGTGACGCGGCGAATTTCGGCAAGGTCGAATTCGGGGATGGGCAGGGCGACCTGTCCATCCAGTGGTTTCAGGTACGCTTGCAGCGTTTGTGCGACGACGACCGGCTGTTCGAATATTTCCTTTTGCATGAAGTGGCGGTGATTGCCCTTGTCGATCATCGCACCCGATGCGCCCGACAGCGTGACCTCGCGCGTGACGGGCGTATTCGACTGATCATAAACCTGCACGTTTTCGCGCGACAGGACGGCCCAGTCACCTTCTTCAAGGTAACAGATTTTCTGTGTCAGCGGGGCGAGTGCCAGTGCATCCGATCCGATGAAATTTTCGCCTTCGCCTATGCCGATAACCAGCGGCGAACCGAGCCGCGCGCCGATCAGAAGGTTTCCGTGGCCCTTGAACATGATGGCGAGTGCGAACGCGCCGTGGAGTTGAGGCAATACGACTTTGACAGCTTCTACAGGTTCGAGGCCACGTTCCAGTTCGCGCGAGACGAGGTGCGCGACGACTTCGGTATCGGTCTGGCTGGCGAAGGTTCGGCCTTCGGCAAGCATTTCATCGCGCAGTGCCTTGAAATTTTCGATGATGCCGTTGTGGACCAGCGTCACATCGCCAGCGATATGGGGATGGGCATTGTCGGTTGTTGGTGCACCGTGCGTTGCCCAGCGCGTGTGGGCAATGCCGGTTTTTCCCGGCAACGGATTGCCTTCCAGTTGTTTGACAAGGTTGGCGAGCTTGCCTTCGGCACGGCGGCGTTCAAGCTTGCCATCGACGATGGTGCAGACACCGGCTGAATCGTAGCCGCGATATTCAAGCCGTTTCAGCCCATCAACAAGCCGCTCGGCGACATCGTCTTTGCCCAATATTCCGATAATGCCGCACATGCTAGCTGTTCGCCTTTTGCTTCTTGGCCGTCATCGCTTCACGGAAGCGCTTTGCCCAGCCGGGTTTTTCGTCCTGTTTGCCGCGCGCCACTGCCAGCGCATCGGCGCCCACATTGTTGGTGACGACTGATCCTGCGCCGACAATTGCGCCGTCGCCGATCTTGACCGGCGCAACGAGCGCGCTGTTCGATCCGATGAAAGCGCCTGCGCCGATTTCGGTGCCATATTTGAAAAAACCATCATAATTGCAGGTGATTGTGCCTGCGCCGATATTGGCTTTCGCGCCAACGCTGGCATCGCCGATATAGGACAGGTGATTTGCCTTTGCGCCAGCTTCAAAGCGGCTTTTCTTGGTTTCGACGAAGTTGCCGATCTTGACGTTCCGCGCAAGCTCCGTGCCCGGACGCAGCCGGGCAAAGGGGCCGATTTCACAGGCCTCGCCAATGCGGACACCTTCAAGGTGGCAAAAGGCGCGGATCTTCGTTCCTGATGCGATGCTGACGCCGGGGCCAAAGACGACATTGGGTTCAATGCTGACATCGGCTGCGATTTGCGTGTCAAAGGCAAAGTATACGCTGTCGGGGTCGATCAGCGTCACGCCCTCGCGCATGAAGTGTTCCCGGCGCGCGGTCTGGAAGCGCTTTTCGGCTTCGGCAAGTTCGCTGCGGCTGTTGATACCGAGCACTTCGGCCTCATCGGTTTCGATCACGCGCGATGTGAGGCCGTCCGCTTTGGCCAGCATGATGACGTCGGGCAGGTAATATTCGCCCGCCGCATTGTCATTGCCGACACGTTCAAGCAGCGGCCACAAGTCTTCGGAGCGCATGGCGAGCAAGCCCGAATTGCAGAGGTTGACGCGACGCTCTGCCGCGTTTGCGTCCTTGAATTCAACCATTTTATCAATGACTTGATCGGATTTTACGATGATGCGCCCATACGCCCCCGGCTCCGCCGCCCGGAACCCCAGCACAACACCCCCAGTATCGTCCGCTTTGTTCGCTTTGAGCATCGCAACCAGATTACGCATAGTTGCCGTTTCGATAAACGGCACATCGCCGTAAAGAATCAGAACATCACCAACAAAGCCCTGAAGTGCGGCTTTCGCCTGCAACACCGCATGACCAGTGCCAAGCTGTTCAGCCTGTGTCACTACTTTGACGTCGGTATTGCTCAGCGCACCTTCGACCTGTTCACGCTCTGCGCCGACAACCACGACCTTTGCTGCCGGTTCAAGCGCATCGACGCTCGCCAGCAGGTGCATCAGCATCGGCCGTCCGCCGATCGGATGCAGTACCTTGTGCGTTGCCGACTTCATGCGAGTGCCTTTGCCCGCGGCAAGGATAATCGCGGCAACTGGCCGTTTATTCATGGATGCCCCACGTATTCTGACAATATGTTCGGGCACGATGTGCCACAACGATCTTGCCATTTCTATAACTGCCGTCACAAAGCGCGCATGGAAAACATAAAACCTGCCATTATTTTCGATCTCGACGGCACGCTCGTCGACACTGCTCCCGATCTTGCGGCGGCCATGAATTGCGTGCTTGCGCATTTTGGGCGTCCTCGCGTTGACCCTGATACCGTTCGTCACATGGTCGGCCACGGCGCACGCCGGACGATTGAAAAAGGCCTGTCGCTCACTGGCGGCGGCAACAAGGACATGGTTGAGGAGGGCGTTCCTGTGTTCCTTGACTATTATGCGGATAATATTGCGGTTGGGTCAAAGCCTTGGGATGGCGTCGAGGCCGCACTCGATGCGCTTGCGGCGTCGGATTATATTCTCGCGATCTGCACCAACAAGTCGTTTGCGCTTGCCGAAAAGCTGGTCGCGGAACTTGGCTGGGCGGAGCGGTTTGCAGCGGTTGTTGGCAGCGACAGTGTCACACGCCACAAGCCTGATCCAGAGCATGTCCTTGAAGCCGTACATCGGGCAGGCGGAATACCGGAGCGGTCGCTATTCGTTGGCGATTCGCATGTGGATGTCAGTGCGGCGCGCGCAGCAGGTCTGCCGGTGATTGTAACGAGTTTTGGCTATAGCGATGTTCCCGCGTCTGACCTTGGTGCCGATGCGGTAATCGATCATTTCGATGCGCTTATTCCGGCGCTTTCCGTCGTCGCATCCGGAATTTTTGGACAAGGTGCCTTGCCAGCATAAAGGGCGGCATGCGGAGCCAGTGGCCACGGAGATAAAGCAGTCTTGCAGCGGCCGGTGCTGTTTGCTGGCCAAAGGCATCGCGTCCTCGCATTTTGCGGAGTGCCATCCAATCAACGATATCGACATTGCCCAGCAGTTCGACAGGGATATCTGTCTGATAGAGG
>JBFKAE010000196.1:0-4522 GCA_041621755.1 Sphingomonadaceae bacterium | reverse complement strand
TGTTATTCTCTAACCCATTGATCCAGAATGAGTGTGACATCGGTTTCGGGAGGCAGGGGCCGGAGGTTCGAATCCTCTCTCCCCGACCAGCGCGACATTGGGCGACATTGGCAGGATATATCGGGATGTAATCTCCGCGCCCCCCTTTGATTGGTGGATTGGCGGATGATGAAGTGATGGATTGATCAACTGGTGGATGGGTTGGGGGGCGCGGAGATTACATCCCGATATATCCGTCCCGCTATAGCGGCATGTGGTATGTGGCAAATCTGTTTCGGCCTGATGACGTCATTTTGCCTGACGCAATTGCGGGGTCAGATGGGCCGGCATTCATAAAAGGGCGGGCCTCTGGACCTATGGAACGGTTTTCCTTTCCCGATCAAATTCCGTTTATCGCTCTACAAACAACAATGTCTCCACGAACCCGCAATAAACACCGCACCACTGCGCGACGCAGCCGCCCATACATGTCTCCGCGGGTGCGCAAGATAAAATCCGGAAAACGATCATCGCGGCGCGCGTCTCCGTCAAAAGCATATTTCCCCGGCGAGGTGATCGCGCGACCGATCCTCTGGTTGATTATCTACCTCGCCTGCAATCCGGCAATCGCCGCGATCCTGTTGAAGGACCCCGACAAACACCTGCGCCTGTGCCTTGGCGATCTTCAACGCCGTGGCGCGTGGCGATATACGAAGGAAGAGACCGATGAAGCGCTGCAGGACCTGCTTGCCGATAGCGGGCTTCTTCGCCTCCTGAGACGCTTGCTTCCATGCTTCAAGACTATGAACCGCGATCAACTGTCGCGCGAAATTGCGAAGTGGGATCATCCCCCCTGCGGGCAGGTGAAGACGATGGCGTATAATGCAAGGGACAAGGTGTTTGCCGGTGAACGTGCACAATGGTCGCAGGATCTTATGGAGCTGTTTCATCACCCGATGATTGGCGGGCCGCCGCTCTCATTCGATGATCAGGATGATGGGGATATGGGATACAGGTAGAGACGCATTTCATAGACGATTTTAATTTGAGCAAAACCTTTGTCTCTTATCATGTTGCGAGCACAATGATTATGATTGGATGCGGCTTCGTATCTGCAGTTTCCGATACGGCAGGCCGACGTTACGGCATGTCGGTACGGGCAGCGCACACTGGATCATTCAGGTCTTTTGGCAAATATGGCAGCCATAAGAGGTCGCGCGTGCGCCATCTCCACCTGCAACCACCTTTTCCCCGACCCCATCACACTTGCCAGCTTCGCTTACGCATCAATATCAACGCCGACCCCGACGCCGACATCAATATGGAGTGGATTGCTCGTGGAAATGCGCAAGCGCTGCGCGATGCGGAAAGGGTAAGTTTACGCTTCGTCCTTGCTGTTGATCCAGACTGACCCCAGCCAGATCGTATTCGTTTTTTCGCTCCATCATGCGCTCCATGAAGCGCAGGGTTACAGCTTGCCTGATGATTTTGCCACCGGCAAGGCAGATCTCAATTGTGTCCGGCCCACGGATTTGGTCAGCGTATCGCCATTGCCCCTGAAAATGGACGGCTGGATTGAGTTCGAGAATGCAGCCGTTGAGGGTCTCATTTTTGGCAATGCGGTATTCTTGCCTCGTCTTGGGAAACGTCACCGCTCAGCGACGGGGGGGTTGGTTGATGGAGAGGCGCTCAACAAGCTTGGAGAGTGGGATCCGACACGGTTTTCCACTGGTCCCGGACACCCGCAAAAGGTCTTCGTCTTCTTCGGATTTGCCGACCCCAAGAGGGAGGTGCGAAGCGATATCATCTATGTAACGCCCAACATCAGCCCGAGTGTCACTCTCCAGAATATCCGCGAATATATCGCGTAGACCAAGAGTGGAGGACTTCGATAGTGCGCTTCATAATTGTCATCACAATCTGAAAATTTTCATTGAGATCATGCCCGTATTCTCGGTTTCGCGTGTTTTTGCCGGATTGGTCGAGGAACAGACAGCGCATTGGATGTGTGACGGTGATTGCGGATTGTGGCTTGTCGCCAGAATGCAGGCCACTGCATTGGAATGAGGGGTTTACAGCACACATCTACGGCTGAAATGAGATAATTTCCACGATGTGATAGAATGTGGTCAACTGTAGCGCGGGAAAGGGGGGGGCAAGCCACTTGATCCATATGCAACGATTATAAAGGAGGGGGGAGGATCATTTTGCGTCTTCTGTTTCCACCACTGTCTTCGTCACAACCGCATCAACCTGTTTTGACCACACCAATATCACCATGTCTGCAAGCCTCTCCACCGGAAATGCGTCCTGGGTCATCCGGGGAGACCTCGAAGCGCTGCGTGCTGCGCAGAAGGTAAAGTCAAATGCCGGTCCTTGTTGTCGATATAGGCTAATCAGACGCAGATCGTCGTGGTGACCTCCATTCACCATTTGGTTGGCGATGAAGATGACGCTCACATTCCTGCTGATTATGCCGCCAGTCTGGCCAAGCTTGGCCAGATGCGTCCTACGATCACTGCGGGCCAGTCTAGACGCAACCTTGAGGAAGGGTCTCCACTCGACTTTGCTTGTGACAATTTCAATGCTTTCTTTTGCACAAACGCCGTTTGTGTGGCTGCCGATGAAAGAATTGCATTGATCAACGACCGCGACACACCATTGGGCATTTACAGGGCGATGGGAAAGCTTGAGGAATGGGCTTGCTTCGGGCTTTCCAATAAAGACGGTCAATCGAACGCCATTTTCGTCTGCATCGGGTTTGATGCCGATGGCGACGATGTCCGGCGCGGTTTCATCTACACGAACAACAGCATGCGCCCCAGCACAATAATTGATCATATCCGTGCCGTCATCACATCCGATTGATTAGAAAACATTCGGGATGGAACCAATGTCCGAAGCGATGCAGGGGAGGCGGAACGGCCATTGAGTGGGGAAATTCGATAGTGTGTTTCACAGTTTTATTGCAATCTGAATATGTGCGTTGAGATCGTCATTCCAATCCTTTGCTACGCGTGACGCTGTTTAAAATTGACGATGTATTCTGGAAGGGTTGCGTGTTTTTAGCCGGATTGGGCGAACCGCAGACGGGGTGGTCGGCTGATCTTGATCATGGTGTTCATGGACTGCCGCAAGATTGCGGCCCGGCCCTCCCACATTCAGAAGGGGGAGGTCATCTGCGGAACCGAAATAATCGCGCAAAGCGACGCGACCAAGCGCGATGATTATAAAAGACGGTGTGTCCGGTTTTGTAATTTCACAAATTTTGTAATTTCACCATCATTGTAGAACAGGCCGACCCCAGTCCGCGCACCAATATCACCATGTCTGCAAGCACCTCGAAGAAAGCTCCCCGCTTTGCCATTGGCGACCCTGAAATGTTGCGCCGGGCAGATAAGGTAAGTTCGCGGCTTATCGCTGTTGTCGATACAGGCTGACCCGTGCCAGATCGTACTCCTGATTGATCCTGCGCAGGTGATCTTTAGCAATCTGCGGGACGAGTTCCTCCAGGCTTATGAACGTCTGGAAAAGCTTCGCCCTGTGTTTTGTCTGAGTGTAAGGCAAGATATGTATATGCGGTCTCAGTTCAATTTCTGCTCCCGCTACTGTTCGGGCGGTGTTTTTCTGAACGCCGTCTGGAGGAGCGAGCAGATTGGCGGAACTGGCAAAGCCGAGATGACGGAGGCGAACCTGTTCGTCACGGACAACCTTGCGCGAGTTAAAAAAGCGTGTGTGCGCTGGCACGCCAACAAGAAGTTGGTCTTCGTCTACATTGGAAATTTCTATGGCCACCAGAGCCCTGCGGACGACGAAATCTTCACAGACACAAATGTCACCGCACTCAAAACGGTCAATGACATCTGCAAATTTCTGAAGAAGGCGGACAAGAAGGCCGGTGCGTCGTGAGGCGTTGCGCACAGACGATCAGGTCCAGGGTTCAGGTTCGCACTTAGGGTTCAGGTTCGCACTTAGGGTTCGGGTTCGCACTTAGGGTTCGGGTTCGCACTTAGGGTTCGGGTTCGCGCTTAGGGTTCGGGTTCGCACTTAGGGTTCGGGTTCGCGCTTAGGGTTCAGGTTAGGGTTCAGGTTAGGGTTAGGGTTAGGGTTAGGGTTAGGTTTGGGGTTAGGTTTGGGGTTAGGGTTAGGGTTAGGCAACATACGCAATATGCATTGACGCAAAACCGCGGTTGCGGACCAGTCATCGCAGGCCATCCACACCAGTGATGGACTGATACCCTGCCAGTGCCAACGCGCGAAAGACCGCCCGTGGCCTTTTCCGCTTCGACTGGCTTCTAACCCTTAAACAGAAATGCTCATTGATTTCGTACGAGAGTTTTCTACGCGGCAGCCATACCCAAGTGGAAGCAGATGTTCGTGATGGGTGGTGACCCCTACGGGAATCGAACCCGTGTTTCAGCCGTGAGAGAGGCATAACATACGCAAAAACGCCACTTTTTGAAACGGGCAGGAATAACCAGAAACGCTAGATTATCAATGGACTGAGTGGTAATGTGTATCACGTCATTCCACCCAGTTCCTC
>JBFKAE010000195.1:0-4580 GCA_041621755.1 Sphingomonadaceae bacterium | reverse complement strand
TAGGCGTGTCAGTTTCGTCATGCCTATGAAACATGTATGTTATGTCCGTTCCGCTATGGTCATAATGTTTTATGAATGTTCCGCGCCTTGGCGTGTCAGTGGCGTCGACATATTCCCAAATTATGCCGCTCATAGCCCGAATTCCTCGCCTAGCTCGCGCCAAGCGCGGCGACGTTCGATCAGGCGTTCGATCATGCGTTCGGATATCGACGCGGCGACCATGCCGCCCGCAATCGCGCCAGTGACGGCGCTAACAAGCATTGCCATGCAAAGCGTGCTGATCATGCGTCACCGCCTTCCCGGCCTAACGCCAGATCGGCAAAGCGCCGTGCCTTCAAAGCACGGTCGATGCGTTGCGCTTCATAGGTCGCGCGCTTTGCCTTCGCGCGTTGCAGTGACGCATTGAAACGCGCCCCGCGTTCAAGCGCATGATCTGCAGCCGCATAAGCATAGGCTTCACGTCGCCGCGCACTTTCCAGCGCACGCGCGACGGCTGCAGGGTTCATTTCGTCAAGTCCTATCGTGTCTAGTCTGGTCATTGCCCTATCCTTTTTGGCTTGTCTCTTCAGTGCATGGGGCGCCACCCCATACAGACGGGCATTGCGCCCGTTTCGACGTGTTCAGGACTGCAGTGCAGCCGCCAATTCATCAATGCTCATTGCCGCAATGTCGGCGCTCACAGGCCCATGCAGGCGGTCACTGATCGCCAAGCAATTGCGATGATGAATGCGCGCGTATTCGGCATAGCGTCGCCGCGCCGCGCCTTTCGCCAGTCCAGCCGCAAGCCTTGCCCGATCCGCATTGATCGCGCTTTCCCGCAACATCGCGTGCAGCTCGTCAGTGGTGTATGCGTCTAGCGTTTCCATTGTCAGTATTCTTTCAATTCGCCGCGCCTGATCAGCTCGGCGGTAATTTCTTGGCACAAATACAAGCGCCGAATTTCGCTTTCCATTGTTACGCAGCCGCAATCGGTTTGGTGGAATTTCAAAAGAAATTTCAATTGCTCGGTTTGTTGTTTCGTAATGTCGCGAAGCATTGTCTTTGCCCTTTCCGTCATGTCTCAATATTCGTGCACATCGTCGGCATTCAGCCCCAGCCGTGCGCTTAGGTCGCGCGCATGGGCGGCCGCCTCTTCATATGTGGCGAAGTCCGCTTCCTCGGGGATGTCAAAAGGCTGTTGCGGATCTTGTGGCGTCTCTTCCCGCACATAGACGGTCCACCCGTCCACATGCTCGCCACTAGATGCGTCGGAATATTCCTGATCTCCATACTCCGCATGTCGCCATGCGTGCAGGCATATGGTCAGGTTGCGTGTCATGCTGCGCACTCCAATGCATAGCCGCCCCATTGATCCGCCATAGCGGCCGCAATGCCGGGAAAGAAACGTGAACGCTCGCGCCACCTATCCGGGCTTGGCGGCATACGATGAACGCGCGCTTCGCGACCTTCCACGATATCCGTAGGAACAAGCGCGGGCAGGTTGCGCAGCCATAGGCATGTACGCTTTGTTTCAGGGTGCCCGAATTGCCAAGGTTGCACCGATTGCGCGAAGTCCTGATAATTTTCAATGCGCGCCTTGGCGTGCTTGTGCATTACAGGGTTTTCGACGGCAACGTGCGGAATGTCCGCATTCCAGAGCGTCGAGAATAGCGCCGCGCCTTCCGACAATTCCGCCCACATATCGCCAAGCGTTCGCCCAGGTGGCGGCACAGAAAGCCAGCGCACGCCAGAGTTGCAAAGCCGCGTGCATGGCGGATGCGCAACTATGAGCATGTCCCAGCCGTCGTTAAGATAGTCGCGCACGTCGCCTTGTATGTGCCGATTGCTCCGACGTTCATCGGGCAACAGGTCGCATGACCATGCATCAAAGCCGCGCGCCAAGAACGCATCACGCACCGCGCCAGAGAATTCGCAGGCGACTAATACATTCAGCATTGTCCGTTGTCCTTTCGTCATGGGCTGCAGCCCGTCTTGTCCTGTCACGTCTGGGATAGATCCCGTCCTGTCGTGGCGTGCAGCCCATTTGCTTTGTCCGTCTCTGGTAAGTCTGCGTGCCTGCCTGTCGGCGCTCGGCCTGTCGGACTGTGGCAGCTCATTGCCAGCGACACCTATAGGACGCCATAGAATAGGCGAGCCGTCAACAATAAAACTCAAGTATTGAAATATATTTCACAAAGACCAAAACGGGTCCTTTCTGGCATATCTGATGCACGTAGCGGTTACGGACCGCATAAATTCTTTTTAGCGTTCATTTTCATTTTAGTTTTACTTACAAGTTGTGAGTAGTAAGCATATCGTCAACCCGGCCGAACCAGAGGTGTAATCTGCCTGTGACGGATGTGATGGGTTTTTGGATATAGCACTGTACGTGGCCGTGTAGGCGATAATAAGAATAATCCGACGCAAGTAGAACGCACATTATTTTTCAATAACTTATGGTGTCTCATCGCTCACAACTTGGAAGGGCTATTCCCCTAAAGTCTCTGAGATCATCCAGTCAACGCCCACCGTCGTCGTCATGAACTTTAACACTATATCCTAAGGAACCCGTGTTGTGCACAGAGAGGGTGACTTGGGCCGACTCGCGCAGAGATGGTATAAGCGGGTCGTTCTAAAGGGGAGAATTTAGTATGCCAAAAACATATGCCGCAGACGTTGTCGGGACGACGCCCGATGTTAGCCCTGAGTCAGCTTAATTTTCAATTGTCTCGTTCATGTCATGAATTATATCTTAATTACAACATCTTGGAATATAATTTGGGGTCTATCCCCTTGGCATAGGTATTGACGTAAGGCTCTGATCGGCATAGCTTCCCTTGTATTACAGGGGGGCATATGGCGGAAGCAACGTTGGATTTGAGGGAGGCTGTGAGCCTCTACCTCGAATTGAAAACCGGTGAAGAGGTTGACCTAGAAATCGCCGCATCTATGGCCATTCAGTGGTCGCGCGCAATGAAGGCCGCAGGGGCAGCGATTAATCCAGAATACAACTACAGAGTTAGCCTGATCGCAGCCAAACCAGGGTCTAAAAACTGGCTAGCCAAGATTGAGCGTTCGAAGCTGAACCAGTTTGCGAAAGATGTACAAAAAGGCTGGGAGGAAATACCGCTTATTCTCCGATGGACAATCGCCCTCGCTGTAGTGATCCCGGGCACGGCAGTGCCAACATGGAACTATTGGAGCGGCAACGAGCGCTTTTCTGAAACTCAAGTCAAACAAATGGATGAGGCTTTTGAGCGCGTTCTAAAAAATGAAAGTTTCAAGGGTCATAAGCGCAAAATGTACAGAGACGCACAAAGAGACCGGTCTATTAAGGGTGTAGGTGGTGGTGTCCCCGATGGCCCAGAATGGAAGCCTGCGAAAACTGTCCCTGCCAATCAGTTTGCTTTCGGCGATGGCCTCTTCGAGAATGAAGAGGAGCCAGCCGAACGAATTACACCACTGGAATTAGACGTAATCTTGAAGGCTCCCGACTTGGAGAACGCGCATCATACTTGGGTCTTTAAGCAGCCGGGGATATCCGGTACTATCAGGGCTGTAATGCGGGATGATCACTTCTTAGAGGCTATGGAGAAAAGCGAAGTAAGGGAGCGCTTCCGTACAGAGATTCCAATGCGCATCCGTCTGGAAATAAAAGAAAGGTTTGTGGACGGGGAGTGGAAAGTCCCTCGCGGCGGACGTTCTGTAGTGGAGGTTATTTCCCCGGAGGTCCGTTAGCGCCCTTCCCGAACCACCATGCCGCTATAATCATTCCTATAAATGCCAAACAACCTATGACGAAGGTCGTAACTGGAGCAAGCCGCCAAAATGCCATATATGTCACGATTGTCGTCAGCGTTACCGCCAAACCGGACAACCATTTTCGACGAATTTGAGACAGTGGCGACATTCCGAACCTCATGTGTTAGAATCGCACGATGACAACACTAAAACAAGCCCTAGAGGCGGGAAAATTAGACCAGTTTATCGCAGAGCACGATGGCGAGAAAGGCGATGAAGCCGCCCTCACGCACACTCTTCGCTCGATGGCGGGAATGTTGAAAGCAGTTCCGAAACCATCAGGTGAGCGCGGCTCCGACGATTGAAGCGGTATTCAAATTCCTTGGCGTATTTCTCAAGGTGTTTGCCGCTCACAGATACATGCGTTCCGTTAATTGACGATTTCAGGTGCCGCCAGAAATTCTCGATACCGTTGACTGATCGACCGTCCGATGTGGCGTATTCGCCAGACTTGTGATTGACTTTCAAGTGACGATAGCCGGACTGGTCAATATCCTTATAGCCACCAAACTCGTCAGTATGGATCGTGGTGCCGGGCAGGACGCTACGCAGGATAATCGCCTGCATAGGGCCTTTCTGGCGGCTTGAAACCACATGCGTAACAACTTCGCCGTCGCGTTCCAGCATACCAACTACACAGGTTTTGTTGCCCTTATAGCCGCTGCCCTTGCCCGATACAGACCCACCAACAAGCGTTTCGTCTATCTCAACGGCTTCGCCAGCGCCGCCAAGTGGGCTGTCACCATCAACCGTTGCCATGTGCTTGCGAATTTCGTGGCCCATACGCCATGCGGTCTTGT
>JBFKAE010000194.1:0-4679 GCA_041621755.1 Sphingomonadaceae bacterium | reverse complement strand
TTCATGCCCGAACCGCACATCTTGTTGACGGTGGCTGCGCCGACC
Source organism: Sphingomonadaceae bacterium (assembly GCA_041621755.1). Taxonomy (GTDB): domain Bacteria; phylum Pseudomonadota; class Alphaproteobacteria; order Sphingomonadales; family Sphingomonadaceae; genus Sphingosinicella. The sequence goes on along the minus strand of JBFKAE010000194.1, from coordinate 4,634 downwards.
GATTCCGGTAGGCCCGCGCCAAGCAACGCCTGACGCGCCGGGGCCTGTCCCTGACCGCCGGGCAGGACACAGCCCATAATGCCCTGATCGATATCACTGCCCTGCAACCCAGCCTCGGCGACGGCGGCGCGAATGGCTGTCGCGCCAAGCTCGCTGGCGCTTGCAGATGAGAGGTCGCCCTGAAAACCGCCCATAGGCGTACGTTTGGCAGCGACGATAACGATGGGGTCCATTTATTGCTCCTTTAGAGGTGGGCCCGTCACGCGGAGCCCGGAAAAAACATGTGTGCCTGCAATGTTGCTTTGCCAGCCCGAGACGCGTGGACTGACCAGCGACCAGCGGACTGGCGACATGACTGCGATCAACGGCGCGTCCTCTGAAATCAGCCGGTTGGCGCGGCGCTGCAATTGGATGCGTTCGCCCGCATCATCGACCTGCTCGGCATCCTTTAACAATTGATCGACTGCCGGGTTGCAATAGCCGCCCATGCGTTCGGCGCAGGTGAAGGGGGAGAGAAAATATCCCGGCACTGGCGCAGGTGCGATGCGTTCGATGGCGGCAAGGTCGAAATCACCCTGCGCAATGGCTTTGCGGTGTGCCTCGGCACCGCGCTTGAAGGCCTTGATTCTGATGCCGTAGGCCCCCCAATATGCGGCGATCTGGCCAAGAAGCTGTTCATGCTCCTTGCCGCGCGGCAAGGCGACGTTCAGCGTCAGCGGATTTGCGGGCGAATAACCGGCCTCGGCCAACAGGCGTGCCGCTTCGGTCTGACGCACATCAGGTGTCCACAAGGCCCAGTCGGGACCGCTGCCCGCATAGGCATCCGGGAGCGTCGGGGCGAGCGCACCAAAGGCCGCCTGTGCGCCGCTGCCGCCCAGAACCCGATCGATAATGTTGCTGCGTTCAAAAGACATGGCGAGCGCGCGGCGCACGCGGATGTCGGCAAGCGGCCCGCCGCCGGTCCGGGCAAGATAGGAGTAGAGCCCCCAGCTTGGATCAAGGTGCAGCGTCGCCTGATTTTGCACAGCGCGCGCCGCATTCAGTCCTGAAAGTTTGGCGCCCGTCAAAATATCGATCTTACCGGCAACAAAACGGCCAATGGACGCGTCAATATTGTTCGTTTCCGCAAGAACAATCTCGTCGATAGAGACTGTGTCCGCATTGAAAAACGCCGGGTTTCGTACCAGCCTCAGGCTCCGGTCATCTTCGTCGGCCGGAACGGCGCTATATGGTCCCGAGGCAGGCGGGGTCTTTTCGCGCCGGATGATGGTGGCGGCAGGGTGGGCCAGCAATTGCAGCAGCGAGGGTTCGGGTTGCGAGAGGTCGATGACGACAACGTCGGGCAAAGGGTCCGAAATGCCGAGTATGCGCACTGGTTTGCGGTTGGCGGCGATGGCAGGGGCCTCTGCAATACGCATCAGCAACGGTTTCAGCGGATTGTGCGATCCTGGGGCAATGATCCGGCGCAGCACGGCCACTACGTCACCCGATGTAATCCGTCGCCCATCGGCCCAGTAGGCTTCACGCAGTTTGAAGATATAGCTGCGGCCATCGGCGCTGACCCGCCAACTGGTCGCCAGTCCAGGAACAACGCGGCCGCTAGCCTCGGACATGGTGAGGCCGATCTGCGTTGATCCTGTGACCACATTATCAAGTCCAAGCAATGCCGGGTTGCCCATACCATCGTCGGCAAAAAATTCGACGCGAAGCAGGGTTTCGCTGCTATGTGTGCCGTCTGTCTCGCCACAGGCCGCAACAATCAGGCTGAAAGCCAGAATCAAGGGGCGCAGGCCAGAAGGAATCGGGAGTCGCAACATGTCACCTTCCTTCTAGCGAAGCCTGATTTGAATTGCAGCCACGTCATGCGACAATATTTCAGGTCACGGCGGATGATGATTTTTGCTGGTTTTAAGCAGGCAGTCGATTGCATGGCCAAGCCGGTACCGGTAAGCCTTTTCCAGACATGATACGCACGTCTCGACAAAGTGGCTTTATTGGAGCGGAGAATGTTCTCGGACTGATCGGGAATACGCCGCTTGTGCGCTTGCAGGGACCGTCCGCGCGGACGGGCTGTGATATCTATGGCAAATGCGAATTCATGAATCCGGGCGGATCAGTGAAAGACCGCGCCGCGCTTTATATTATTGAAGACGCCGAACGCAGGGGAACGCTGCAACCTGGTGGAACCGTCGTCGAAGGCACGGCTGGCAATACCGGTATCGGGCTTGCAATGGTCGCCAATGCCAAGGGCTATCGCACCATCATCGTCATGCCGTCGAACCAGTCGGCGGAAAAAATGGCGACATTGCGCGCTTATGGCGCCGAACTTGTGCTCGTCCCGCCGACAAAATTCGCCGACCCGGAACATTTCGTCCACCGCTCCGCGCGCATTGCAGAAGAGACGGCGGGCGCGGTCTGGGCGAACCAGTTCGACAATGTCGCCAACCGTCAGGCGCATATCGAAACCACAGCCGAGGAAATCTGGCAACAGACGGCGGGCAAGGTCGATGGCTTTACCTGCGCGGTCGGCAGTGGCGGGACGCTGGCCGGTGTCGGTATAGGCCTGAAAGCAAAGTCGAAGGACGTGCGTATTGCGCTCACCGATCCTTATGGCGCGGCGCTTTACCATTATTACGCACATGGCGAGTTGAAGGCCGAAGGTTCATCGGTTGCCGAAGGCATCGGGCAGGGCAGAATCACCGCGAATCTTGAAGATATGCCAGTCGATACGCAATTCCAGATCAGCGACGCGGATGGCGCGCGGGTCATGCACGCGCTGATGGCCGAAGAAGGGCTATGCCTTGGCCTGTCGTCGGGCATCAATGTTGTCGGTGCCGAACGGCTGGCGAACGAAATGGGTCCGGGTCATATGATTGTGACCATGCTCTGCGATTCCGGGCTGCGTTATTTGTCGAGCCTCTATAACCCCGACTGGCTGACCGAAAAGCAATTGCCGGTCCCCGACTGGCTGAGACGCGGCACGTGAGCAGCATCGTCAGGTTCGATAATGTCGGCCTGCGCTATGGCACCGGCGCGGAAGTGCTGCGGGACATCAGTTTCAGGCTCGAACAGGGCGCGTTTTTGTTTCTGGTGGGCGCGTCAGGGGCGGGCAAGACGTCATTGCTGCGCCTGCTTTATCTGTCTCAGCGATCGACACGCGGACGCATCGATATGTTTGGCAAGGACATTACCAGCCTGCCGCGTCCGGCCCTTCCCGAGCTGCGACGACGTATTGGTGTCGTGTTTCAGGATTTTCGGCTGATCGCGCATTTGAGCGCGTTCGACAATATCGCGCTGCCGCTGCGTATTGCTGGCGTTCGCGAGGCTGAGGTTCGCGACCACGTCGACGAGCTTATGGCGTGGGTTGGGCTTTCGGAACGCCGCGACGTGCGGCCCGCCGTGCTGTCGGGTGGAGAGCAACAGCGCGTGGCGATTGCGCGCGCGGTGATCGCGCGGCCTGACCTGCTGCTTGCCGATGAGCCGACGGGCAATGTCGATCCCGAGATGGCGGCGCGGCTTTTGCATCTGTTTCATGAGCTTAATCGCCTTGGGACGACGGTTGTGGTGGCGACGCATGCCATGCATTTATTGCCGCACGTCCCTTCGGCGGTGACACTGAAGCTGGATCGCGGGGCGATGGGTGATCCGACCGGGACGCTTAAAAATCCACCGCAGACGGGCAAAATCAGCGAGGCGTCAAGGTGATTGGCTGGCTGCAGCCCCGCGCGCAACGTTATCGCTTTTTGCCGGAGGGGCGCACTGGCAGCGAGGCTCTGCCGTGGATCATCGACATGATGACCTTTCTTGCCGCGCTTGCGCTTGCCGGGGGATTTGCGCTCTCAACGGCGACAGATGGGCTGACGCGGGGGCTGACGCGCAGCTTTACCGTGCAGATCGTTGAAGCCGACCCAATCAGGCGTGATGCTGCGGCGTCAACGATTATGGCTTTGCTGCGTGATCGCGACGACATTGTCGATGTGACAAGGGTGAGTGATACGGCCATGCGCACGCTGCTGGAGCCTTGGCTTGGTACGGGCAATATTGGTGAAGAACTGCCACTGCCCGCGATGATCGACGCGCAATTCGCGGACGGCGTAGTGGTGGATACGGCGGCGCTTGACGCACTGGTGCGAGGCGTCGCACCGTCCGTGCGGGTCGATGACCATGCGCAGTGGTTCGCGCCGCTGGCGGGCATTGTCGAAACGCTGAAGTGGTTGGCGATCATCATTGGCGTGCTTGTGACAATTGCCACGACGGCGATCGTCGCACTTGGTGTGCGTTCGGGTCTCAACACGTATCAATCGACGATTGAAACGCTGCATATGATGGGTGCCGAAGATGGCGCGATTGCCGATGTTTTCCAGTATCGTTACGCTGTTTACGGTCTGACAGGCGGGCTTGTCGGCTTTGTTGCTGCCTTTGCCATGATCGTTTTGATCGGGCAGTTTCTGGACGAATTTGGCGGCGGTCTTGCAGGGACGGCCGGGCTGACGGGGGCAGGTTGGCTGTTGCTTTTTCTGCTGCCATTTGCCGTGACCGTGCTTGCGATGCTGACCGCGCGCCTGACCGTGCTGCGGACGTTGAAGGCGCAGCTTTGATGCATATAATATTGCGCGCCTTAATGCTGCTTCTGC
>JBFKAE010000193.1:0-4821 GCA_041621755.1 Sphingomonadaceae bacterium | reverse complement strand
CGAAACGATATCGTGAGCGCTTTTTGACGTATCGACTGCAACGGCAATGGTGTGCGCACGGTCAGCGGCGCTGATGCCCGTCGTCACCCCCTCGCGCGCTTCGATGGAAACTGTAAAAGCCGTTCCGTGTCCCGATTCATTGCGCGGCGCCATCGGCGCAAGGTTAAGCTGGCCTGCACGATCCTTGGTCATTGCCAGACAGATAAGCCCGCGCGCATGCATGGCCATGAAGTTGACCATGCGTGCCGTTGCGAACTGGGCGGGAATAATCACATCGCCTTCATTTTCACGATCGGGCGCATCGACAAGGATATAGGGCAGCCCGTTGCGGGCATCTTCAATGATGTCTTCGATCGGCGCGATGTCCGGGTTGGTCATCTTATCCTCCCACGACCATGTTCACGGTGCGAATATAGAGCCGAAGCCAGCGCTTGCTTTCCACGCATTACCAACATCTCTTTCGGCTATCGCTGCTTCGACGATCAAGCCGACAGTGGAAACTGTTGCAGGACTTCGTTCATATTTATTAAAGCCGAGCATGCACGGATATGACCGCTTCGTCAACTCTTGTGTTGACGAAGCGGTCAAAGACTGATCTGACTACGTTGGTAGGAGAATTCAAGACTGATGGCCAAGACCAGTAATATATCCCGCAGGCGCAGTTCAGCGCTTTCCGAAGGCAGCGCCGACTATGCCGCCAAGCGCAAGGAGCTGGTTCGTATCGCTGCGTTCCACTTCAAGAAGCGGGGGTTTGGCGCAACGCGGCTTGTCGATATTGCGCGCGAAGCCGGGCTCGACCGGGCAACAGTCTATTATTATGTCAGCAGTAAGGAAGAGTTACTGCGCGAAACCGTCGAAGGTGTGCTTGATGTCAATATGGCAGAGGTCGAGCGACTGATCGCCGACCCTGACCTCAGCTGGGTCGAACGTCTGCACCGTATCTATGTCGGGCTGATGGTTTCCTACGAGGAAAATTATCCGGCAACCTTCGTCTATATCCAGGAACAGATGCATCAGGTCGGATCCTACAAGAGCGACTGGGCGAAAGAATTCCTGACCAAGACGCGGCGTTTTGATCAATTGCTGATCATGCTGATTCGCGAGGCCATTGACGCGGGGGAATTGCGCAATGACATCCCGCCACGGCTTGTGGAAAATGCATTGTTTGGGATGCTCAACTGGACGCATCGCTGGTTCGACCCGGCCGGTGGCATGACCGGCGAAGCCGTCGCGGAGGCCTTCTGGTCGATCTTCGTCTCGGGCATGTTGCCCGGAGCCCCGCGCGACGCGATACCTAGTCTGGGCTGACCAGACGTTCCCGCAGCGCCCTTTTGTCGACTTTTGTGGCTGACATCGGCCACTCCGACGCCTTCATGAAATGAACTGCGCGCGGCACCTTGTAGCTGGCGATACGTCCGCGGCAATGTGCGATCAGCGCAGCTTCATCAGCGTCAGCATCGTCGCGGAGTTCAACAAACGCAACAGGCACCTCATCAAGGCGCGAGTCCGGCCGTCCAACAACTTCGGCGATCTTGACGTCGGGATGGGTACACAAAAATGCCTCCACCTCGATCGCCGCAACATTTTCGCCGCCGACCTTCAGCATATCCTTGCAGCGTCCGCCGAATACCAGACTTCCGCCCGGTAGCCGGGTATAGAGATCGCCGGTCTTCAGCCAACCATCAGCCGTGATGGTTTCTGCGGTTTTTTCGGGCGCATTCCAGTAGCCGTCCATGACACTGTAGCCACGCACCCAGATTTCACCCATCGTCCCGTCGGGCAAATCCTGACCCGTTTCAGCATCGACGATGCGGACCTCCATGCCCGCGGCGGGTTTGCCATTTGTCGTCGACCGCGATCGCGCGTCCTCGTCAATGTCGCTCAAGGCGAAAACGCCTGCCGTTTCGGTCATGCCGCAGGCTTGCAGCACTTCGGTCTGCGGCAAAAGCTGCTGTACCCGGTCAACAAGTGTCGGCGGCGAGATCATGAACAGATGACGCAGCCGATCAAGCTTCTCAGGATCGAAATCCGGATGATCGATAATGCCCTGCACAATCGCCCCGAACCAGGGCCAGGCCAGCGTGACACCATTGTCCTGCAGCAGCGCAACGGCGCGACCGGGTTCAAAATACGTGTCGGTCACATAGGTGCCCGCCGCGCCGACCGATCCGACAAAGGGCGCGAGCGAGCCAATATGAAACAGCGGGCCTGCGCCCCAGGTCACGTCATGACCGTCAGCCGACAGACGATAGCGCGCCCGCTCGACTGGGCCACGTGTCACAGCTTCGTGACACAGCACGCAGCCCTTGGGATTTGCTGTCGTGCCGGACGTATAGATGATGAGCGCTGGGTCGCGCAGGCGTACACGGCGTCGGCGCGCCTCGACCTCTTGCGCTGTCGCGTCATCGCCGGCTGGCAAAGCATCCGAACCGACGAAGCGCCCGCTCGTCTCGCCGCGTGCAAGTAGCAAACGCCTGAGCGCCGGGGCTTCGGCAATGGCATCTCCGTCCGCCAAGGAGGGTATGGCTTCGGACAGGACGGAAACGAAATCGACGGGATCTTCGCTATGGCGACTGGTGATGACAGTGGTCACCGCAGCATCGTTGAGGATAAATCCCAGCTCCTGCGCGCGGTGACGCGCGTTGAGCGGGACAGAAACGCCGCCAGCCAACGCCACGCCGAACAGGGCTTCGACAAATTCTGGGCAATTGGGCAGCAACAGCGCAACATGTTCGCCGGGTTCAAGGCCGAGCGCGACCAGCGACCGTGCCACCCGCATGGCGCCTTCGCGCAGCTCTGCAAAGCTGGTTTTTCGATTCGGCATCACCAGCCCGGCGCGATCCGGATGTTCGCTTGCTGCCCGCAACAGCAGGTCACCGAGCGTTGAAACCTCAGTAAAAACCGGGCGACTCATACATTCTCTCCTGACCCAAGGCTGATCTTATTTTCCCCAATATGCAAAAATTTTTGCCCTCCAGTCAACACAAGAGTTGACAACTGCCCGGCAATGAGGTGCACTAAGGGAGAAAGAAAATGGCGATACCCCTCTGCGGCGGTCGCGTAGAAAAAGATTGGGAGCAGGATGAAATTTCACCTCATGCAAACCGGCGTCGTCGGACGTCGCCACGAGATCGAAGCCGGCATGGCCGGTCAGCGCCCCGAGCTTTACCAACGCTTCCTCGAAGAGGTCAGAGGTTATGTGAAGTTGGCCGACGAGCTTGGCTTTTACGGCTATTGCCAGCCCGAGCATCACCTGCAGATCGAAGGCTTCGAAGCCAATAACCACCCCGGCATGTTCAGCCTGTTTGTCGGTCAGAACAGCAAGCGGCTACGCGCCGGGATCATGGGTTATACCATGACAACACATAACCCGGTGCGCGTCGCCGAAGAGATCGCAACGCTCGATCACATGCTGCAGGGCCGCCTCTATTGCGGCTTCACCCGTGGCTATCACGCGCGCTGGGTCGATGCTTACGGCGTGAAGGAAGGTGTCAGCGCGACGACGCCCGACAACGTCAAGGCACGCGATGAACAGGATGCCCGCAACCGCTCATTGTTCGAAGAAGGTGTGCGCGTCGTCAAAAAGGCGTGGACCAACGATGTCTTCAGCCACAAGGGCGAAAACTGGCAATTTCCGCCAGAGGGCGGATCAACGGGGCATCCTGCCTATGCCAAATACGGCAAGGGTCAGGACGAAAACGGTATTGTTCGCCAGATCGGCATCGCACCGCTCCCCTATCAGCGCCCGCATCCGCCCATATATGGTGGCTTTGCCGCGTCGAAGCGCACGATCGACTTCTGGGCGGAGGAAGGCGGCAAGCTGATCGTCCTTGCCGACAATCTCGATTTTTGTGAATCGCTCAACGACCGCTATATTGCTTCGGCAGCAAAAGTCGGGCGCGAAGTGACTTCGGCTGATGCGTCGGCCTGGGGCGGATTCCTGATGCTGACCGACAGCAAGGCGCGCGCACAGGAACTGATGGAAGAGCATATGTGGTTCTGGGATGAATGGTTCATCCCGCTCGGCCAGCGTCCGCCCAATGTGCTGATCGGCACCGCCGACGAGATTGCCGACAAAATTGGCGCGGCACATGACCGGCTCGGTTTCAACGAACTGTTCCTGATGTTTGGTCAGGGCCATCTGGAACCCGAGGCCAATCAGGAAGAACTCGAAAACTTCATCAGCAAGGTCGCACCGCGCTTTGCCAACAAGGACGAAGAGGGAATTTTCGTCTGATCACTGCGCAGCAAGTCGCAGGAACAACGAACAAAAGCTTGAGGGAGAGAGAAATGAGCATGCAGTGTGGAATTTTCATGACTCCATACAACCCGCCCCAACGCACGGCGCGGCAGGTATTTGACTGGGCGCTCGACATTGCGCGGATTGCCGATGAAGCAGGTTACGCCGATTTCATGATCGGGGAACATTACACGCTCGGCTGGGAAAATATCCCGATGCCCGAAGCGATTATCGCGGCCTGTGCGCAGACGACGAAGCAAATCCGCTTTGCCCCAATGGCGCATTTGCTGCCCTATCATGATCCGGCAACGCTCGCGATCCGTATCGGCTGGCTCTCTCAGGTGATGGAGGGTCGCTATTTTCTGGGCGTTGCCCCCGGTGGCCACCACACTGACGCTGTTCTGCACGGCTATGAGAATATTTCCGAATTGCCCAAGAAGCAGCTCGAAGCCCTCCACCTGATGGAGCGCGTGTGGGAGCAAAAGCCCTTCCGTGAAAAGGGCGAGTTTTTCCAGGCCGGTTTCCCCGGTCCCGACACCATGCCGGAATATTGGGTCGATATTGCCGACAACAATCCCTAT
>JBFKAE010000192.1:0-4826 GCA_041621755.1 Sphingomonadaceae bacterium | reverse complement strand
TCGTCGAGGAAAACGATGCCATTTTGCTCGGCGGACTGGATCGCCTCGCGGTTGATCTCTTCATCGTCGAGGCGTTTGTCCGATTCTTCGGCAACAAGTGCATCCCATGCCTGTCGCACGGTCAATTTGCGCTTTTTGGTCTGCTTGCCCATCTTGCCGAACATTTCGCCAAGATTGATCATGCCAACCTGCCCCCCCATGCCGGGCAGTTCGAACGGCATTTGCGGCGCGTCGTGCAGTTCAAGTTCGATTTCCTTGTCGGAAAGCTCGCCCGCAAGCAGCTTTTCGCGGAATTTGGCGCGTGTCGTCCCGGCCGCATCCTTACCGACAAACGCGTCGAGAACACGCTCTTCTGCGGCCGCTTCGGCGGCGTCGCGTACGCCCTTGCGCTTGTTGTCGCGCACCAGACGGATCGCCTCCTCGACAAGATCGCGGACGATCTGTTCAACGTCACGGCCGACATAGCCAACCTCGGTGAATTTCGTCGCCTCGATCTTCAGAAACGGCGCGTCGGCAAGTTTTGCAAGGCGGCGGCTGATTTCGGTCTTGCCGCAGCCCGTCGGCCCGATCATCAGAATATTTTTCGGCTGCACTTCATCGCGCAGGTCATCGGGCAGCTGCTGGCGCCGCCAGCGATTGCGCAACGCCACAGCGACCGCGCGCTTTGCCGCGTCCTGCCCGACGATATAGCGATCAAGCGCGGCCACAACCGCCTTTGGCGTCAGCCCCGAAACACCTTCATCCCGTTTGATCGGCGTATCTACGTTCAAGATTTCGACTCCAGAGTTTCAATGGTGAGATTATTGTTGGTGTAAACGCAAACGTCAGCGGCAATCCCCATAGCCTTGCGTGCGACGTCTTCGGCCGACAGGTCATCAATATCGACGAGTGCACGTGCGGCGGACAATGCAAAATTGCCGCCCGATCCGATCGCCGCGACATTATGCGTCGGTTCAAGCACGTCGCCCGTTCCGGTCAGCACCAGTGTCACTTCGGCATCGGCGACAATCATCATCGCCTCAAGCCGCCGCAGATAGCGATCGGTACGCCAGTCCTTGGCAAGTTCGACGGCCGCCCGCTTCAATTGCCCGGGAAAACGTTCGAGCTTCGCCTCCAGACGCTCGAACAGAGTGAATGCGTCGGCGGTCGCGCCGGCAAAGCCGCCAATCACCGACCCGTCACCAAGCGGGCGAACCTTTTTCGCGTCACCCTTCATCACGGTATTGCCGAGGCTGACCTGTCCGTCACCTGCAATCACCACCTTGCCGGCCTTGCGCACGCCAAGGATGGTCGTGCCATGCATACTTGCCTGTTCTGCCATGTTCGGATTTCAATCTTTCATTATCGGTGCGATGTTTTGGGGATCAGATATAGGAACGTTTGTTGCCGGTTCCAACGGTTGACATTTGCAGCAGGCGGACAACGCGCTATAGCGCGCACATGACTGATCGTACCGCCAGCGTCACGCGCAAGACCAAGGAAACCGCAATTGCCGTCGAGGTGAACCTTGATGGCACCGGCCAATATGAGATTTCGACCGGCATCGGCTTTCTTGATCACATGACCGAACAATTGTCGCGGCACTCGCTGATCGACATAAAGCTGGCGTGCGAAGGCGACCTCCACATCGATCAACACCACACAACGGAAGACTGCGCCATCGCGCTTGGCGAGGCGGTATCCAAGGCGCTTGGCACCCGCAAGGGCATTACCCGCTATGGCAGCGCATTTGCACCGATGGACGAGACGTTGACGCGTGTTGCGCTCGACATTTCCGGGCGGCCTTTCCTTGTCTTCAACGCGACATTCGCCTCACCACGACTGGGCGAAATGGATACTGAACTCTTCGAACACTGGTTCCACGCCTTTTCGGGTGCGGCCGGAATCACGTTACATGTTGAAAATCTTTACGGTTCCAATTCACACCATATTATCGAATCCTGCTTTAAAGGATTGGCGAGGGCCTTGCGCATGGCGGTCGAAATCGATCCGCGAAAGGCCGATTCGGTGCCGAGCACCAAAGGAACGCTTGGCGGCGTATAGGAACGAGCTCAGGGGTCTAAAATTATGGCGGAACGCGTTGCAGTCATCGATTATGGCGCAGGCAATCTGCGTTCGGTCGCAAAAGCGCTCGAAGTCGCAGCAGACGAAGTCGGTATTGCCTGCCAGATCATCATCACCAACAGCCCTTCAACGGCCGCGAAGGCCGACCGCGTCGTTTTACCGGGCGTCGGCGCATTTGGCCAGTGCGCGACTGCGCTGCGTGATGTCGAGGGCATGGAAGAGGCGCTCAATACGTTCGCCATCGACAAGCAGCGGCCATTCCTAGGCATTTGCGTTGGCATGCAATTGCTCGCCAAGCGCGGTGAGGAAAAGGGTTCATATCAGGGACTTGGGTGGATTCCGGGCCAGGTTGTCAAGCTCGACCCGCATGATCCCAACCTCAAAATACCGCATATGGGTTGGTCGCCGGTCAGCATGAAGCTCGCCGGCATCAATCATCAGGCGCTCGCCACGGTCGAAGACGGCGGCGAGGCCTATTTCGTGCACAGCTTTCATTTTGAACCGACCGACCATTCGCACCTGCTCGCCACATGCGACTATGGCGGACCGATTACAGCGATCATCGGCAAAGACAATATTCTGGGCACACAATTTCACCCGGAAAAGAGCCAGAAATACGGGATATCCTTCCTTGCCGCCTTTCTGGGCTGGACGCCGTAAGATGAATGGGGCAGATGCTGCCCCGCGATGACATTCACGATTTTTCCAGCCATAGACCTCAAGGGCGGGCGCGTCGTGCGCCTTGCAGAGGGCGACATGGACCGCGCAACGGTCTATTCCGACGATCCTGCCGCGCAGGCCGCGATTTTCGCCGATGCCGGAGCACAGTGGCTGCACGTCGTCGATCTTGACGGTGCCTTTGCGGGGAAAAGCGTCAACGGCGAAATTGTCGAACGAATCGTGTCGACTTTTCCCGGCCATGTTCAGCTTGGCGGCGGCATCAGGAACGCCGCGCACGTCTCGGCATGGCTTGAGCGCGGCGTATCGCGCACCGTCATCGGTACGGCAGCGTTGAAAGACCCCGAATTTGTCCGCGATGCCGCAAAGGCCAATCCCGGCCGCATCGTCGTCGCCGTCGACGCCTGGGACGGTATGGTCGCCACCGAAGGCTGGGCAGAAAAATCCGATATGCCGGTCGCAGATCTGGCGCGCCGGTTCGAAGACGCAGGCGTTGCCGCGCTACTGTTCACCGATGTCGGTCGCGATGGCATGTTGAAGGGCGTCAATATCGACGCCACACACACACTTGCCAAGGCGCAAACGCTACCCGTCATCGCGAGCGGCGGCGTCGCCGACATCGAAGATATTCGCGCGCTGCTGCCGCTTGCCACTGACGGTATTGTCGGCGTCATATCGGGTCGCGCCATTTATGATGGCCGCCTTGATCTCAAAGCGGCGCTCAGCCTCGCTGCCTGATGGCTGCCATACGCATCATCCCCTGTCTTGACGTTGCCAATGGCCGCGTCGTCAAAGGCGTCAACTTTGTCGATTTGCGCGATGCAGGCGACCCGGTTGAAGTCGCGAAGGCCTATGACGCGGCAGGCGCGGATGAAATCTGCTTCCTCGACATCACCGCCAGCCACGAAGACCGCAGCACGCTTATCGATATCGTTGCGCGCGCGGCTGACCAGTGCTTTGTGCCCTTGACCGTCGGCGGCGGTGTCAGCGGCATCGACAGCGCGCGGGCGCTGTTACTGGCAGGCGCGGACAAGGTAGCGATCAACAGCGCAGCGGTACGCGATCCCGATATCGTCTCTGCACTTTCGGATCATTTCGGATCGCAGTGCATCGTCGTTGCGATCGATGCGAAGCAGACCGAACCGGGAAAATGGGAGATCTTCACCCATGGCGGCCGTCGCCAGACCGGCATTGATGCGCTCGAATTTGCACGGCTTGTCGTTGCGAAAGGCGCAGGCGAGATTCTGCTGACATCAATGGACCGCGACGGCACCAAAAGCGGCTTTGACCTTGCCCTCACCCGTACCATTGCCGACGCAGTGCCAGTGCCGGTTATTGCGTCCGGTGGCGTAGGGGATGTTGACGATCTCGTCGCGGGCGTTACCGAAGGTCACGCCTCGGCGGTGCTTGCCGCGTCGATCTTCCATTTCGGCGAAGTCTCCATCAGCGAAGCGCGCGCAGCGATGGCAAAAGCCGGTTTGACCGTACGAAAGAATTGACGCGCGTGCAGAGGGACGACAGGTTGCGGCCATGACTTCAACGCTGGAACGCCTCGCCGCCATCATCACGTCACGCAAGGACGCCGACCCCGACAGCAGTCATGTCGCGCGTCTGCTTTCGAAAGGTCGCGCCAAAGTTGCTGAAAAGGTCGGCGAGGAGGCTATTGAAACCGTCATCGCCGCAGTTGAAGGTGACCGCGCGGCCATCATCGCCGAAAGCGCCGATCTGATTTTCCATCTGTCGGTTCTTTGGGTCGATGCCGGGATCACCCCCGATGACATTGATGCAGAACTCGCGCGCCGCGAGGGCATGTCCGGCATTGCAGAAAAAGCCGCAAGAAAAACAACAAAATAAGGAGTTTGACATGGCTGTCGCCGCGCTCGCGCCCTATGATGATGACAATATTTTCGCGAAAGTTCTGCGGGGCGCTATCCCTTGCGACAAGGTCTACGAAGATGATTTCGCGCTCGCCTTTTACGACATCAACCCACAGGCGCCGGTGCATGTTCTGGTCATTCCGCGCGGACGCTATGTCAGTTGGGCAGATTTTTCAGCCAAGGCAAGCGATGCCGAAGTCGCGGGAT
>JBFKAE010000191.1:0-4837 GCA_041621755.1 Sphingomonadaceae bacterium | reverse complement strand
TGGCTGTTGATGACAGCATGCATCGCTCTTCTGGCCTGGGCATTTTGGCCAGTGGATGATACCGACTTTGAAAACGGCACATTCACGAAACAGAAAACGCTAGGTCATGGAGCGCATAATTTAAGCGGAATATTTAATGGGCCAGTTACCATTAATGGCGCGGAAGCGCAGAATGAAGAGTCCAAAAAACCGAAAGCTATGTGGAGCGATGAAGCCTTAGAAGGCTTGAATCGTGTAATGAGCGGATATTCTTCTGCGACTAGAAGTAATAATGAACCTGCGGCCAAATTGAACATCCTCATTGCAAACCGGCAGAGGCTTGAGAATGAATTGCCATTTATGAAGCAAACTGCAGAAAATATGGCAGGGCTGATGAGCGCACTGGAACAAAAAGCAAGTGGTGCACGGCAAGATGAAGTTTCACTAGGTGTATGGGGCATGATGACCGAGAAGCGAGCGCGGGTTTCTGAAGTCATGCGTCCCTACGGTCTGGAATGGATTATGCCTGACCATGAGAAAACGAAGGCATTTCCTGACGAGAGAGGTTTTGCGAATCCGCAAGAACGAGAACGCTATCAAATGACCTATTATCAGGTCTGGAAAGACTACACATTCTTCCAGCGCGCCGCCGATCTCGCCGAGGAGAAAATTGCAAGCCTCAACAACGAGATCGGAAGATACGGAAAGTGAACGCGATGACTGCGAAACCCAATGAACGTTTCGACAAGGTCTTTGCCGCAATGGCTCCGTCCGTTAGCGCGTGAAAGAAGCCATCATCCAGTCAAGCATCAAACGTCGTCTATAATCTTATAACTTGCAAGCCTAAGTGTTTAGCTGTTTTCTGATTTTATCTATTTAAATCAATAAATTGAATCATGCTCTAAATGCGCTGGTTATGCTGTTCCAATTGCGGGGCCATACTTTCCCCCTCCTTTGTCATTCCCGCGCAGGCGGGAATCCATTCGGGTTTGCCGCCTTGGTAATTCACGCGGACATCTTGTGCGTTGAGGGTGCGAATGGATTCCCGCGTTCGCGGGAATGACATGGGGGTGGGGTGAGAAAAACTTATTTTTTCCCCGAGCGTAGTCGAGGGATGATGGCAGTTTGGCGGGGGGCTCATCTCCGGCGCGATCTTTCCTCTCAGCCAATTGTACCGCCCACATCCATCGCGCCATGCAGCACACGCACAATGGTCAGGGTTGATCCGGTGACATCATAGAAAATGACATGGCTGCGGTGAGGGCGGGAGCGGAGGCCGGGGCGGATGTCTTCGCGTTCACGGCCAGCGTGCGGATAGGTTTGCAGCAGGCTAAAGCTGCTTTGGAACGATGCGACGTAGTCGGCTGCAGGCTCCGGACCGAATCTTTCCGCGCCATCTTGCGCGATGCGCTCCAGATCTTCTGCCGCTGCACGCGACAGGCGTAGCTTAGTCATTCACTGATTTTGATTTCGTGCGTTTCCGGGCTTTGGTGACGATGTCGTCGAGTGTCAGATCACTGATCCCGCTGGCGTCGCCCTTGGCGATTTCGGCGCGCAACTGGGCGAGCTTCATCGCCTCGTCCTGATCACGCCGGATCAGATCGCGGACATAATCGCTGGTGCTGCTATAGCGGCCTTCGGCGACGCGAGCCTCGCACCAGTTTTTCAGCGGTTCGGTAATCGAAATATTCATTTGTCCCATGTCAATAATTATAGGGATTCCTATAATATGTGCAAGGGGGCGTGGAAGGGGCCACAATATCGTGTTTGTCATCCCCGACTGGATCGGGGATCCATTAGGGCGTGCCGTTTTATTCGATTTCTGGACCTTTGTGATGCGTTGCGGGTGCGAATGGATTCCCGCCTGCGCGGGAATGACAGTGGGGGTGGGGTGTGGCGATAAGATGGTGGGATGGTGCAAATGACGGGAATGATGGTTAGGTCGGGAATGACGGTTAGGGCGCCTCTGCACCCGGTCTTATCATCCCGAGCGTAGTCGAGGTCGAGGGACCGCAGGGCGGTAGCGACATCGTGCGTCCCTCGACTGCGTTCGGGATGATGGGGTTTTGTGTGGGGTGGGGAAGGGCCGTCACCCCCGGCGCAACATTCTTATGATGTTTTCGAGGCTTTCCCACGGCGATAATGGTCGTATGTCGCCGTGTTTCCAGATGCGATGCACGTCGAGCATGTCGAAACTGGATTGAATGCCTTCGACATTGACCTTGTGACCCATGAGGTTTTCGACATCCGACAGGATATCCAGTTGCCAGTAATTGCCGTGATCCATGCGCAGGACATGTTGGCCGTTTTCCTGATGCAATATGCCCGTAACCTGGTGGAAAGCACCCAGTGCCATTTTCGACGTCTCCCCGGGGGAAGCCGATGCGGGACGCCCCCGCTTCGACTTCACACCTGATCCCTTGGTGATCGGGGAGTTAGTACACCGCACAAGTCGGCCCTATGGCCTTTAGGCCCGAAAGCCCTGAACATACGCCACAGGCTCCCCGACCATAAGGACAAGGAGTGTGACGCTGTTACGGTCAGCATCAACCGCTTGTGGAGGAGTACTAATCCCCAGTGCCGTGCGTGGTGGCACCGCCGCCATATATGCGATGTTAAGATCCTGCAGGCAATGGCAAATTTTAACAGCGGGGAGATTGGTGGCGGTGTGCTTTTCCTGTTATCGCCCCGTAGGCGGAGGGCCAAAGGGCAGGCCTTCTGCTTTCAACTGCTGCACCATAGCGCCTTCGCGCGCCAGCGCCCGGCGCACCGATGGGTGATCTTCCATCTTTTTTGTGTGCTCGACGCAGGCCGCAAAATCCTGAACGGGAAAGCCATTGCTGGCTATGCGCGACCACACCCAGAAGAAATAAGCATCCAGAGCAGACCAGCGGTCACCATACCACCAGTCACCTTGCTGCAGCCGCTTCTCGACAAGCGCAACATTGGGTAACATGGCATCGATAGCCTTTTGACGTAAGGATTTCTGCGCCTCTTCGCCATCGACAAAAAAGTGCGGCAATGCGATCCGTGTCACAATCGGGTGCAGTGTTGAAGCACAGAAACACATATCCTCGATCGCAGAAGAACGGCCGCCTTCATCGGTTTCGGGCAAAAGCCCCGCATCGGGAAATTTTTCGGCAAGGTGAAGCAGGATCGCCACATTTTCGGTCATTGGCGTCCCATCGACGAGCAGCAGCGGGACTTTGCCTTTGGGATTAAGCGCCAGATATTCAGGCGAACGCTGTTCGCCGATCATGATGCGCACAAGGCGCGCTTCGAAGGGAATCCCGGCCTCTTCCATTGCGATCATTGTGACGCGCGCGCATGTGCCGGGTGTGCCGTACACTATATAGTTGGTCATTCTTTTGCTTCTGCCCCTCGCAGGAATGTCGTGTCGTCCGGCCGCCGCTAATGCTTGGCGGCTTTTGGTGGTTCCTGAAAGCCCGGCAAACCGGCAAGGATACGTCCATAATCCTCGAAGGCCGTGTCGATGTTCATCTGGCCGTGGAGGGTGACAGGCTTGATATCGCGCGCGACCCGCTGGATCGCATTGTCCGAACGGATTGCCGAGGCACCGCAGGCGCGCATGCACGTGGTCACGATCTCCTCGCACAACGTCAAGGCATAGGCCGTGGAACAGCGCGTCCGCGAATTGTCTATCGGTTTCTGCGGGACTTTATTGGCCGCGTCACCCTCTACGCGTCTGCACAGTTGCTCTGAAATGGCTTCTACCGCCATGAGTTTCGAATAGACCTCGCCCAGTTGCAGGTGGGTGATGGGCGCTTCAATCTGTTTTTGATATGTCGTGAACGTGATGCCGCGCCCGGCGATCGTTTCTTCGAAGCAGTTTATGGCGGCGCGGGCTAGGCCAAGGCCAAGCGCGATATATGTTACGGTCGTGACCTGGATAAGGTTGATGTCATAAAGCAGACCTGCGGGGACAGGCTCGGGGCGCTTGCCGGCAAACAGGTCCATCGTCTGGATCACGCGATGTTCGGGCACGAAGGTTTCTTTGTCACGCAGCGTAATGGTGTTGCTGCTGGAGCCACGCATGCCGACCACATCCCAGTCGTCGATGATCTCGATTTCCGCGTGGGGCACCTGACAGATGATAGGGTATTTTGTCCCGTCCGGGCGTTCGACAAGCGCTCCCATCGTGTGGAATATCGTATAATAACAGCCGCTTGCCCACGGCCATTTCCCGCTTAGCATATAGCCGCCATCGACCTTGCGTGCGATGCCTGGGCCACCTTTATTCATCGCGCCGGACTGATAGGGGCCGATCCAGTCCGGATCGAACATTTCCTTTTGCAACTGGTGGGAATAGGCCGTCATCCACTGCGTTCCGGCGGTCGTTACCCATACCACCCATGCCGTCGAGCCGCAGCCTCTGGCGATTTCGGCAAAGACCGGGACCATCTGGCTCAAGGTGAGCGCATAGCCGCCATATTCAACCGGAACCGTCATCTTGAAGACGCCGATGTCATGAAGCTTGCGAATTGTGCCTTCCAACGGGCGGCCCAGCGCTTCCACCTCGCCTGCCTCCGCGCGAAGCTGCGGTATCATATCGCGCACTGCGGCCAGCATGCGATCTGCCTCAGCCTGCGCGCCCGGCGCGCGCACAGATGCGTTGGGGTCGGTGGCGACCTGAACTGGTTTGGATGACATCGCGTATTCCTCCCTGGGCCAGAACATCGCTTTGAAACCCGCCTGGCAGTCTTTGTGATTGCGTAGAAACCTTGGTGCCAGCCTAGCCATGATATCCAAAAAGAGTCAACACTTTTATCATTTATTATAAAAAGTGAGGACATTTTTGCTGAGGCAAAAGGTGGACCTTTCTCGCCGTCTTGGAAAG
>JBFKAE010000190.1:0-4858 GCA_041621755.1 Sphingomonadaceae bacterium | reverse complement strand
TGTGTCCATCATCATGTTACGCTGCTCAACGAGGTGCGCGGGCATTTCCTTGTACACGTCTTCAAACATGGAGGTCGGATCCAGTCGACTGCCCTGATGTAATGTGCCGTACTGTTCTGCAGTTTTGATCGCTGCGAGAACGGAGTTGTCGACATGCTTCTGCAAGTCGGAATGCGCTTCCTCTGACCAGTGCCCCAGTCTGACAAGACAGGATTTCAACCGATCAATAGGATCGCCAAGCGGCCATATCATCCCTTCGTCCGAAGCGCGGTATTTACTGGGATCATCCGATGTTGAATGCCCTTCGGTGCGATACGTAAAGAGTTCGATGACTGTCGGGCCATGACCAAGACGCGCACGCTCGGCAGCCCATTGCGTTACGGCATAAACGGCCAGATAATCATTCCCGTCCACCCTTAAAGCAGGAATGCCATATGCCAGACCACGCGCTGCAAATGTGGTCTGCTCACCACCAGCTATGCCGGAAAATGAAGAAATTGCCCATTGGTTGTTGACGATATTCAATATGACCGGCGCCCGATAAACGCTTGCAAAGGTCAAAGCATAATGAAAATCGCCTTCGGCGGTCGCCCCTTCACCGATCCAGGCAGCTGATATACGAGGGTCATTATCTGCCGCTGCGCCCATGGCCCAACCCACAGCCTGACTATATTGCGTGCCCAGATTACCGGAAATGGAAAAGAAACCGGCTTCGCGACTAGAGTAAAAAACCGGCATCTGCCGACCCTTCAACCGATCCTTGCTGTTCGAAAAAACCTGATTCATCATTTCCACAAGTGGCCAATCTCGCGCAATAAGCAGACCCTGCTGACGATATGTCGGAAAGCACATGTCATTACGATCGAGCGCCATGGCAGCAGCAACGGCGACGGCCTCTTCCCCGGTCGATTTCATATAGAAACTAGTTTTGCCCTGACGTTGCACACGCACCATCCGGTTGTCATAGGCACGGGTCAGCATCATTGCCCGAAGTCCGTCCAGAAGCGAATTTACGTCAAGATCTGGATTCCATGACCCGGTCGGCACCTGATCATCATCAAGAACGCGGATCAGTTGAAACGGAAGATCGCGGACTTCATCGGCACTGACATCGACTGGCGGCCGAATACTCGCGCCGGCAGCAGATATTGAAAGCCGCGAAAAATCTGGTTTGTCGCCGGGTCGCGACGACGGCTCTGGCACATGCAATCCCGGGCTGTTTCTCAGCATGATATTCTGTTCCAAAAACTGATTTCAGTGAATTATTAGATCAACACGGCGCACAAGGACCGAGGCCCGCAGCTTCTCCGAGATTAATTCCGCAGCTTGTCGGCTAATGTCGTTTTGATCGATTTCTATGGACAAGCGATGCCCGCAAAGTTGAGATCTGATAGCCGTCGGCACCATGTCACGTGCCGCAAACAGCCCAAGCACGCGAAGCAAAGCCTGCGAGGTTGCAGCCGTTGATATCTTAAAACTGCATCTTTCAATCATATCAGAATCTGCTTCGACACATACAGGCATCTTCATGCGCCAATTTTGACAATCGTCGTGACTGGATTGCGTCTGGATCATCGCTTCTCTCCCCGCCGAGAAAGTAGCAGGAAGCCTCCTGATAAAAATTGCTAATTTTCTTATATACGTCTATAATTTGCATATAAATTCTATTTGATATGATTTATTGGTAATTTTTATGCAAGACGCCCTCGACGACCTAGATCGCAAGATTCTATCCGCACTTCAGGCCGATTCTTCGCGCCCCAGTATTGAAATTGCCGAAATTGTGGGATTATCCCAGACACCGTGCTGGCGCAGAATTCAACGGCTAAAGGAAGCCGGGTACATCCGCGCTCAAGTTTCGCTACTTGATCGCCGCAAATTAGGTCTCAATACCCAAGTGTTTGCTGAAGTGAAGCTGACGGCCCATGGGCGTTCAAATCTGGCAGAGTTTTCCGATGCCATCCACCAATTTCCCGAAGTGTTGGATTGCTTCGTGATGATGGGTGCAGTGGATTTCATGTTGCGGATCGTCACCAAAGATATCGAAGCCTATGAGCGCTTCTTTTTCGATAAACTCTCTCAAGTGCCTGGCGTTCAGGAAATCAACTCCATGGTCGCTCTCTCCGAAATAAAGTCAACAACAGCACTCCCCCTTAATGAAGCAATATAGTCGAATTTCGGGTTGTCTAAAGCTCTTGGCGTTCTGCAAACTGAATTGCAATATTCTGTCATCAGTCATGCCAGTTCGTCCCACGTCGGAATCACTCCGAGCCACACTAGCCTGCGGCTCGAGCACATTTACGACACATAGCAGGATAGCCGTAGCACGCCCCCTCCATGCACTTCATCCCGCATCCGCGCGATGCGCTCAGCGTGTGTCAACCCTTCATCTGGATCACGTTCGCGCTTCTCGGGCAGGAAGCGATCGAGCGGATCTGGCGGCGTCCTGATCTCTGCCCTGTTGCGTCCCCAACCTTGCCACTCAGCCATAGCAGCATCCTCATTGCCCTGCATTGCACGTTCGCGAATGCCGCGATCAACGGCACCGCTCCACTCTTCCCACAGGCACCAGAGCTTGAGCCCGCCCATGAGAATGCCAAAGAGCGCCGCGCCCCAAATGGGCGACGTGATGACGATAAGCGCGATCATGTTCATCGTGTCGGTCCACATGCACCAGGCGACGTAGAGCCCGGTGAAAAAGATCGTCCAGAGTACGCCGCCAATCATTTGAAGATCCTCCGCACGTCCCAGCCGGCTTCCTTCGCAAGCATCTTGGCAAGCCAAGTCCAGCCGAAGAATGACATGGCCGCATTGCGCATGTCGGCAACATCGCCCTTTAATATTGTTTGCGCGGTGGCAACATCGCTCTCGCCGCCCTTGTCCGACATGCCGATACTGACCGCGACCCAATCGCCTGACGCGAGTTCATAGACATGCAGTTCGGTCCAGCGCTCGCGCGCCTGCGACTTGCTGCCGCGACCCGAATCCCGGCTGTCGGCATCGGCAATGAGCCGCCCGGTGATGACAATATCCGGCGCATCCTTTTGCGCAAATTCCACGGTTTCAATGTCTGTATCTGTCAAAGTCCTGTCCTTTCGTTTTTGCCAAAAACCCCGAAAAAAACTTTCTTTGGGGCAAAGTGAAATTATTTCTGTTTCAGTCTGTGTTTCAGTTTATTCGCTATAGAATATTGAATATAAAAGAGTATTCGCCTCATTTTTTGCAGTCTATAAACTGAAAATAAGCCAAAAACCGGCGTTTCATATCAGTTTGACGTGCCCTCGATCATGCGGCTCATCTTATCAATATCGCTCGGCTTGAACCGCACATATTCCTTCCCGTCGATGCGAACGACGAAATCCATTCCACGCTTCATGGCCTCTATCGCGTCGGATATATGGAACAGGCTTGAAACGGGTCGGTTTGCTGCTCGCAACATGCCAAGCACTTCCGACGGCATATCGAGAACAAAATCGAGCGTACCAATTGTGGGTTCTGACTTCTGCATTAGGCCGATCCACTCTTGTCCGTCCGCCATCTTAAGAACCTCCCTGACCGAAGCGCGCCCGTTGCCGTTGCGCCCATGCAAGCGATCTCGGCAATGCGGCCAATGACCTGATCACGTATTGCCCATAATATGCGTCTTTCCTTGTCGGTAAAACCGGCATGAACCCAGCACTTGCGATTGCCGAACCTGACACCGATCGCGCCAAGCGCATCGGGATCATCCTTCATCGGCTTTACGTCATCGACAACCATGTCATAGGTGATCGTCTGCTTGAGCCTGAGCCAGTCTCGTGACCTTCGGCACTGATAGCGACCGGACGCGCGCTTGACGACGACGCCTTCGCCGCCACGCGCCCAGACGTCCTGCGCCATGCTTTCTGCAAAGTCCGCATCGGGGCAGCTTTGCCACTGCGCGAGTTCGATCCTGAGATCGCCTGCAGTGACTTCGGATACTGCCATGATATCGGCAAACCTGATCTTTCGATCTATCAATGTCGGCCCGTCCTCATACCCGTCCCAGACGCGCAAGGGAACGGCATCGAAGATGTGGAGTGTGCCTTTGCCGCCTGGCCTTCGCCAGGTCGCGAGCGTTGCATCAATGCCGCCGGCTTCCACATATTCGCAGTCGAACATCATCGGTTCGCCAAAGCGGCTTTCAAGTACGCGCAATATCGGTTCAAGATCCTGCGCAGCGACGAGCGGCAAGCCATTTCTCGACACAAGCGCATCGCGTATCCAGAGCGCGCGAATGCCGTCGTGCTTTTCCTCGATAATCGCGTCACCCACCGGAAACAATGTTGCTGACCAATTCGTGCAAAGCTGGCACAGCGACGGGCCGGGATCGGGCTTGCGTTCGCGCACTGGCGGATCTGGGAAGGTGCCGGGCGGGAGCGAAACGCCCCCGCCATAGCTGTAGGATAGCTGCATCATGCTGCGATCCGGTTATAACTGACCGGCACGACCGGAATGCGCGCGACAGAGGCAAGCAGGTTGCCGCGTTGCAGGCTTTCGATCTCGCGCGTCAGCAGGCGGACCCTGGCCTCTGCTGCATCGGCGCGTTCGCAGTCCACGGCACGAAGCGAAGCCGGCTTGCGTTTCCGTGCCAGTATGACGGCGGACTTGCGTTTGGCGCGCACGACCTGCAGTTCCAGCTTACGCTCTTTGGCCTTGCGTTCGTAATAGTCCCGATCTTCAGTAAGAGACGCAATTTCTATTTTCAGGCGTTCAGGGCTATTTTTTCGATCACCCATGTTAATTTTTGCGCCTTCATTGGAGGCGGAATTTGGGGATGCGCGCAGTTCGGCAACTTCAGACCTAAGCGCCTTCAGTTCGGCCAGGATATCGGCGAGCA
>JBFKAE010000189.1:0-4949 GCA_041621755.1 Sphingomonadaceae bacterium | reverse complement strand
GCGCTTCGCCTTCAATATCCTCTGCAATGATCAGCAGCGGACGACCACTTTGCACTACGGCTTCGAGGATCGGCAGCATAGCCTGCAGGCTGGTCAGCTTCTTCTCGTGGATAAGGATGTATGGATTTTCGAGATCAACCAACATCTTTTCAGGGTTGGTGATGAAGTAAGGCGAGAGGTAGCCACGGTCGAACTGCATACCTTCAACGGTTTCGAGCTCGGATACGAGACCCTTGGCTTCCTCGACGGTGATGACGCCTTCTTTGCCAACGGTTTCCATCGCCTTGGCGATCATTTCGCCGACTTCCTTGTCGCCATTGCCGGCAATCGTGCCGACCTGTGCGATTTCGGCCGTACCCTTGACTGGCTTTGAACGCTTGGCAAGGTCTGCAACAACCTTTGTAACAGCAAGGTCGATGCCGCGCTTCAGATCCATCGGATTCATGCCCGCTGCAACCGACTTCATGCCTTCGCGTACGATCGACTGTGCAAGAACCGTTGCCGTCGTCGTGCCGTCACCGGCGATGTCGTTGGTTTTCGAAGCCACTTCGCGCACCATCTGTGCGCCCATGTTTTCGAACTTGTCCTTAAGTTCGATTTCCTTTGCGACCGTTACACCATCCTTGGTGATACGCGGCGCGCCGAAGCTTTTGTCGATGACGACGTTACGGCCCTTTGGCCCCAGCGTGACTTTGACGGCGTCGGCAAGAATATCCACACCCCTAAGGATGCGTTCGCGGGCATCACGCCCAAATTTTACGTCTTTGGCTGCCATGATTGACTACCTTTCTAAATGTCTTGCAAATTGGAAGCGCGCGTTCAGGCGAGAATGCCCAGAATGTCGCTTTCCTTCATGATGATGAGATCTTTGCCGTCGATCTTGACTTCGGTCCCCGACCATTTGCCAAAGAGGATGCGATCACCCTTTTTGACATCAAGCGGCGAGACTTTGCCATCTTCATTCTTTGCGCCGCCGCCGACAGCGACGACTTCGCCTTCCTGCGGTTTTTCCTGGGCCGTATCGGGAATGATGATCCCACCGGCGGTTTTTTCGTCAGCATCGATGCGGCGTACCAGTACGCGATCATGCAGAGGACGGAATTTCATGTCTGTCACCCTCTTCTTTCAGGTCTGAAAATAAGATTGGCACTCAAACAGGAAGAGTGCCAACGGGAGCGGATATGTGGTTGCAGAGCCGCACTGTCAACGGCGCGAACATGATTTTTTTTGAAACCATGAAAAAGACGTATGCTGGACTTACGCAGAATCGGGTCTACATCAAGGGCTAAAGTAGCTTAGGATCTATAAATGGCACTCATTCGCGGATTTTGGCGGTTCCTTGTTGGCGTAAAAGACGGGCTGGCATTGCTCTTTCTTTTGTTGATTCTGTACGCTTTTTATGTGGCGCAGCAGGGTAGTGCCCCCGCAAAAATCCCGAATAACAGCGCCCTTGTCCTTAACCTGCAAGGCTTCATCGTTGATCAGGCCCGCGAACCGGACCCCCTCGCCTTATTGAGTGGTGCGCCCGCAATGCCCGGCGAAATTGAAACGGCAAGCGTCGTGCGCGCCATTGACAGGGCCACAGGGGACAAACGCATCAAGTCTCTGGTGCTCGATCTTGATGGCTTTTGGGGTGGCGGTCTTGCCAACCTGCAATCGATCGGCGAAGCGCTCAGCCGGTTTCGCGCGGCGAAAAAACCAGTCTATGCGTTCTCCTCGGCCTATCTCGACGATGGCTATTATCTTGCCGCCTATGCCGACGAGGTCTGGCTCAATCCACTTGGTGCGGTACTGCTGAGCGGTCCGGGTGGCTCCAATCTTTATTTCAAGAACGCGCTCGACAAGCTGGCCATCGACGTCAATGTCTTCCGCGTCGGCACCTACAAGTCCGCCGTTGAACCCTTTGTCCGCAACGAAGCATCGGACGAGGCACGCACAGCCAATCAGACGCTTGTCGATGCGCTTTGGGAGACATGGCTGAGCGATGTTGACGGGAAACGCAGCGCCGCAGACGTCCGTAGCTATATGTCGGATTTGCCGCCGTATCTTGCCTCAGCAAACAATGATTTTGCACAGGCTGCACTGAAAGCCGGTCTTATCGACAAAATTGGAACGCGTGCCGGATTCGAAGACATGCTGACCGGGAAATATGGCAAAGGTATCAGCGATACGCCGGGCGATTATAACGGCATCGCCTTTGCGCAATATACACGCGGGAAAAGCCCTGCCATCCTTGGCGGCGATGCCGTCGGGATTGTCTATGTATCGGGCGAGATCATCGACGGCGAGGCGCCATCGGGTATGGCCGGCGGCAAGACGATTTCAGACCTGATCATGGATGCGCTCGGCAATGATGACATCAAGGCGCTGGTCGTGCGTATTGATTCGCCGGGCGGGTCGGTAACGGCATCCGAACAGATCCGCGAAGCGCTGAGTGTCGCAAAATCGAGGGGAATTCCCGTCGTCGCTTCGTTCGGACCTGTTGCAGCCTCGGGCGGCTATTGGATTGCGACCGCAGCAGATGAAATTTACGCACGGCCCGCGACCATTACCGGGTCTATCGGTGTGTTTGCAGTGATCCCGACCTTTAACCGCACACTTGCAGATTTTGGCATCAATGCCGACGGTGTAAAAAGCACACCCTATAGCGGCGAACCCGATGTACTGAAGGGGCTGACACCCGAGGTCCGGTCGCTCCTGCAAGCCTCCGTCGAGAATATTTACAGCCGCTTTACACGCCTTGTTGGAACCGCGCGCGGGCTGAGCATCGAACGCGTGGATGAGATCGGCCAAGGCCATGTCTGGGATGGCGGAACCGCACACCAGTTGAATCTTGTCGATCACCTTGGCGGACTTGATGATGCCGTCTCGGCTGCGGCAAAGCGTGCCGGGCTTGACCCCGACAAAGTGCGGACCGTTGACATCAAGGCCAGACCGTCACTGCCACTACAGGTGTTGAACAGCATGTTCGGCGACGAAAGTCAGGAAACCGCGCCCGCCGACGCCATAGCCCGCCTGACCCGCATGGGTCAGATGCGCGCGCTCTCCGCGATCAGTGCGGCGGGCTCGATTGCGGCGGGACCATCAGCTCAGGTTCGCTGCGTCGCCTGTATAGGCGTTTTTGCCGGGCCGGTGACCATGCCGAAGAAATTGCCAGCGTGGATCGATTGGTTCGTCGCGAAGTAGTCGCCTTTATACAATATTTACCAACCTGACTTTAGTATGAGGCAGCGGTAGGGCCACCGTGGGGGCCTTGTACGAACGGTTCGGGACACTACCGCATGACCACCAGGTTTGAGATCAGACTTTTGGCCACGGCATTCTTGGCATTGTTTGCAGCGCCCACAGCGCCCGTTTTCGCGGTCACGCTGGATCAGATTCCTGCCACGACCCAACAGCGTGTCGGTGTCCAGCCGCTTAGCGATCCTCTTATCAGCACACGCATTGATCGCGAGGTCAAATCGAACTGCACCGACGCGCGCCGCAAGGGCGACGTCGAACACGCCATCTGCCTTGCCGAAGGCCGCAAGAACGCCTATCGCGCAGCCGCCGGAATTGAAAGAAAACCTTTCTGATTTTAGGCGTGTATCGGCTTTCCTTCAACGGCCATGGCAGCTTCTTTCAACGCCTCTGAATGCGTTGGATGCGCGTGGCAGGTGAGCGCAATATCCTCGGACGACGCACCGAATTCCATTGCGAGTGCAGCCTCGGCGATCATGGTGCCGGCAAGGCTACCGACAATGTGAACGCCCAGTACCCGGTCGGTTGACGCATCTGCGATGACTTTGACAAAGCCATCTGTGTCATGATTGGTCTTGGCGCGACTATTGGCAAGAAACGGGAATTTGCCGACCTTATAAGTCACACCATCAGCCTTCAACTCGTCTTCGGTTTTTCCAACACCGGCCGCTTCGGGCATCGTATAAACGACGCCGGGAATGACGTCGTGGTTCACATAGCCTGCACGCCCGGCGATATTATCGGCAACGGCGATGCCTTCATCTTCGGCCTTGTGCGCCAACATCGGCCCGGGCGTCACGTCGCCGATCGCATAGACGCCATCAACGCTGGTCTTGAGCTTGTGATCGACTTCGATCTGGCCCCGGTCATTGAGCTTGAGGCCCGCTTTTTCAAGCGCCAGACCATCGGTATTCGGACGCCGCCCGATCGAAACCAGAACGCTGTCGCAGGCAATGTCTTCGCCCGCCCCGCCCTTAGCCGGCTCGACAGTCACCACGGCCTTGCCTTTGGTGGTTTTAACGCCGGTTACCTTGGTTCCGGTTTTGAAGACCATGCCCTGCTTTTTAAGGGTGCGCGCCATTTCCTTGCGCACGTCGCCATCCATGCCGGGCAATATCTGATCGAGATATTCAACCACCGTCACCTTGGCACCGAGCCGCATCCAGACCGAGCCGAGTTCAAGCCCGATGACGCCGCCGCCAATGACGACCATATGCTCTGGCACCTTCGCAAGTGCAAGCGCACCGGTCGAATCGACGACAATCTTCTGGTCAATCTCGACTCCAGGCAGCGGCGTGACAGAAGAGCCGGTTGCAATCACGATGGATTTCGCGCTGACTGTCTTGTCGCCAACACGGACCTGATGCGCGCTTTCAAAGCTCGCTTTGCCCTTCAGCCACGTAACCTTGTTCTTTTTGAACAGGAACTCGATACCACCGGTCAAGCTTTCGACGGCCTTTGATTTTTCGGCCTGCATCGCGGAAAGGTCGAGCGTGACCTTACCCAGTTTGATGCCCAGCTTTTCAAGATCGCCATGCACAGCATGCGCATAATGTTCGGAGGCATGGAGAAGCGCTTTTGAAGGAATGCACCCGACATTGAGACAGGTACCGCCAAGCGTTTCACGCGATTCGACGCACGCTGTCTTCAGGCCGTTTTGCGCCGCGCGGATCGCCGCGACATATCCACCAGGACCGGCGCCGATAACG
>JBFKAE010000188.1:0-4963 GCA_041621755.1 Sphingomonadaceae bacterium | reverse complement strand
TCGGCGCGCCAGCAGGCTGGTCAGCCGTGTGATGCCAATACCGAAAACCTGCTGTGTCAGGATATGGTCAACACGGGTCTGCAAATCGGGGATTTCATTGGCCAAGCCAGTTATCAACCGCTTGGCAATCTCCCTCAAAAACACACCGGATTTCGTGAACGGATCCAGAAACTGGACCGAACTTTCGGCCCAGATGCTCGCACCGTCATTATCCGCTGCCCATGCCTCTGCCAGCGTGTCCAACATCCGATTGGCAAATTCTGGCGGAGTGAAAACTTCATCATTCGACAAATTGGCGATGCAGGTAAGCACATCGGGGTTGCGCCCACGCAGCACAAAGCTGGCCTTTTCTATCATGTGGCTACCCCTGTTCCATCATTTGCCGTCGCAAGATCGCGCACGCTCATCGGCGGGTATGTCTGGGCAGGTGTGAAAATCTCATGCTTGCCCAGCCCGGAAAACAGCGAATCCTCGGCGCTAAAACTCGCCATGCCGGTCAGTACATCAAGCCGGAAGTCACGCCGTTGGAACTTCCCATTGCCCAGATAGCCCCATTCAACCACGCTTATCGGCGCATCATCAATCGCGCGCATCTTCATCGCATCCCCATGCACAAGATTGAGGGAAAGGACGTGAAAGGCCGCGCGATAAAACTCATCGGCCTGATCCAGCTCGAGATAATCTGCGAACACCCCCAGCATATTGGCGCGGCATTCCACGATATTGTCCTCAAGCAACTCGATCCCGTAACAGCACATTAGCCCAAGCAGCGCATGGTGCCGCTTTTCAAAGTCCGACTTGCTGAATTTCAATTCCACTGCGGCCAACTTGCGCTGCAGGATTGGCACAAGAAAATTTCCGCTGCCGCAAGCCGGTTCAAGAAAACGCGCATCAATCCGCTCGGATTCGCCCTTCACAAGGTCGAGCATCTTCTCAACCAGCCAAGGCGGCGTAAAAACTTCTCCATGATCGGCAACGCGCTTCTTGGATTTGATGAGATTCATCGTAACGCCTGTATTCACGGAATCGTTCATTCGTCTACCGGATCAACGATTAGTGCCAAGCGATAGACAGCGAGCGCAGAAGCTACGATCAGTGAGATAGAGTAAACAAGCAAAGCGTATCCAGCAGCACCTCCCGCCGCCTGCGCAAGCCGAAATGCAGTGGGAGCGCACGACCAATAGGGCTTGGCCACTTGAGTTAAGTCCGCCAGGGCGGAGCCTTGGTAGAGGAAGGCCCACAAAAGAGCGACAACTTGAACGATAATGAAATGAAAAAATGTCGCGTTTATCTCGTCGAGAAAGGTGACACCTTGCTCATTTTTTACCGCCTTCAATGCCCGCTTGAGGCGTCCAGTCATGAGACTGAACAGAATCGCGTAGGTCCCAAGGCTAAAACCCAACAAATTTGGAATTAAGGACTGCGAGAGGTCCGACCACCTATTATCATCAATCCAGTTGCTATATCCCAGACCAGTCAATACGACAGCTAGCACGAATAGAGGGGAACAAGCGATTGCTCTCCACCCGCCGTAGGCGCAGAAATAGCGCTTGAGACGCGATACGAATGGCTTGATCTGCGAAGCCATCCCTACTCGCCTTCGGCATGGCCGTGTGGAATGATGCTCCGAAACGCCTGATTTTCAGTCATCGCCTCAGGATCGTATTTGATCTGATACTGCATCGGGTGATCATCGGTCGAACGCTTGACCGCTCCACTATCGTCGCGACCATTGACCTTGACGTTGCCATTTTCGAGGGCAATCGCACTAATTGCTTTGATCTCGTCAGTCGGGGTCACCGAACTCGCGGAGTCAGCTTCGTAGCTTATTGTCAGCTTCTTGCTGTGGGCACTGGCAAGGTGCGCTTCGATTTGCGCCTCGAAGTCGTCTGCAAAAATGTCAGCATTCGGCTTGACGATTGTGATCTTGATTTCCTTAATGACTGGAATCGCGAATATTTTTTCCAATCCCTCCTTGCTCTGAATAATGGTGATTTTTACGTCATTATATTTCTGAGCAATTCCAAGATCATCGGACAGCTTTCGAAAGAGCGAGAAGGCCGATTTCTCGCTCAGGGCCTTTCCAGAAGAATATGTCTGGAAATACAGCTTATGGCTGTTTGCATTGAATTGGAAATAGAACTGCGCCGCATTGGGATGAAGGTTTTCCGGTATAGTTACCTTTGAAACCTGCTCGTCGGTAGCTTCTTTAAGTTCAGCAGCGTTAAACCATGTTCCGTCAAAGTCAATATCCAGGAATGTAGTGATTACGCCACTGTATATACCATCGTCTGCTTCCGAGCGATTCAGCAACGAAATCATACCGTGTCGGTCACCGCGCAACTTCACCGGCTTTTTTAGCTTGTATACGTCATTCAGAAATTCGGCGTATCGTTCAGGCGTATGAGGATGAAGCCGTATATTGAGAACACCAGCAGAAATTTTAATCTTACGAGCCATACTTTATGCTCCCCTTCGCACACAAGCCTTATCGCGTTCGTTGAATGTTTCAACTCCTTGCTTACGAACCCATTGACAGTTTCCGTTCAACGCAGTTCATCCGGTATTTGCCGCGCCACAGCTTGCGTTCTTTGGATTGACCAGCAAATACAAACCCAGCGAATCCTCTATTTTATAGGGATTGCCTTTAAGCGGCATTCGGGGTCTCGCTTTTTATGGAGCATTGCGAAGCCCCCAAATTAGGCCCCCACTATGCGCGATTGCAGGCAAACAGAGGCAATCACTGCCAACCACTGACTATCCTCAAACTATTAGGAAGGGATTTTTTCCTTGGCAACTATCGCTGAACTGAAAATTGGTAGCGGAGGAGGGACTTGAACCCCCGACACGCGGATTATGATTCCGCTGCTCTAACCAGCTGAGCTACTCCGCCACATTGCAAGCATATCGCCTGAAGGCGGGCGTGATATAGGCGCGCAGTTCCAGCCGGTCAATCACCTAGATGTCTGGCTATCGTTGCACAGCGGGCAAAGCCTCGCTATGTCCCGAAACGCCGAAATCACGGCCACGATCCTTGTCCCACTCGACGGAGATAGATGTTGAAAACATATGATGTGTTGATTGCTGGCGGCGGTCAGGCTGGCGCACAGGCGGCGATCAGCCTGCGCATGGCCAATTTTGACGGCAGCATTGCCATTGTCGGCGAAGAAAATGTGGCACCTTATGATCGCCCGCCATTGTCCAAGGATTATCTGGCTGGCAATAAGGAAGCCGCTCGGCTGTTGCTGCGCCCTATCGATTTCTGGGAGAAAAAAAACGTCGAGCTGATTCTTGGCACCAAGATCGCCAGCGTTGATGCCACCGCGCACAGTGTAACCACCGCAGCCGGCGACACGCTGGGCTACAAACACCTCATCTGGGCTGGTGGTGGCGCACCACGCACATTGCCGCTCCCTGGTGCAGACAGCGAAAACGCGCATGTTATCCGAACCATCGAACAGGTCGATGCGCTGCGGGCGGATCTTGCCCCCGGTGCACCCGTCGCCATTATCGGCGGTGGTTATATTGGCCTTGAAGCTGCAGCAGTTCTGACTAAGGCCGGGCACAAGGTGACCGTCCTTGAAGCCCTTCCCCGCGTGCTGGCACGTGTTGCCGGCGAACCCATTTCCCGCTTCTATGAAGAACAGCACCGCGACGCGGGCGTCGATATCCGTCTCAACGCCAATATTACCGAACTCATCGTCGAAAATGGCCGTATTGCCGCCGTCGCGCTCGAAGGCGGTGAACAGATCGCATGCGCGGCCATCATCGTTGGCATCGGCATTATCCCGTCGGTTGCCCCACTTCTCGACGCGGGCGCAGAAGGCGGAAACGGGGTCAATGTCGACGCATACTGCCGGACAAGTCTGCCCGACATCTACGCCATCGGTGATTGCGCCGCACATGCCAACCGCTTCGCTGGCGGTGGTGTTATCCGCCTTGAATCCGTCCAGAACGCAGTCGATCACGCGAAGACAGCCGTCTCTGACATCTTGGGCGATCCCAAGCCCTACACCGCAACTCCGTGGTTCTGGTCCAATCAGTATGATTTGAAGCTACAGACCATTGGTCTTTCTATCGACCATGACGACACAGTTCTGCGCGGCGATCCGGCGGAACGTAGCTTTAGCCTTATCTATTTAAAGGGTGGTCAGGTGATAGCACTTGATTGCATTAACGCCGCCAAGGATTTCATTCAGGGCCGCGCGCTTGTTGAGCGAGGCTTGGCGATCGAACCTGCAAAACTGGCCGACAAAGAGACGCCTTTGAAAGAAATGCTGCCAGCCTGAGCTCGTTTAAAGGAGAATACGATGACCATGCCTGACCTTTTCAAGGGGCGACTTTCCATTCCGGTCATCGGGTCACCACTATTCATCATTTCAAATCCGGACCTTGTCATTGCACAATGTCGCTCCGGCATCGTTGGTGCTTTTCCTTCGCTCAACGCCCGTCCGCTTGCACAGTTCGAAGACTGGCTGAAACAAATCAGCAGCGCGCTCACCGACAAGGATGCGCCTTATGCGGTCAACCTTATCGTTCACAAATCGAATGATCGGCTGATGGATGACCTTGCGCTTTGCGTGAAGTACAAGGTCCCACTCATCATCACCTCTTTGGGCGCACGCGAAGACGTCAATGACGCCATACATTCCTACGGCGGCTTGGTCTTTCACGACGTCATCAATGATCGCTTTGCACACAAAGCCATCGAAAAAGGTGCCGATGGCCTCATTCCGGTTGCCGCAGGCGCCGGCGGTCATGCCAGTACGCTTTCACCCTTCGCGCTTGTTCAGGAAATTCGTGCATGGTTCGATGGCCCTCTTGCGTTGTCGGGTTCGATCGCGACGGGCGGAGCGGTCCTCGCGGCTGAGGCTATGGGCGCTGATTTCGGTTATGTCGGCTCCGCCTTTATCGCAACGACCGAAGCACGCGCCGATCAACGCTACAAGCAGATGATTGTCGA
>JBFKAE010000187.1:0-5064 GCA_041621755.1 Sphingomonadaceae bacterium | reverse complement strand
TGGACGGCGTCGCCGATCATATGGACCAGTATGGCGAAGATCGTACGTTCCTGCCTGCGGACCTTGCCGAGCCTGACAAGGCCGATGTGGTGAACGTCCTGCGCGAGACCAAGGCTGATGTCCTGGTCAATTATCTGCCGGTCGGAAGCCAGAAGGCGACGGAATTCTATGCCGAATGTGCGCTTGAAGCCGGTGTCGCCTTCGTCAACAATATTCCGGTGTTCATCGCCAGCGATCCGGTATGGGCGAAGCGTTTTGCGGATGCCGGCGTGCCGGTTATCGGCGATGACATCAAGGCACAGCTTGGCGCGACAATCGTGCATCGCGTGCTGACAGATCTGTTTGCAAAGCGCGGCGTCAAGCTCGACCGGACCTATCAATTGAACACCGGGGGCAATACCGACTTTCTCAATATGCTCAACCGTTCGCGATTGGCATCGAAAAAGGAATCGAAGACCGAGGCGGTGCAGTCCGTCGCGCATCGCAGGCTTGAGGATGAGAATATCCACGTGGGTCCGTCGGATTATGTTGCCTGGCAGAACGATAACAAGGTCTGCTTCCTGCGCATGGAAGGCCAGTTGTTCGGAGGCGTGCCGATGAACCTTGAACTGCGCCTGTCGGTTGAAGACAGCCCGAACAGCGCCGGTGTGTCGATCGATATGATCCGCTGCGCCAAAATCGCCAAAGACCGGGGTCTAAGCGGTGTCATCCATCCGCCATCGTCGTTTTTCTGCAAGCATCCGCCCCAGCAAACGACAGATGATGACGCGCATGAGGCTTTGGAAGCGTTTATTGTCGGCGAGCTTCAGCCGAACTAGCCCCCACAGTGCAAGCCATCGTTCTTGCCGCTGGTTATGGCAGTCGGCTTCAGCAGCGCGGGCCGAGCAAGCCGCTTGTTGAAATTGCGGGTAAGCCGCTGCTGCGGCACGTGATCGAGCGGCTGCATGTGGCGGGGTGCGATGATGTCGTCATCGTGCTTGGACACCGCGCGGATGCGGTTGAAGACGCTGCAAAGCGCTGGGGTTTGCCTTCTGATCTCAGCTTTGTACGTGTTGCCGATCCGTCGGAACCAAATGGTGTTTCGGTGCTGGCCGCTGCGCCTTTGTTGCAGGATCGGGCGCTGTTGGTGATGAGCGATCACCTGGTCGATGCGGCGCTTTACGCCTGCCTTGCCAAGGAAACACCCGCGCCGGGCACGTTGTTGCTTGGTGTCGACCGGCGTCTCGACCATGTGTGGGTGGATATGGATGACGTCACGCGCGTCAAGACCGATGGGCAGGCGATTACGCATATCGGCAAGGGTATCGCGGATTATAACGGCTTTGATACGGGTGTGTTTTCGATCGACCACGGATTGATCGAGGTTTTGGCGTCGCTTGACAAGCCAAGCCTGTCGCAGGGCGTCGCCATGCTTTCCAAAAAAGGCCGTGCGCTTGCCGTAGAGACTGGCGATGCGAACTGGATTGACGTAGACGACCCGCGTGCAGCAGCCATTGCCGAACGCTGGCTCGAAGAAGAATAGGGGAATTTTCGATGGGTTGGAGCATCCGTTTATGCGCGCTGGTCGCTGCCAGTCTCAGCATTGCGTCGGCGCCAGCGGTCGCTGGGCCTTGGCTTGAGGCAGGAGATCATCAGGTCCGCGCGGATGTTGAGCTGTTGAAATCCGCTGGTCTTATCCGTGGGCCGATCAATTCCTGGCCTCTGCCCTGGAAACAGGTTGCCGCCGGGCTTGACGCCGCGCGTGCGCAAACCTTGCCGCCGCATTTGCAGGCCGCAGTCGGGCGCTTGCAGATCTTGTCGGATCGCGCCCTGCAACCGGGGCGCTATGAACTGAAAGCACGCGCGACGAACCGGGCTGCTATTGTACGCGGCTTTGGCGATACGGCGCGCGAGGATGTCGATACCAGCGTGCGCGCGGAGCATGATCTTGGTCGGCTCTATCTGTCCTATGGCATTGGCTATCGCGAGGATCAGCAGGGGCATGATTTTCATTTCGAGCCTGCGCACGCGGCAGTGCGGCTTGGAAACTGGGCGCTCTATGGCGGTTATGTCGAGACGTGGTGGGGGCCGGGGCATGACAGTGCCTTGCTGTTTTCGACCAACGCACGGCCAATTCCGCGCATAGGTTTCAAGCGCCTCGCGCCTGAAGCGATCAATTTTCCCGTGCTGAAATGGTTCGGGCCGTGGCGCTTTGACGTGTTCGCCGGAATCGCGACGGAAACGCGCAATGATTATAATGATCCGGCCATTGTCGGCATGCGCCTGTCGTTCGAGCCTGCGCCAGGCCTTGAAATCGGCCTGAATCGCGGATTGCAGCTTTGTGGCCAAAATCGCCCGTGCGGATTCGGCACGATCAAGGACGCGGTCATCGCCATTGGTGACGGCGACAATACCGGATCGCTCAATGAACCGGGCAATCAGATCGCGGGCTTCGACATCAGCTATACACGCATGATCGGGCCAATTTCAGCGCAGATATACACAGAATGGGAAGCCGAGGACGAAGATAATATTGTCATCGAACAATTTGCAAGGCTTGGCGGGATCAAGGTCTCCGGTGCTTTGGGAAAAAGCGGGGCGAGCTGGACATTGCTGGGTGAATGGTCGGACACGCTTGGCATAGAGCTTTTTGGAAGCCGCCGTTACCCCGGCAGCGTCTATAATAATTTCATCTATACGGACGGCTTTACCTATCGCGACCGTGCGATCGGACATAGTCTTGACGGTGACAGCGAGCTCCTGACCGTCGGCGTATCGGTCACGGACAGCCGTAACCGCCGCTACTATGGCACCTACCGCCATGTCGATATCAACAAGACCGACAATAGCCGCAATCGCGTGTCGCTGAACCGTGAAACGTTCAGTACGGTTCAAGCGGGCGTTGAATGGCCAACCATTCACGGCGATATTAATCTTGAAGTGCGCTACGATGGCGATGCCCCGAATACGCCGGGCGTTTCAGACGGCAAAGCCGCCTTTGAACTGGGCTGGCGGTCGCGATTCTAGAAAAATACGACTTTTCTGTTCAAAGGTGGCGTTAAGGTTAAACATATTTTAGCTCCGTATCGTTAGGTTCCCAGGCACAATATCGACGCGTTCAAAAGGGGGCCGCGTGCCAGACCTTCGGCACATTGATGTAAATGCACTGCTCGCACTCGCCACCGACCGTTCGCGCGAGGCGCGGGCGGAGCTTGGCAATGCGATCGCGGATCTGTTCCTGCCAACCGATCAGCGCCTGACCGATCAACAGCGGGCATTGATGTCCGACGTGCTCGGACGGCTGCTTGGTGCCATGGAAATGGAGATTCGCCAGCAGCTTGCGGAAGCGCTGATACGTTCACCGCTCGACATTCCTGAACTCGAAGCGCAGCTTCCTGACGAGAATATCGAGCTTGTACGGCCCATCCTTGAAAACAGCGCCGTCGTTCGCGACGTCGATCTGATGAAAATCGTCGTGCAATGCGCCGAAGAACATCGCATGGCGATCACGCTTCGCGAATCGCCCAGTACGTCTATCACGGAAGTCCTCGTTGAAAAGGGCGTCAAAGGCAGCGATGACGATGTGCTGGAAACGCTGATCCGCAATGACGACACCGTTCTGTCACGCCGCGCGATGGAACTTCTGGTCGTTGAAAGCAAACGGAACGGCCAACTACAGCAACCACTGCTCAGCCGC
This sequence comes from Sphingomonadaceae bacterium, assembly GCA_041621755.1. Lineage (GTDB taxonomy): Bacteria > Pseudomonadota > Alphaproteobacteria > Sphingomonadales > Sphingomonadaceae > Sphingosinicella. The sequence continues at coordinate 1,388 of JBFKAE010000187.1, read as the reverse complement.
CATGACCTGCCATTTGATATGGCTGGTCAAATCTATTGGTGGGTATCGGCAATTCTGCGTCGTCACATCCTGCGCAATTTCGTCATTGATCAAACTGTACTTGATCCCATGCTGGAACGATCAACCAAGCGTGCCATGGCCGAGCATGACGAAAACCAGTCTGTTCATATCCGCGCACTCCAGCTTGCCCGTCGTCTTGAAGAGCTTGGTGAACTGACCGACAGTTTTTTCATGAAAACACTGCGCCAGGGGCGGCTCAGCCTGTTCGCCGCCGGACTCTCCTCACGCGCGAAAATAAGCTTTTCAACGGCATGGAGTATCGTTACCGATCGTGGCCATGAAAGTTTTATCGTGCTTGCAAAGGCCATTGAACTGACACGCGACGCCACAGCATCGATGGTGCTCGTCCTTGACAGCCTCAACACGGCATTACCAACGCGGCCACCATCGATTATCAATGATATTCTGCGGTTATTCGACGATCTTGACGTCGCAGGTGCGCGCCGCGTTCTGCAATATTGGCAGCTCGACACCGACTATCAAAATGCCATTGATGTCATCTCTCAGGATGTCGGATGAGCATGTACGAACATCGCAATTTTGCTCCGGACCCGAACAACCGGACACCCGGATCGCTTGATGCTTTTGATCAATGGATCGGGACTCCGCTTGGCATCGCACATTTCGAGTGTACACCGTCAGGCGAACTGCTTTTTGCAAATCAGACGTTTCTCGACATAGAGCGCCGCTCGGGCCTTGGCGAAAATACGCTTGCGCCACGCCTTGTCCGGTCCATTTCGCCGGGCATGAAATCGACTGAATTATGCTTTCAACTTGAGCTTTTGGACGAACCACGTCATTTTCAGCTTCGTTTCGTTGCCGTGTCGACACAGGGCCGCAACGATCTGAAGTTTGTGGGGATTATGCGCGACTTGGCGACCAGTTTGGATGGAATCGAAAAAAGCGGCTTTGCCGATTGGCAGAGCGATGAACTCGTTCGCGTCAACACAGACTGGTATTGGGAGACCAATGCCAAAGGTCTGCTGACATCGATTTCACGCAGTATCGAAGCGCTTGTCGGTCGGCCAGCAGGTGGCCTGCTTGGCGAGCCAATCACGGCAATCGGAACCCTGTTGCAGGACGAGGATGGCAATATTCCCATGCTCAACGCTGCTGAACATAATGAGAGCTTTCGCGGTCAATTGCTTGCGGTGCAGACCGCAACGGGTGCCACCAAGCTTTATCGCCTCGCCGGTGTCGCTGTTTGGGATCGTAGTGGCGGCGGCAACGGGTATCGCGGTGTCGCTGCGATCGTCCCCAATAGCGCGCGGCTGATTGAACGTATGCGCGGCGAAATCAATCGTGCCGCAAAGCAGCAATTCCTGTCC
>JBFKAE010000186.1:0-5105 GCA_041621755.1 Sphingomonadaceae bacterium | reverse complement strand
CAACAGGGCCGGGATCAGGCCAAGTGCGCCGACGACCAGAAACACGATTTGCCAGGCTTCGAACGCGGCAAAAAGCTGGCTTGATTGCAGGTCGAGTCCCTGCGCCCAGACATAAATTGCCCCGCCGCCGCCAAGTGCGAGGCCGCCGCCGATAAAGGGGGCGAGCATGAAGATCGATGTTGCCGCGGCAAGCTGGCGGCGATTGAAGCGATCGGACAGCGTCGCAAGTGCGGCAGGCGTCAGCCCGGCTTCGCCGACGGCGACACCGATCCGTGCCAGCATCATCTGCCAGAACGTCATGGCGAAACCGCAGAGCATGGTCATGAGGCTCCACGCCGCAACGCTTGCGCTCATCACGCGTGACCGCCGCGTATGGTCGGCGAGCCAGGCGAGCGGCAGCGTTGCCGCGACGTAGAACAGCGAAAAGCTGATGCCGTGCAACAGGCCGAATTGCGTGTCATTGATGTCGAGTGCGCGCTGGATCGGTTCGATCAGCAGGCTGATGATCTGCCGGTCGACATAGGCGACCGTGTAACAGAACGCCAGAAGCAGCGCGATGAGCCAGCTTTTATAGGATGCAGACGGCAGGTCGGATCGTTCTTCTACCACGGTAATAGCCGCCATCCTCAATCCTCTTATCCCCGAATGTCTGCATATTTGGTCAAAACTGGCGACTGTCGACAGACTCATTTTGTGCATATATTGGACAAGTGAGCGATAATCAAACAAATTGAACCAAGGTCGACCGTTCAGATAAGAGGTCTCAAAGCAATGACAGTGCCGTTTCGAAGTGTGGAGGAGGCAAGGCAGATGGCACGCAAGCGCTTGCCGCCTGCCGTTTATCACTATGTGGAAGGGGGCAAGGAGGCCGAGGTCACCATGGCCGCCAACGTCGCGGCCTTTGCGCAAATCCTGTTCGATGCGCCAGCCTGTCCCACCGAAACGCACCCCGACATATCAACCACGCTGCTTGGCAAAAAAGTCGCCATGCCGCTTGTGATCGCACCCACAGGCTTCGTGCGGATCATCCACCCCGACGGCGAGCTTGGCGCTGCGCGCGCTGCTGCAGCCAACGATATTCCCATTTCGGTCAGTACATGGTCCAGCCACCCGGTCGGCGACATTGTGGCCGCCAACCCCGATTGCTGGTTCCAGCTTTACATGATCAACGGTCGCGCGGGTGCGGCCTGGTGCATGGACCTTGCGCGCGAGGCCGGGTGCCGTGTGTTGGTCGTAACGGCAGACATTGCCGGTATCGCACCCTCCGACCGTCTGGCGCCGGCTTTGCCCGAAACCATGAGCCTTGCTGCCGCGTTGCGCTTTGCGCCATCTGCGATCGCGCGGCCGCGCTGGCTTTGGTCGCTGCTGCGCGGGGGGCTTGCCATGCCTGCGCCCAATGCGCCGCGGCGCACGGACGGCACGATGTTGCGGGTCGAAGATGCCGGGCGGCTGTTGACCAAATCACCCTTGAGCTGGGACGATCTGAAGTGGGTGCGCAGCCAATGGTCAGGGCCAATCGTCCTGAAGGGCGTGATGCGGCCTGCCGACGCCTTGCGGGCTGCGGCGATGGGCATTGATGGCATTATCGTCTCCAATCATGGCGGCAAGGTTCTCGACAGCGTACCGGCGACGATTTCCGTCTTGCCGGAAATCGCGGATGCGGTCGCGGACCGGTGCGAAATATTGCTCGACGGCGGCGTCCGGCGTGGCGCGGATATCGTCAAGGCGCGGGCTCTTGGCGCACGTGCGGTCCTGATCGGGCGACCTTATCTCTGGGGGCTTGCAGTCGATGGAGAGGCAGGCGTGACCCGTGTGCTCGACCTGTTTCGCCGCAGCCTTGCAGGGACCCTCGCCAATCTTGACCAGAGTGCAATCGACAGGGTGGATCGCGCCGTCCTTTATGCGCCGCGACACTGACTTGACAGCGGCAGGCAGACGATGTTCAATGTGCGAATAATATACAATTGAGCGTTAATCGTACAAATGGATAGTGAGATGGCCAGCAAGGGACAGACTCTCGAATCTTTCGACATTCATGCACCGGGCGGGCGCGTGGGGGCGGAGTGTGTCTGGGCGCGCATGCGCGAGATGGATGGCCTTTATCGCTCCGAAGATTATGGCGGCTATTATGTCGCCGCGCGTTATGAAGATGTCATGACCGTGTTGATGAACCCACAGGTTTTCGCCTCGGGCAAGGGCATTACCCTGCCACCGCCCGATACGATCCGCAGCTTTCACATTCCGGCCGAAACCGATCCGCCCGAACATCGGGAATATCGGGGGCTGATGGCACCGCTTTTGAGCGCGAACCACGCCCGCGACATGGAACCGGCCATTCGCGATATTGCACGCGGCCTGATTGCAAAGATTCCGGACGGGGAACCGATGGATTTTGTCCGCGCCTTTGCGCGGCCACTGCCGATCCTTGTCGCGCTTGACCTGATGCGCCTGCCGCGCGCGCATGCCGGTGCGCTTGAAGAGATGGTGGTCGACCTGCACCGTGAAGTGGCAAGCGGGGTGCCGACGGGTGCGGCCGACAGGCTGAAGCGCTTTTCCGAACAGGTGCTGGAGGATCGCCGTGCGGACGCCAGCGATCCGAATTCGGATGTTGTCGCCTCGATCCTGCTCGGCAAGGCGTTCGACCGGTCGCTGACCCCTGACGAACAAATGTCGATGGTGCGGCAGATTCTCGTTGGCGGTTTCGATACCACGTCAATTGCGCTTGCAACCATGATGAAGTGGATCGCAGAGAATCCCCAAGCCGCCGCCCAGCTTCGCGGCGAGCCGAAACGGATCGACCTTGCCAGCGAGGAGATCGTGCGCTTTTCCTCGCCATCGACCTATTTGCGCCGCGAAGTGGTCGAGGACTACGAACTTGCAGGAACGCAACTGAAAAAAGGCGATTCGGTTCTCATCGCCTTTGGTGCGGCCAATCACGATCCTTCCAAATTCACGTGCCCGGCAGACGTCGTGTCGGATCGCAAACCGAATATGCATGTCGGCTTTGGCGCCGGGCGGCATCGCTGTGTCGGGTCGTTTCTCGCCAAGGCCCAGATGCGCGTTGCGTTCGAGGAGATCCTCGCGCACTTCGACAGCTTTCAAATCGAACCTGACCCGCCCATCGCATATACAACCGGCCTTGGTCAGGGCATTATTTCACTGCCGATGCGCATGGGCGTGTCGCGCGATAAACATTAAGGGGACCAGCAATGCCCGCCATCGATCCCAAAGACTATGAATGGATCAAGATCAGCAAGGATGACGGTGTCGCAACGCTGACGCTCAACAATCCGCGTCGCAAGAACGCCGTTTCCCGGCCCATGCACAAAGAGATCGAGCGGATCTGGGACGACGTTGATCGCGATGACGATATCCGTGTCGTCGTCCTGACCGGCGAAGGCAATGCGTTTTGCGCAGGGACCGATCTTTCCGTGCAGGATGCGGAAAACACCTCCGGGCGCAAAGGCCGTCCACCGACGAAAAGCGCCCGCCGCCTGTTCTGGAACATGCTCGACGCTGAAAAGCCCATCATCGCCAAGGTGCGCGGCCCGGCCTATGGCGTCGGCGTCAGTATCGCGCTGGCCTGCGATATGGTGATCGCGGCTGAAGGCGCGCGCTTTTGCGACTCCCATGTTCGCATGGGCATTGCGCCCGGCGATGGCGGCGCGGCCTTGTTTCCGCTTTTGATCGGCTTTCACAAGGCCAAGGAATATCTGATGCTCGGCGAGCCGATTGTCGCTGAAAAAGCCGCCGAGATCGGCCTGATCAACTATTGCGTCCCCGATGCGGAGCTTGACGATTTTGTCGACGGCTATGCGCGGCGTCTCGCAGCCGGGCCGCCGCTGGCGATTTCCTATGGCAAGATGTCGGTCAATCTGATGCTGAAACAGATGACGGCAGGCGCGTTTGAAACCTCGCTGGCCTATGATCAGTTGACGCTGTTCACCGATGACCATGCCGAAGGCGCACGCGCCTTCCTCGAAAAGCGCGACCCGGTCTTCAAGGGCAGCTAGGGTCAGGACCCATTAAATGCACGCCCGTGACGCAGATGGGTCTGGTTCATGGCAAGGCGCGAATGCGCCCGATAGCAACGCTATCGGGCAATTGAGCAACGCCGCCATGGAGCAAAGATATCTGTGCAGGGTCCTGCAAGGCCTGTGGCGCAATAGCGGGCGATCCGCAGCGTCCAGTCCGTGCCAACGTGGCGATGCCACGCCGCCAGGGCCTTTCCTCGCGGCTCATCCCGCTCTTACACCATCACGGGTGTGCATTTAATGGATCCTGACCCTAAGCCAGCGCGTCGACCAGCGGGCGGTCGCGCAGCATTGCCTCAAACCAGTTTGGATAGGCAGGCACGGGCGGCATGGCCGCCTCGATGGCGGCGATCTCATCATCGCCGAGCGTGATATCGAGCGCGGCGAGATTGTCGTCAAGCTGCGCGACCTTGCTCACGCCCATAATGATGCTGCTCACGGCCGGTTTGGATAGCAGCCACGCCATCGCCACTTGCGCGGGCGAAACGCCGTGCGCTTTGCCGACAGTTTCAAGCACAGCGACAAGCTCAAACCCCTTGTCGAGATCGAAGGTAAAGATCTGATCCTTGAAGCGGTGATCGTCCGCATCAAGATTGTCGCGCGTGATCCGCCCGCTCAGGAAGCCGAAGGCGAGCGGACTCCACACCGTCAGCCCAAGCCCGTGATGCGCCATCATCGGTATGGCGTCGCGCTCAATGTCGCGGATCAGCGCGGAATAATGCATCTGGCCGTGTATGAACGGCGCCCAGCCATTGGCCTTTTGCATCTCGACGGCCGAGGCGGCGAGCCACGCAGGCCAGTTGGAATAGCCAAGATAGCGCACCTTGCCTGCCCGGACGATGGCATCGAGCGCGGACAGGCTTTCTTCAAGCGGCACCAGCGGATCGGGCCGGTGCGCGATATAAAGATCGATCCAGTCGGTCTTAAGCCGCTTCAGGCTGCCATCAATCGATGCATGAATATGGCGTGCCGACAGACCCGATTGCGTCAGTGGTGCGCCCGTTCTCAGCCCGCACTTGGTGGCGAGCACGATGTCGGCCCGCCGCTGCCCGAGCGTCGCGCCCAGCAAGT